>NZ_QTXM01000002.1:0-356442 GCF_003461645.1 Alistipes sp. AF14-19
TCGTAAAATTGGTCTTGTTAAAGATGCTTTATTTTAATTCAACCAACGGGTTTGATATATATTTGCGTCATGGAAAGAATGGCCGAAATCGTCTGCACAGACACCCCGGAAATGAGTTCCCACGATTGGCGAAAAGCTCTTTCAGGACACACATACGACTGACGAGGGATGTTCCTGCAACGGGAATGTCTCTCGCCGTTTTCTCAAAACGGCCGAATCCGGAAACCGAAACGCCGCGAAAAAGGAAACAAACGATCCATCTACAACGAAACCCAAAAAAATCCCTTATTCACAAAAACCAACGTTTATGAAGAAACTTTTCCTTCTCATGCTCTCGGTCTTCGCATTTTGCGCAGCCGATGCGCAGGTGACGACTTCGGGAATGAACGGCACGGTGACCGACGCCGACGGACAGCCGCTCGCCGGCGCCACGGTCATCGCCGTGCACACCCCTTCAGGCACGCAGTACGGCGCCGTGAGCGACAAGAACGGCGGCTACAACCTGCAAGGACTGCGCACGGGAGGTCCCTACACGGTGACCTTCTCGTTCGTGGGCTGCCAGAGCGTCGAATTCCCGGGACTGATGCTGTCGCTGGGCCAGACCCTCAAGCGCGACGCTTTCCTCAAAGACAGCCAGGAGCTCGAAGCCGTGGTCATCACGGCCGACGGCAAGAACAGTTCGATGAACGTCAACCGCGCAGGGGCGGTCACCAGCATCTCCAACGAGCAGATCGAACTGATGCCTACGGTCAACCGCAGCATAAACGACATCATGCGCCTCACGCCGCAGGCCTCGTCGACCACCTCGGGACTGGCCATCGGCGGCGGCAACTACCGCCAGTCGTACGTGACGGTCGACGGCGCGGCGTTCAACAACATGTTCGGCATCGGCGGCAATCTGCCCGCAGGCGGTTCGCCCATTTCGCTCGACGCGCTGGAGCAGGTGTCGGTGTCGATAACCCCCTTCGACGTGCGCCAGAGCGGATTCACGGGCGGAGCGATCAACGCCGTCACCAAGTCGGGAACCAACGACCTGAAGGTCTCGGCCTACCTCTACTCCAAGAGCGACCAGCTCCAGGGCGACAAGTACGACGGCGGCAAACTGTCGCTGAGCGAGATGCGGAACAACACGCTCGGATTCAGCGTCGGCGCCCCGATCGTCAGGAACAAGCTCTTCGTGTTCGCCAACTTCGAGCGCGAGTGGAACACCACGCCGGGCAACTCCCGGCTGGCCCGCACGAGCGAAAGCCAGGATTTCGGCAAAGCCCTGCAATACAACCGCCCGACGACCGCGAAACTCGACGAGATGAGCCGGTTCCTGATCGACAACTACGGCTACAACCCCGGCGCCTACCAGAACTATTCGGTGAAGACGCCCGGCTACAAGCTCATGGCACGCGTGGACTGGAACATCAACCGCAACCACGCGCTGAACGTGCGGTTCAGCCGGACGCAGAACAAGTATTCGTCGGCCCCGTCGTCGTCCATTTCGCCGCTCAACGCCGGCAAAGTGTACGACAAGGACGTTTACGGCCGCACCTCGGTCTACGCCATGTATTTCGGAAATTCGCGCTACTATCAGGAGCAGAACTTCACGTCGGTGGCCGCCGAACTCAACTCCCGCTTCATGGACAGCCGCCTGACGAACACGCTTCGCTACACCTATTCGCACCAGTACGAGCCGCGCAGCTACGACGGCGGCATCTTCCCGACGGTGGACATTCTGGAGCCTGCCGAGAACGGCGCGAGCGCCCTGTACGCCTCGTTCGGACTCGATCCCTTCACCGAAGGCAACCTGCGCGAAGTGTCGACGCACATCCTAACCGACGAGATCGGCTACACGCTGGGCAAGCACCGGCTGGTGGCCGGTTTGCAGTTCGAGCACAACCTGACCACGAACGGCTACTTGCAGGGCGGCGCGGGATACTACGTCTACGAGAGCTGGGACGACTTCAAGAACGACAAGGCCCCGCTGGCGTTCCGGATCGCACACGGCAACAACGACGACCTTTCGCAGGCGTTCCCCCAGTTCTCCCACATGCAGTACTCGGTCTACCTGCAGGACGAGATCAACGTGAGCGAACGTTTCAAGGCGACGGTCGGAGTGCGTTTCGAGGTTCCGGTCTATCCGTCGATCTCGGGCAACGAAAATAAGGACTTTACGGAGATCTTCGCCGACCACGGCGGCTACAAGACCTCGGATATGCCCAAGGCGCGTCTGTCGGTGGCTCCCCGCGTGGGCTTCAACTGGGACATGACCGGCGAGCGCAAGTATATCCTCCGCGGAGGTACGGGCGTGTTCAACGGCCGCCTGCCGTTCGTATGGCTCGTATCGGTGGCCGGAAACAGCAACACCATCCAGAACGGACTGACGCTTTACAGAAACGAAAAGGGCGACAACATGCCCAAATTCCACACCAATGTCAAAGACATGCTGGAAGACGTGTACAAGGGAACCTACAAGGGACATGACCTGGCGGCCAACACGCAGCCGACCATTCTGGACAAGAACCTCAAAATGCCTTCGACGTGGAAAAGCTCGCTGGCGCTGGACCTGAAACTTCCGGGCGACGTCAACCTCAATATCGAGGGGATCTACAACAAGGACTTCAACTCGGTGACCGTCACCAAACTCGGCATGGTCGAGAAAGAGGGCGGCATCCGGCTCCCGGGCGAACCCGAGGCGCGCACCTATTGGGAAAGCGGCAATATCAGGAATAAGGACGGCGAGACCGTCAATCCCTACCTGATCAACAACACCGACGACGTGGACGGCTACTACGCTTCGGTCTCGGCGCAGGTGTCGAAAACCTGGGGCTTCGGTCTCTCGCTGACGGCGGCCTACACCTATTCGAGCGCCAAGAACGTGATCGACGGCATCGGCGACCAGGTGACCTCGGCATTCAGCACCAACACGTTCAACAAGAACGGTTCGAACGTGCCCGAACTGGGTTACGCATCCTACGTGTCGCCCCACCGCATCCTGCTCAACGTCGGCTACCGCCTCGCGCACAAGAGCGGCGCGTCGAACTTCGGGCTTTACTACGAGGCGTTCCGCCAGGGATATATCGGTTCGTACTCCTATTCGCGCTACTCCTACACGATGTACGTGCAGAGCGGCAAGTACCAGAACCCCGTGACGAACGACCGCGGCGCGGTGAACCTGATCTACATTCCGACCCGCGAGGAACTCGACGGCATGCCGTTCACGTCGGACGAGAACAGGGAGGAGTACTGGAAATTCATCCAGAACGACGACTATCTCTCGAAGCACACCGGCGAATACTCGAAGCGCGGCGGCGCCGTGATGCCCTGGCAGCACATGCTGAACTTCCGCTTCTCGCAGGACTTCTACGTCAACGTCAAAGGCCGGCGCAACACGATTTCGCTGGGGCTCGATGTCAACAACATCGCCAACATGCTCAACCGCGACTGGGGCAACGTCAAACGGATCAGCACGACCAACATCCTGAAATACGAGAACGGCGCCTACACGTTCAACAAACCCACATGGTCGAAGTACGCCGGCACGATTTCGACCTGGTCGGCGATGTTCAGCATCCGCTACACCTTCAACTGATCTCCCGGAAGAGGCTCAAAAAGGAAGAGACCGGTGCAAACCGGTCTCTTCCTTTTGTTTATATGCAGTCCGATTGCAACAACCGCCGGCGCAGGGCGTCGCACGCCGCGTCGGGATCGCGGTGATCGAAGACGAAGCCGTGAATGCCCAGAGCGGCGGCCGCCTCGATGTTCATCTCCCGGTCGTCGATGAAAAGCGTCTCGGAGGGGGTCAGGCCATAGCGTTCGAGCAGAATCTCGTAGATGCGCGGCTCGGGTTTCACGGTGTGCTCCTCGCAGGAGACCACCTCGCCGTCGAAAAGCCCGTAGACGGGGAAGCGGCGCAGGAAGTCGATGAACTCGCGCGACATGTTCGAAAGCACGTAGAGCCGGTAGCCCGCCGCTTTCAGGTCGCCGACGAGCCGTTCGGTCGGCTTCACGGGTTCCTGCAGGTCGACGGCCAGCCGAAGGACGGCGGCGCAGGTCTCCACGGGACGGCCGGTCATCCCGCTGATGGTGGCGGTCACCTCTTCGAGCGTCGACGTGCCGCGGTCGTACTCCTCCCAGAAGAGCGGCATGCGCGGGGCGCGGAGAAAACTGAAAAATTCGAGCAGTTCGGGGGTGCACTTGCTTTTATCACGGGCGAAAAGAACTCCGCCAAGGTCAAAAACGATGTTTTTCATAGGGACAAAGATACTAAAAAGTCGAATGGGGCGCAACACAAAATCGCGCGCAACTCCGTAAAACCTTCCGACTGGTAAAAGGATCGTTACGCCCCCAAAGATACGAAAAATTTTGTTGGTGCGGGATTTGCAGGGTGTTCGGAAAACAATCAAGCCTATGAATCACGGTATAAGCATCCTTTTCCGCACCATTCCGCTCGCAATGGCCGCCTTCTGCTTCGCTTACGGAGCCTATATTTTCGCGGCCGGAACCGACGCGGCTCGTCTGACGGCAGGTCCCGTCGTCTTCTACCTCGGGTCCATCTGCATCGCGCTCTACTGCACCGCCGCAACGATCATCCGCCAGATCATCGGGACCTACACGGCGGCGGCGAAGTACCTCTTCCCGGCGATCGGCTACACGTTCGCCATGCTGACGCTCATCAGCGGCGCATTCATCATCGCCTCGCACTGGCCCGGCGCGCTGGTCACCGGACACGTCGTCTGCGGACTGGGGCTGATCACGGCCTGCGTGGCCACGGCGGCGACCTCGTCGACACGCTTCAGCCTGATTCCCAAAAACTCCGCCGACGACTCCTTCTCGGTCAACCCGGCCGGATTCACCCGCGCCGAGTCGTCGCTGCTGATCTTCATCGTCTCGGCAATCGCCGCCATCGCCTGGGTCTGGTGCATCCTGCTCTATGTGCGCGGAACGCTTCCGGCACACATCGTCGCCGGGAGCGTGATGTTCGGAATCGCCTGCGTCTGCACGTCGCTCATCGCGCTGGTCGCCAGCATAGCCCGCCAGGCCCGCGGCAGCTACACGATGGCCGAGAAAGGCAAATGGACGGGACTCGTGCTGACGATGGGTTCGCTGGCATTCGTGCTGGGGCTGATCCTGATTTTCGCCTATTGGGATCATCCGATCAACTTCGTGGGATTCGTGCTGATCGGTCTGGCGCTGATCTGCTGGAGCATTTCGAGCAAGGTGATTCTGCTGGCGAAAATCTGGCACGCCGACTTCCCGCTGGCCAACCGCATTCCGATCATCCCCGTGCTGACGGCGCTGGCATGCCTGTTCCTCGCGGCGTTTCTCTACGAGGAGGCCGCATTCCAGGCCAAATTCTTCGTCCCGGCGCGTGTGCTGTCGGGATTCGGCGCCATCTGTTTCACGCTCTACTCCATCGTCTCGATCCTCGAAAGCGGAACGTCGAAAAAATAAAAGGACAAAAGACTTTATTCGATTTTGGAGACGCAGATTTGTGCTTAAACGAAGCGGGGCACGGATGGGTAGTATCGGAATACGTCCCATTCGTGCCCTGCGAGCGCAAGTGCGAAGATGCCCTATAAAATCAGAATAAATGGAAGGCGACCGTAAGCCCCGCCATCACGATCGCGACCATCGACATCAGTTTGATGAGAATGTTGAGCGACGGACCCGACGTATCCTTGAAGGGATCGCCGACCGTATCGCCCACGACCGTGGCCCGGTGGCAGTCGGAACCCTTGCCGCCGAAGTGCCCCTCCTCGACCATCTTCTTGGCGTTGTCCCAGGCGCCCCCGGCATTGGCCATGAAGACCGCCAGCACGAAACCGGAACTCAATCCGCCGACCAGAAGGCCCATTACGCCCGCCACCCCGAATACCAGTCCGACAACGACCGGAGCGGCGATGGCCAGCAGGCTCGGAAACAGCATCTCACGCTGCGCACCGCGGGTCGAAATGGCGACGCAGCGCGCGTAGTCGGGCGTTCCCTCGCCCGTGAGGATGCCCTTGATCTCGCGGAACTGGCGGCGCACCTCCTCGACCATGCTCTGCGCGGCGCGGCCCACGGCGTTCATCGTCAGCCCGCAGAAGAGGAACGACATCATCGCGCCGATGAAGACGCCGATCAGCACCGTGGGGTTCATCAGCGACACGCGGTAATATTCCATGAAATCGAGAATCGAGGCGTCCTGCACGAAGCGCATCGTCCCGTCGGACATTTCGAGCATCGTCACCCCGTTGTGGATCAGACCGATGCGGATCTCCTCGATATAGGAGGCCAGCAGCGCGAGGGCCGTCAGGGCCGCCGATCCGATGGCGAAGCCCTTGCCCGTGGCGGCCGTGGTGTTGCCCAGCGCGTCGAGCGCGTCGGTGCGTTTGCGGACCTCGGGGCCGAGGCCGCTCATCTCGGCATTGCCGCCCGCATTGTCGGCGATAGGGCCGTAGGCGTCCGTGGCCAGCGTGATGCCCAGCGTCGAGAGCATGCCCACGGCCGCAATGCCGATGCCGTAGAGACCCATCGACATGTTCTGCGGAGCCATCATGTTCTCGATGTCGAAGCCGATGGCGCAGAGGTAGGCAAGGATGATCGCCACGCCGATCGTCACGACGGGGATGGCCGTGGAGATCATTCCCGAGCCGATGCCGGCGATGATGACCGTCGCAGGGCCTGTCTGGGCGCTCCCGGCGATCTTCTGTGTCGGTTTATAAGAATGGGAGGTGAAGTATTCCGTGGCCTGCCCGATGACAATGCCCGCCACGAGGCCCGTGATGACTGAGAACGAGAGTCCGACCCAGTTCTCGACGCCCAGCAGGCAGAGGATGCCGAACGTGGCGGCGGCGATCAGCAGCGAGCTGAAATTGACGCCCACGCCCAGCGAACGGAGCAGTTCGCGCATCGTGGCCCCCTCCTTCGTGCGCACGAGGAAGATGCCGAGGATCGAGAGCAGGATGCCCACCGCGGCGATCAGCATCGGGGCCATCACGGCCTTGATCTGCAACGCCTCGGAACCGGCCGAGGAGAAGGCCGCGGCGCCCAGCGCCGCCGTGGCGAGGATCGAACCGCAGTAGCTCTCGTAAAGGTCGGCGCCCATGCCGGCCACGTCGCCCACGTTGTCGCCCACGTTGTCGGCGATGGTCGCGGGATTGCGCGGATCGTCCTCGGGGATGCCCGCCTCGACCTTGCCCACCAGGTCGGCGCCCACGTCGGCCGCCTTGGTGTAGATGCCGCCGCCGACACGCGCGAACAGAGCCTGCGTCGAGGCGCCCATGCCGAAGGTCAGCATCGTCGTGGTGATGACCACGAGCTTCTGCGGCCCGGCGACCTCGACGAAATGGTTCAGAATGACGTACCAGAACGAAATGTCGAGCAGGCCGAGGCCCACGACCACCAGTCCCATCACCGCACCGCTGCGGAATGCGACCTTCAGGCCGCGGTCCAGCGACTGCCGCGCGGCATTGGCCGTACGGGCCGAAGCGTAGGTCGCGGTCTTCATGCCGAAGTAGCCCGCAAGCCCCGAGAAAAAGCCGCCGGTGATGAAGGCGAAGGGAACCCAGCCGTTCTGCACCCCGGCGCCGTAGGCCAGCCAGGCGAAAAACAACGCCAGCACCGCGAAGACGATGCCGACGACCTTGTACTGCTGGCGCAGGTAGGCCATGGCGCCCTTGCGCACGTGCGCGGCGATCTCGCGCATGCGCGGCGTACCCTCGTCCTCGCGCTTCATCAGGCGGTAAAACGCCCATGCGAAGGACAGGGCGACGACGGACGCGGCAGGCACGATCCAGAAAATCGAAGGAATGTTCATATCATAAATTATAGTTAGTTGGTTGTATGCCTCTGCAAACTAATCAAGTAAGGTGAAAACAAATATAAGAAAATATCCCGGCCTCAAAAAGCCGGGCTGTTTGGTTCCGGGATTTTCCCGCTTATTTCTTCTGCTCTTTCAGCAGGTCGCGGATTTCGGTGAGCAGCAGCTCCTCCTTCGTCGGTGCGGGCGGTTCGGGAACGGGAGCCGGAGCCTCTTCCTTTTTCTTCATCAGCCGGTTCATCAGCTTGACCATCAGGAACACGCAGAGCGCCAGGATCGTGAAATCCACGCACTGCTGGATGAATGCGCCGTAGTTCCAGTAGATCGGTTCTGCCGCTGCGGCAGCCTGCGCGGGATCGCCTCCTCCGGTCACCATGTCGCCCACAGAGTGCATGGCGTTCGACGTCACGTCGCGGACTTTCGAGATGTCGAGCCGCAGCTGCGAGAAGTCGGTGTTTCCGATCAGCGCGCCGATGGGCGGCATCAGGATGTCGTTCACGAGCGACGATACGATTTTGCCGAACGCGCCGCCGATGATCACGCCGACGGCCATGTCCATTACGTTGCCTTTGAGGGCAAACTCCTTGAATTCTTTGAGAAATGCCATATCGTTTAAGGGTTTGATGTATAATTAGTAGCAAAAATAACTGTTTTTTCCGGAAATCCAATACGACATACGATCTTCCGCATCCTGTTTTCGGGTTTATAAAATCCGCGCCTACCCGCCTTCGTGTCCGTCTTTTTTTATACCTTTGTAATTCGAACCCAAATACAAGTTATGACTCCTGCCGCCGTTACCGCCACCGTCCTGGGCTATATAGCCGTCCTTTTCGCCGTCGCATGGGCCTCGGGCTGCCGTGCCGACAACGCCGGCTTCTTCACCGGCAACCGCCGCACCCCGTGGTACATGGCGGCTTTCGCCATGATCGGCGCCGCGATGTCGGGCGTGACCTTCATTTCGGTCCCCGGCTCGGTCGCCGCCGACTCGTTTTCCTACATGCAGATGGTCGCGGGCTTCACGGTGGGGCAGTTGATTGTGGCTTTCGTCCTGATTCCCACGTTCTACCGCCTGCGGGTCGTCTCGCTCTACGAGTACCTCGATAACCGTTTCGGCGTAAAGTCACACCGCACCGGGGCGTGGTTTTTCTTCATTTCGAAGATGCTGGGCGCCGCGCTGCGCGTCTATGTGGTCTGTGCCGTGATGCAGCTGCTGGTCTTTTCGCACTACGGCTTCCCGTTCTGGGGCAACGCCCTCGTCACGATGTTTTTCGTCTGGCTCTACACCCGGCAGGGCGGCGTCAAGTCGCTGATCTGGACCGATACGCTCAAGACTTTCTGCCTTGTGGCGAGCCTCGTGCTGTCGATCGTCTTCATCATGCGGGGGCTGGGTCTCTCGTTCGCCGATACGGCCCGCGAGGTTTCCGCTTCGCCCATGTCGCGCATTTTCTTCTTCGACGATCCCGCTTCGGACCGCTATTTCTGGAAAATGTTCGCCGCGGGTATCGTCCTGCTGGTGGCCATGACCGGACTCGATCAGGACATGATGCAGCGCAACTTGAGCTGCGCCACGCCGCGCGACTCGCAGAAGAACATCGTGCTGACGGCCGTGAGCCAGATTTTCGTGATCTTTCTGTTCCTCGTGCTGGGCGTGCTGCTCTATTTGTACATGGAGCGCAGCGGCATGGCCGCACCCGCCAAGAGCGATCAGGTCTTTTCGCTGGTCGCTGTCGAAGGCGGATTGCCGCTTATCGTTGGCATTCTGTTTGTTGTAGGACTTATTTCAAGTACTTATTCAGCTGCCGGGTCGGCCCTCACGGCTCTCACGACCTCTTTCACGGTGGATATGCTCGAAGGCACGAAACGCTATGGCGACGCACGCCTCACGCGCATCCGCCGCGGGGTCCACGTGGCGATGGCGCTCGGGATGGCCGGCGTGATCCTGGCCTTCGAGTACTGGGCCGACGACAGCGTCATCAATCTGGTCTACAAGGTCGCCAGCTATACCTACGGTCCGATTCTGGGCATGTTCGCCTTCGGGATGTTCACGCGCCTGAAGGTCCGCGACCGCTGGATGCCGCTGGTGGCCCTCGCGGCCCCGGCATTGAGTGCGCTGGTGCAGTGGTGGGCGCTGAAGACCTGGGATTATCAGATTGGTTTCGAACTGTTGATTTACAATGCCGCCTTTACGATGATCGGCATGCTGCTGCTTGTGAAACGCCATGAAAAATAAGGTTTTATACACTCTTATCTCACTCTTTGCTTTAGGTAATGTCTCCGCCGCGGAAATCGGTTCCGCGACGCGGCAGGAGATCGGCCGGACCCTTTCGCGCATCGTTTCGCGCGAGGTGACGAGCGGTTACCAGAAACCGGAGCCGATCACCGTGCGCGTTCAGGCCGTCAAGGCCTCGCGCAGCCGGGTGCGGATCTACGCCACGGCGGCGTTGGCCAACTATCCCTTCCGCGAGGAGAACCTGCGGGCCATGCGCGACTCGGTGCGCGCCCTGCTGCCGCATGAGTTCCGCAAGGCCGCCGTCGAACTTTACACCGACGGCCGCGAGGCCTCCGAGTTGATTCCGCTGGCCTGCCGCAACGCCACGCAGCTGCGCAAAGCGGTCGATAAGAAGAAGATCGTGCTTTTCACCAACCGCTCCGGGCGTCCGCTCGTGACGCGCCTTTCGGCTCCCGAGACCCCCGGACGGGGACTTTCGGGACGCCATATCGCCCTGTGGCAGAGCCACGGACGCTATTTCGACCAGACGGAGAACCGCTGGAAATGGCAGCGTTCGGCGCTCTGGCAGACCTGCGAGGACCTCTATACGCAAAGCTATGTTTTGCCGTACCTGGTTCCGATGCTCGAAAACGCCGGGGCATGCGTGCTGCTGCCGCGCGAACGCGACGTGCAGAAATACGAAGTGCTGGCCGACAACGACAACGCCGGGCAGTATGCGGAGGAGGGGGCGTGGGAGAGCGGCGGCGCGGGCTTCGCGCACCTCCGGCAGGTCTATCATACGGGCGAAAATCCCTTCCGCGACGGCACGACGCGCCGTGTGCGGACCGTGACCGGCGGGGCCACGGGCCGTGCCGTGTGGCAGGCCGACATTCCCGAACGGGGCGAATATGCGGTTTATGTGAGCTATGAATCGACGCCCGAAAGCGCCGACGACGCGCATTATACGGTCCGCCACCTCGGCGGCGAGACCTCGTTTGCCGTCAATCAGACGATGGGCGGCGGGACGTGGATTTACCTCGGGCGTTTTCCCTTCGCCGCCGGACGGCAGGAGGTCGTGACCCTTTCGAACCGTTCGCGGGCGGGCGGGCGCATCGTCTCGGCCGACGCGGTGAAGATCGGAGGCGGCTACGGCAACGTGGCCCGCACGTCCTGCGACTCGCTGCGCCTGCCCGGCGCGGAGCATGCCGGGGAGACCAGCGGTTACCCGCGTTTCTGCGAGGGGGCGCGCTACTGGCTTCAGTGGGCGGGATTTCCGGAAGAGGTCTATACGCCGAAAAACAACACCGACGACTACAAGGACGACTACATGTCGCGCGCCCATTGGGTCAATGCCCTAATGGGCGGCTCGGAGCGTCTGCCCGACTCCGCGGGGCTGCGCATTCCGGTCGACATGGCGCTGGCGTTCCACTCCGACGCCGGGGTGCGCGACGGCGACGGCATCATCGGCACGCTGGGCATCTTCTTCACCCGCGAGAACAAGGGCAAATTCCAGGGCGGGGCCGACCGCTACCGTTCGCGCGACCTGACGGACCTCGTGCAGACGCAGATCGTCGAGGATATCCGCCGCACCTGCGAACCGGCCTGGAGCCGCCGCGGGATGTGGAACCGCGCCTACTACGAAGCGCGCGTGCCGGGCGTCCCGACGATGCTGCTCGAACTCTTGTCGCACCAGAATTTCGCCGACATGCGCCTGGGGCACGACCCGCGCTTCAAGTTCCTCGTGAGCCGGGCTGTTTACAAGGGTATCCTGCGTTATGTCAGTTCGCAATACGATCTGCCCTATGTGGTCCAGCCGCTGCCGGTCGAGGCTTTCGCCGCGGAATTCGCCGCCGCCGGCGAGGTCGCGCTCTCGTGGAGCCCGGCGATGGACCCGCTCGAAGCGACCGCCGCGCCGACGGGCTATGTGGTCTACACGCGCGTGGACGACGGCGGTTTCGACAACGGCCGTTATGTCGACAAACCCCGCCTGACCGTCCGGCAGGAACCGGGGCGCATGTACAGTTACCGGGTCACCGCCGTCAACGAGGGCGGCGAGAGCTTCCCGAGCGAGACGCTCGCGGCCTGCCGCGTGCCCGACGAAAAGGGCTGCGTGCTGATCGTCAACGGGTTCGACCGCGTGAGCGCCCCGCAGAGCGAACGGAACGATTCGCTGGCCGGATTCCGCATGGACCTCGACGGAGGCGTTGCCGACCGGCAGGACATCGCCTTCATCGGAGCGCAGCGCGTCTTCGACCTCGCGCAGGCCCGCTGCAACGTCGACAGCGTCGCCCTCGGGGCCTGCGCGTGCGACTGGGAGACCGACGTGATCGGCGGCAATACGTTCGACTATCCGGCCCTGCACGGGCGTTCCGTCGCGGCGGCGGGCTACTCGTTCTGCTCGGCGTCGGCCCGGGCCGTGGAGCGGGGCGAGGTGTCGCTCGAAGCCTATCCGGCCGTCGACCTGATCCTGGGCAAGCAGCGCACCACGCCGCTGGGCCGCGGTGTGTGCGAGGCGGCCTTCCGGACCTTTCCGCCGGAGTTGCAGGCCGTCCTGCGGCGTTATCTGGCCGGCGGCGGAGGGCTTTTTGCATCGGGAAGCTACGTGGCGGCCGACCTCTGGGCCGAAGGGACCCCGGAGGAGGGGCGCGCGTTCGCCCGGGAGGTGCTCCGCATCGACTCCGACGGGGGACATCCCTCGGAGCGCGGACGGGTGCGGGTCATGACTTCGGACGCGTCGTTTTCGCGCGGCGAATACCGCTTCAATACCGAGTACCGCCGCGACCGTTACGTCGTCGAGCGGGCCGATGCGCTGAAGCCCGCGGGTGCGGGGGCTTTCGCCGTGATGCGTTACGACGACAGCGGCCGCACGGCGGCCGTGGCCTGCGATGCCGGAGGACGGACTTTCGTCGCGGGGTTCCCCTTCGAGTCGATCCCCGACGGCGTGCAGCGCGACCGGCTGATGCGCGACGTGCTGCGGTTTTTGTTTTCCGATAAATAAAATGGAAGCAGTGGAACTGAAATTGAGAACCGAACAGCCTGCGGATTACCGCGAGACGGAGAACGTTACGCGGGAGGCGTTCTGGAACCTCTATTCGCCCGGATGTTGCGAGCACTACCTGTTGCATGTCATGCGTGACAGTCCGGCCTTTGTGCCCGAGTTGGATCTCGTGGCCGAGCGCGATGGGCGAATCGTGGGCAATGTCGTTTCCTTGCGCGCGGTTCTCCACGGTGACGACGGAACGGTCTGTGAGGTGTTGAGCCTCGGGCCGATTTCGGTCCTGCCGGAGTGCCAGCGTCAGGGCATCGGCGGCCGGCTGATCTCCCGGACCCGCGAACTGGCCCGGGAACTGGGATTTCGGGCCTTGCTGCTCTGCGGCGACCCGGATTATTATTTGTATCAGGGCTTCGTTCCCGCCGAGATGCTGGGAATCCGCACGGCGGATAACATGTATGCCATGGCCCTGCACGTCTGTGAACTGTACGACGGTGCGTTGTCCGGCATTCGGGGGCGCTATGTCGAGGATTCGATTTACGACATCGACCCCTCCGCCGCCGAGGCTTTCGACCGGGAGTTTCCTGCGAAGGGGAAAGTTGTCGGAACGGAGTCGCAGCGGCGTTTCGACGAGATTGTCGTCGTGCGGCGGCCTGCGGAGTGAGAAATTGGTTGTTTAACTTAAAATAAGAAAGTCATGTCGTTGGAACAGCAGATTTCGAAAGGAATCATGGAGGCCATGAAGGCCAAGGACACGGTGCGCCTGAGCGCGCTGCGCAATGCGAAGAAATACATCATCGAGGCCAAGACCGCAGGTCCGGAGATCGCCGAACTGCCCGACGCCGACGTGCTGAAGATCATCTCGAAGCTCGCCAAGCAGGGAACCGACTCGGCGGCGATCTTCTCCGAGCAAAACCGTCCCGACCTGGCGTCGGAGGAGCTGGCCCAGGTGGCCGTTTTCCAGGAGTTCTTGCCCAGGCAGCTCACCCCGGAGAAACTGACCGCCGAGGTCAAGGCCCTGATCGCCGAGGTCGGCGCCACGTCGATGAAGGAGATGGGCAAGGTGATGGGCGTGGCTTCGAAGAGGCTCGCGGGCCGCGCCGACGGCAAGGACATTTCGGCCAAGGTTAGGGAGCTGCTGGCTTAAAATGCACCTGCTGGAACACCTGCACCGCAACGTGAAGACCGTCGCCATGCCGACGGCCATGGTTGTCGGGGCGTTGCTGTGCCGTCCGATCTCGGCGCTGGAGGAGCTGTCGGGGCAGATGATCACCCCGACGCTGATCTTCCTGATGCTGTTCGTCACCTTCTGCCGCGTGAAACCCAGCCAGATGAAGCCTTCGATGCTCCATGTGTGGCTGCTGCTGGTTCAGACGGTGGCCTGCATCGGGGTTTTTCTGCTGCTGCGTCCGCTGGACCTCATTCTGGCGCAGGGGGCGATGGTCTGCGTGCTGGCTCCCGTGGCGATGGCCGCGGTGGTCATCGGCGGCATGCTGGGGGCCAACGTCGCCACGATGGCTACGTACAGCCTGCTCTGCAACATGGCCGTCGCGCTGCTGGCGCCCGTGATCCTGACCTTCACGGGGACGGGGGCGTGCACCTTCGCGCAGATCCTGGCCCGCATCGCGCCGCTGCTGGTGATGCCGTTCGCCGCGGCGCAGTTCTGCCGGCTGGTCATCCCGAAGGCGGCGAAATGGGTCGGCGACCACAGCCAGATCTCGTTCTATATGTGGCTGGCGTCGCTGCTGGTCATCATCGGCCGCACGACGGCCTTCATCATCGACCTGCGCGACGCTTCGCTCGCGACGGAACTGTGGCTGGCCTTCGCCGCGCTGGCTATCTGCCTCGGGCAGTTCAAGGTGGGGCGCATGCTGGGCCGCCGTTACGGCGACGCTCCTGCGGGCGGACAGTCTCTCGGGCAGAAAAACACGGTCCTCGCGGTGTGGATGGCCCAGTCGTTCCTCGACCCGATCTCCTCGATCGCCCCCACGGCGTACATCGTGTGGCAGAACTTCGTTAACTCGTATCAGATATGGAGAAAGGACCGCGGGAAATGAACCGGGCGGGCAGGACGGTCTATCCGATCCTGCTGATGGTCTGCGCCACCCATCTGCTCAATGACATGATGCAGTCCGTCATTCCGGCGGTCTATCCGCTCCTTAAGGAGAAATTTGGCTTCACGTTTGCCCAGATCGGCCTCATCACACTGGTTTTCCAACTAACCTCGTCGCTTCTGCAACCTGTCGCCGGGCGGCTGGCCGACCTCCATCCGCGGCCCTATTCGCTGGCCGCGGGGATGTGTTTCACGCTGTGCGGACTGCTTGCGCTCGCCGCCGCTCCCGGCTTCGCCCTGATTTTGGTGTCGGTCGGACTGATCGGCTGCGGTTCGTCGGTCTTCCATCCCGAATCCTCGCGCGTGGCCCAGCTCGCCTCGGGAGGTCGCAAAGGGCTGGCGCAGTCGATCTTTCAGGTCGGCGGCAATGCCGGAAGCGCCATGGGGCCCCTGCTGGCCGCGCTGATCGTGATTCCGTTCGGGCAGGCTTCGATCGGTTGGTTCGCACTGGCCGCGCTGCTGGCTATCTTCATCCTCGTAAAGATCGGGAACTGGTACAAACGGCAACTGGCTTTGGCAGCCCGCAGGCCCGCCGTTGCGGCGGATACCACGGGGCCCGGACTCTCGAAACGTAAAATTCGGAATGCTCTCATTATCCTGGGCGTACTGGTCTTCTCGAAGTATTTCTACATCGCCTCGATGACCAACTATTTCACCTTTTTCCTGATGGACAAATTCTCGATGTCGGTGCAGGGAGCGCAGTATGCGCTTTTCGCTTTCCTCGCGGCTTCGGCGGCGGGGACCTTCATCGGCGGGCCGGTCGGCGACCGCATCGGACGTAAATATGTGATATGGGGCTCGATCCTCGGTGCGGCGCCCTTTACGCTGATGCTTCCCTATGCCGGCCTGACCGGTACCATCGTGCTGGCCGTCATCATCGGACTGGTCATCTCGTCGGCCTTCTCGGCCATTCTGGTTTATGCCACCGACCTGATGCCCGGCAAGGTCGGCATGATCGCCGGGGTCTTCTTCGGGCTGATGTTCGGACTGGGCGGCCTCGGCTCGGCCTTCTTCGGGTGGCTGGCCGACCGGACGAGCATCGAATTTATTTTCCGGGTCAGCACCCTGCTGCCCCTGCTGGGCATCATCACGGGCTTTTTACCCAACATAGAATTGAAAAGAGATGAAAAATAAGATATATCCCCGCGAGGGGGACCGGCAGACGGTCTATCTGAAAGAGGTCGTCAGCGACCCGAATATCGAGGTGGGGGAGTGGACGATCTACAACGATTTCGCGGCCGACCCCGTCGATTTCGAACGCAACAACGTGCTGTATCACTATCCGGTGAACGGCGACCGGCTGGTCATCGGGAAATTCTGCTCGCTGGCCTGCGGCGCGCGGTTCCTCTTCAACAGCGCCAACCATACGCTCAAATCGCTGTCCACCTATCCGTTCCCGATTTTCTGGGGCGAGGAGTGGGGCATCGACAAGTCGGAGGTGGCTTCGGCGTGGGACAACCGGGGCGACATCGTTGTCGGCAATGACGTGTGGATCGGTTACGAAGCGGTCGTGATGGCGGGCGTTACGATCGGTGACGGGGCGATCGTCGCCTCACGGGCCGTTGTGACGCGCGATGTGCCGCCCTATGCCATCGTCGGAGGCGTTCCGGCCAAGGTCATCAAATACCGCTTCGATCCGGCGACGGTCGAAAGCCTGCTTGCGATAAAATGGTGGGAGTGGCCTGCGGAGACGATCCGCCGGGCTTTGCCCCTGATCCGCGGCGGGAAGGCCGAAGAGCTGGCGCTATTTGCGGAAAATGAAATAGACGGCTAAAACCAGGCAGAGGAATCCCGCGAGGTGGTTCCAGCGCAGGGTGTCGGATTTCATAAAGACCAGCGCGAAGACGGTGAAGACCGAGAGCGATACGACCTCCTGAATCACCTTCAGTTCCCAGATCGAGAACGGACCTCCGAATTCGGCGCTGCCGATGCGGTTGGCGGGGACCTGGAAGCAGTATTCGAACAGCGCGATGCCCCAGCTCAACAGAACGATGGCCGTCAGCCCGAAGCGTTCGAGCCGTGATTTGAAGGCGATATGCCCGTACCATGCCAGCGTCATAAAGGCGTTGGAGACGACGAGCAGCAGAACGGTGGCGAGACCCCGAAACATAGGATACAGATTTTTAAACCGCGCAAAAGTAGCAAATTATTCGATATGATCTCCTCCCGGCAGCGAAAATACGCATTGGTGACCGGCGCTTCGTCGGGAATCGGCCGCGAATATGCCGCGCAGCTGGCGGCAAAAGGGTATGATTTGGTAATGGCGGGCAATCGCGACGAAGAGAATCGCGCCGCGGCCCGGGAAATTGCGGCGCGTTACGGCGTGCGCACGCTGCCGCTCTGCATGGACCTTTCGGAACCGGATGCCGCCGTGAAACTCCATGCCGAAACCTCGGCGCGCGGCATCGAAATCGGGGTGCTCGTCTGCAATGCGGGCGTCCTGCTGTTCGGTCCGCTGGCCGCAGCCCCACCCGAACGCATCGGCCGCATCGTCACGCTCCATTGCACGACGCCCGCGCTGCTGTGCCGTCTCTACGGGGAGGAGATGCGGCGACGGGGCGAGGGGTATATCCTCGTGATGTCGTCGGCGACGGCGTGGATGCCTTATCCGACGATTGCGGCCTACGCCGCGACGAAAAGTTTCCTGCGCACCTTCGCCCGGTCGCTGAATTTCGAGTTCCGCAAATACGGCGTCCGCGTGACGGGTGTTTTCCCGGGGGCGGTCGATACGCCGCTGTACGATCTGGACGCCGCCTGCCGCCGCCGGCTGCTTCGCTGGGGCGTCATGTCTGCGCCGCAGGGGGTGGCGCAACATGGCCTCCGGGCCTTGTTCCGGGGCCGTAGCAGCTGCATTCCGGGTGTTTTCACGAAAATCTGCGTCTGTGTCTGCCGGCTGGTTCCGGCGTGGCTGATGCGGTGCGTGCTGCGTATTCCCGCCGTCGCCCGGCTGTTTTAGGCCAGCAGGGCGCCGATGTCGTCGATGTCGGCGAATGAGTCGATGATCCGGTCGGCCTGCGGTTCGCGCTCCAGCTCTTCGCGCGGCAGAGTGGTCGTGAGGGCCACGATCCGGCCTGCGCCGGCCCGCCTCGCCGCTTCGAATCCCGCCCACGCATCCTCGAAGATCACGCAGTCGGCGGGCGAAACGCCCAGCGCCGCAGCCGCCGTGAGGTAGATCTCCGGGTCGGGTTTGCAGCGCGACACCATGTCGCCCGAGATCGCCGCATCGAAATAAGGCCGGATCGCACAGCTGTCGAGCACGAAATCTACGTTGGTCTTGCATCCCGACGAACCCACGGCGCACGGAATCCCCGCCGCACGGAGCCGTTCGAGCAACTCCTTCAGCCCTTCCACCGGGCGGATGTCCGGGGCGTATATTTCGCGGTAGATGGCTTCCTTCTCGTCGGCCAGCGCCGCGAGGCCCTTTTCGCGGATCACCTCCTCGGGCATCACCAGCCGCATGATGTCGTCGTTGCCCATGCCGAACCCGTTGGCGAGTTTCTCTCTCCAGTCGGTGACGCCGTAGCGGGCGCAAAAGATTTCGAAGGCCCGGATGTGTATCGGGGAGTTGGCGACCAGCGTGCCGTCCATGTCGAATATAGCTGCTTTCTTCATCGTCGGTTTCGTTTTCAGGGCCTAAAGATAGGCAAAATCCCCGACACGCACGGCTTGCGCCGGTCAGAATTTGAGATGCAGGCTTAAATTGACGGCGAAGTTCTGAATCTCCTGTCCGGGTTTGGGACTTCGGTGTGTGAGCCGCCAGATGCAGTCCACGCGGAAGAGCCTGAAGATGTTCTCCACGCCGAATCCGGCCTCGACATAGGGGTCCGACACCGAGGTCATGCCCGCGGGGAAGAGAAGGTCGGCCTGCGTTCCGGCCGTCGACCCGTTGTTTTCGCGCGAAAGCGTGCCCCACACGCCCTTGCAGACCAGCACCTCGCGCCATTTCAGCTTTTTGATCAGCGGCAGGCGGCCCAGCAGCACGCCGTTGAAGTGGTGCTCCCAGAACCACGACACCCATGCGTCGGAGGCGAACTCGTAGAAATTCATGCACGAGAAGGCGTAGGGATCGTAGAAATAGGTGCCGTTGCCCTCGTGGAGTTTGAGCAGTTGGTAGGGGACCTTGCCGAAGATGCGCCCGCCCTGCACCGTGATGTCCGAATACCCCACGGGCGGCAGTTCCGGACGGTAGCGGATGCCGCCTTCGAGGCGGTAGTATTCGTAGCTGCCGTGCAGCGCGTCGGGAATCCCCGCCGAGAATCCGAGCGTCAGGATGGGGTAGACCGAACCCATCGACTGCTTGTCGAAGGGCATGCGGTAGACCGTTTCGTTTTTCGAGAGCCGCAGGCCGACGTGCACCGCGGCGTCGGAAACCGAGTTGACGGGCACACCGTCGGGCCGCAGCATCGGCACGTAACGGTTGGCGAAGATGCGCTGCATGCGCGCGCCGGCGAAGGTGCTCACGCCGTGACACCACTCGTGTTCGTAGACCGCCTCGCCGCGGTTGACCATCGAGAGCCGCTGGTCGCCGCGCGAGAGTATCGACGAGAGGATGTTGCTTTCGGTCAGCGCGTTCTGCCCGGCGCCGAGCTGCATCACGTCGTGCCGTGCCGTGAGGGTCAGTTTGCGCGTGAGGTGGCGGTTGAAGGCCACCTCGACGCTGCCGCCGCCCTTCACGTCCTCGTCGCGCGTGCCGTAGGCCACGTAGCCCCCGACGCGCACCGTGCGGCTCACTTCGGTCGTCGTGCGCCCGCCCAGCTGCATGCGGAAGCCTTCCAGCTTGTTGAAGCTGGCCAGTTTGTAGTAGGGGCCGATGCCGATGTATTTCGTATTCCAGTAGCCGACGATCACCGTGTTGATGAGGGTGTAGATGTTGCGGTACAGCGGCACGTGCTGCACCGAGTCGACCATCGCGTAGATGCCTTTCTCCTTTTCGCTCAAACTGTAAGGGCGCACCTGCTCCCAGAACTCCTCCCGGCGGTGCCCGGGTTCCTCGTCGCGCACCACGACGTTGTTGTCCATGCGCAGCACCTCGTCGGGGATCGGCTCGCCGATGCGCACGTCGCTGTAAGCCACCTCGCGCGTGCCGATGAACGAGGTGAGTTTCGACGAATCGGCCGTCGAGACGGAGAATTCCGCCGACACGCGGTCGCGGACGCGAAACCAGCGGCCCTTGTCCGCCGGACGGTTCTCGTTGTCGAGCATCAGGTGCCTGATCCAGTTGACGTTCACGCCCTTGGGCATGCGCGCCGAGGCCGACTGGAGGGCGTAGGACGCCGAGTCGATGTTGACCTCTCCGTCGAGCACCGGGGTGGTGAGGCGCTTGGGATGGAAGCGGATTTTGTAGACCTTGCGTCCCTCGGTCACCATGCTGTCCACCAGGAAATAGTTGTAGAACGCGCGTCCCCCGTCGGAGAGCGGGCTGGCGAAGCGCACGTTGAAGATGTCGATGAAGTTGTCGTAGAAATTCACGTCGCCGTGCATGCCTCCCGTGAACTGGGCCGCGGCGAAGTTGTCCTCGACGCCCGAGATGCGGCTGGCGCGGATCACCTCGCGCTTGAATGCCGGATGGCTGCTGCGGTAGAGGTCGGCCGTGGACTCGGAGATCATCGCCGGGAGATAGGCCTGGCCCGTGAGCGCCGAGGTGTCGACGTAATCGAAGACGAACCCGAAGTTGCGCTGGAGACGGCGGCTCCGGAACTGCGGCCTGATGTTCGTGAGGTCCAGCTCCATCTTGGTGTAGGTGCGGCAGCTGTACGTGTCGTACCGCTCGGGGTCGTTCAGCGGCTTGTTGCGGATCACGCCGTCGAGAATGGGGTAGGCGGGGTTTTCGCCGGGGGTGATGACCACCTGCCCGATGCCGAACTCCACGGCTTCGAGGGCGAAATCCACGTGGTTGAAGGTCCCGGGCGTCAGCGGCAGGGTCCGTGTGGCGTAACCGACCATCGAGGCCTGCACGCGGCTCACGGTGTCGCGGGTTTCGAGGGCGTAGATTCCCTGCTCGTCGGTGGTGATTCCCGTCGTGGTTCCGGGGAATACGACGCTGACGAATTGCAGGGGCTTTCCGTCCGCGGCGTCGGTCACCTGCCCGCGTACGCGCGTGGTCTGCGCCGAAGCGCCTGCGGCCCAGAGAAGTCCTGCCAGAAATATGAGTGTCCGTTGCGTCATGATCGGGCAAATGTAGCAAAAATGCACACATTCGGGTAATTTAAACTACCTTTGCGGCAGATAAGAAGATAAAGGGAACAATATGGCACATCCCAAAGTCGAAAAGACGAATGCCGCGCGGCTGCTCGACCGCGCGAAGATCGCATACGAACTGGTTCCGTACCGGGTGGACGAAGAGCACCTCGCCGCGACGCACGTCGCCGAACAGCTGGGCGAGGATATAGCGACCGTTTTCAAGACCCTCGTTCTGAAGGGCGACCGCACGGGCTATTTCGTCTGCGTCGTGCCCGGCGACCACGAAGTGGACCTGAAAGCCGCGGCGAAGATCTCCGCCAACAAGAAGGCCGATCTGATTCCGATGAAGGAGCTGCTGCCCGTGACGGGCTACATCCGCGGGGGCTGTTCGCCGATCGGCATGAAAAAGGCCTTTCCGACCTACATCCACGCCACGGCTGCCGGCCTGCCTTTCATCTATGTCAGTGCGGGGGTGCGGGGTCTGCAACTCAAGGTCGCCCCTTCGGACCTGGCGGCCTGCGTCCGGGCGACGTTCGCCGAGATCAGCCGCAAAGGGTAGGTTTGATAAATACGGAGTTTTTCGTAGTTTTTTCTGAACGGAGTTATCGCATCTGCTTCCCGCCGCCACAAGCGGAGACTGATCCCGACTCGATGCCGCAGCCGTGAAACGCAGGGCGGCCTAAAAGCGCGAGCGGAGGGGGCGGTTTGTTTACAAACCCGCGAATAGTCGCCCGGAGCCAGCGTTAGGCCGCCCAAAGTAGGCGAAGGCATCTGTCGGAGAGTTTTTGGTACTTTTTGCGATCAAAAAGTACATAAGCACCGGATCGTGAAACGATCCGAAAATATGCGTCTACCGCCCGGTATACATTTCCTGATAGTACCGCTCGTATTCCCCCGAGGTGATGTCGTCCATCCACTCCTGGTTGGCGAGGTACCACCGCACGGTCTTCTCGATGCCCTCCTCGAATTGCAGCGAAGGTTCCCAGCCCAGCTCCTCCTTGAGTTTGCGCGAGTCGATGGCGTAGCGCAGGTCGTGCCCGGCCCGGTCGGTGACGTAGGTGATCAGCTTCTCCGAAGCCCCTTCGGGCCGTCCCAGCAGGCGGTCCACCGTCCGGATGATCTCCCGGATCAGGTCGATGTTCCGCCACTCGTTGAAACCGCCGATGTTGTACGTCTCGCCGTCGCGTCCCCGGTGGAATATCGTGTCGATGGCCCGGGCGTGGTCCTCGACGTAGAGCCAGTCGCGGACGTTTTCGCCCCGGCCGTAGACCGGCAGCGGCTTTTCGTGGCGGATGTTGTTGATGAACAGCGGTATGAGCTTCTCGGGAAACTGATAAGGCCCGTAGTTGTTCGAACAGTTCGTCACCACGGCCGGGAATCCGTACGTGTCGTGGAACGCCCGTACGAAATGGTCCGACGAGGCTTTCGACGCCGAGTAGGGCGAGTGGGGGTCGTAGCGGGTCTGCTCGGTGAAGAGCGTCCCGTCGAACGGCAAGGCCCCGTAGACCTCGTCGGTCGAGATGTGGTGGAAGCGTCTGCCTTCCCATGCGCCGTTCCAATGCTCCCGTGCGGCTTGCAACAGCGTCAGCGTCCCCATCACGTTGGTCCGCGCGAAAGTGAACGGATCGCGGATCGAGCGGTCGACGTGGCTTTCGGCCGCGAGATGGATCACCCCGTCTATGTCGTACTCCGCGAAGAGGCTGCGCATGGCATCGTAGTCGCAGATGTCGCCTTTGACGAACGTGTAGTTCGGACGGTTCTCGACGTCCCGCAGGTTCGCGAGGTTGCCGGCGTAGGTCAGGCGGTCGAGGTTTACGATCCGATAGTCGGGGTATTTCCCGACGAACAGCCGCACGACGTGCGAGCCGATGAATCCGGCGCCGCCGGTGATCAGGATATTGCGTTTCATCGCAGCATGTTTTTCAGACAGTAGAGCATCGACTCCCGCCAGTGGGGGATTTCCAGCCCGAACGTCTCTTTGATTTTGCTTTTGTCCAGCACCGAGTAGGCCGGGCGGGCGGCCTTGGTCGGGAATTCCGCCGTGCGGCAGGGGCGGATGCGGCATTTGTCGTGCCCGGCGGCGGCGGCGATCTCCGCGGCGAAGTCGTACCACGACGCCACGCCCTCGTTCGAAAAGTGGTAGAGGCCCTCGTTTCCGGCGAAATAGCCGCCTTCGACGATCGAGAAGATCGTCATGGCCAGGTCCCCGGCGTAGGTCGGGGTCCCCGCCTGATCGAAGACCACGTTCAGACGCTCCTTTTCGGCCGTCAGCCGGAGCATCGTTTTCAGGAAGTTGTTCCCGTATTCGGAATAGAGCCACGCCGTGCGGAAGGTCAGGTATTTGCACCCCGACTCCGCAACGGCCCGCTCCCCGGCGAGTTTCGTGCGCCCGTAGACGCCCAGCGGTGCGGTCGGGGCGTCTTCCGTGTAGGGCAGGTGTGCCGTGCCGTCGAAGACGTAGTCCGTCGAGACGTGGATCAGCGTCGCGCCGTTCGCCTCCGCGGCCCGGGCGAGGTTCTCCGCCGCCCCGCGGTTCAGCCGGTCGGCCGCCTCCTCGTCCTCCTCGGCGCGCTCCACGTTGGTGTAGGCCGCGCAGTTCACGATCACTTCGGCGCGGGTCTGCGCCACGGCCTGCCGGACGGCCCCGGCGTCGGTGACGTTGAGTTCCGCCACGTCGGTAAAGGTGTAGTTGTTGGGCGACACGGCGCTCAGCCGCTGCATTTCACGGCCCAGCTGGCCGTTGGCGCCCGTTACGAGTATGTTCATGGTCTGTCGTATTCGAAAAGTTCCGGTGCGTCGGCCAGCTGCGGGTGCCGGCGGTCTTTCTCCGAGAGGAGTATTTCGCCGGCCGGAAGCCGCCAGTCGATCGCGAGCGCGGGGTCGTCCCACGCAATGCCGCCCTCGCTGCCGGGGGCGTAGTAGTTGTCGCATTTGTATTGGAAGACGGCCTCGTCGCTCAACACGGCGAATCCGTGGGCGAATCCGCGGGGGATGAACAGCTGCCGCTTGTTCTCTCCGTCGAGCAGCGCGGCGACGTGCCGTCCGAAGGTCGGCGATCCGCGGCGGATGTCCACCGCCACGTCGAGCACGCGGCCCCTGACCACGCTCACCAGCTTCGCCTGGGCGTATTCCCCCTTCTGGAAATGCAGTCCCCGGACCACTCCGTAGCGCGATTTCGACTCGTTGTCCTGCACGAACCGCACCGGCCCGACCAGTTCGTCGAACTGCCGCTGCGAGAAACGCTCCATAAAATAACCCCTTGCGTCCCCGAACACCTCCGGTTCGAGAAGCACCACGCCGGGGATCTCCGTTTTTATCGCTTTCATCGTTTCGATTCTTCGATTACCTTCAACAGATACCGTCCGTACTGGTTCTTGAGCATCTGCCCGGCCAGTGCGCGCATCTTCTCCTCCGTGATCCAGCCGTTGCGGTAGGCGATGCCTTCGAGGCAGGCGATTTTCAGCCCCTGCCGCTTCTCGATCACCTCCACGAAGATCGAGGCTTCGGCCAGCGAGTCGTGCGTGCCCGTGTCGAGCCATGCGAATCCCCGCTGGAGGGTCTGCACTTTCAACGCTCCGCCGGCGAGAAACGCCTGGTTCACCGAGGTGATCTCCAGTTCGCCGCGCGCCGAGGGACGGATGGATTTGGCCACCTCCACGACCTTGTTGGGGTAGAAGTACAGCCCCACCACGGCGTAGTTCGACTTCGGATGCGCAGGCTTCTCCTCGATCGAGAGGCAGTTGCCCGCGGCGTCGAACTCCGCGACGCCGTACCGCTCGGGGTCCTCGACCCGGTAGCCGAAGATCGTCGCCTTGCCCGCTTCCTCCGCGCTGCGCACGGCCTCCCGGAGCATGCCCGTGAAGCCCGCCCCGTGGAAGATATTGTCGCCCAGCACCAGACAGACCGAATCGCCGCCGATGAACTCCTCGCCGATCAGAAACGCCTGCGCCAGCCCGTCGGGCGAGGGCTGTTCGGCGTACTCGATGCTTACGCCGTAGTCCGAGCCGTCGCCCAGCAGCCGCCGGAATCCCGGGAGGTCGGCCGGCGTCGAGATCACGAGTATCTCGCGGATGCCGGCCAGCATCAACGCCGAAATCGGATAATAAATCATGGGCTTGTCATAAATGGGCAGCAGTTGCTTGCTCACACCTTTCGTGATGGGATACAGGCGCGTGCCCGAGCCTCCGGCTAATACGATACCTTTCATTTTCTTGCGTCGTTGACGTCGCCCGCGGGCCTTTTCTCCGGGTCTTCGGGCGGATAATTTCGATCGAAGGTACGGTTTTTTTGCGAAAATCCGATCTCCGTGCCTGTTTTTTTGCAAAGTATCGCTATCTTTACCGGGACTAATTCAAACCATAGACAGTATGATTCTCGACGATAAACTTCTGGACGAAGTGACCGCCCGGGCGAAGACGAGCGAACGCCTGCGGATGAATTTCAACCTTCACGACTCGCTCGACGCCAAGGCCCAGCGTCTGCTCAACGCCCTGGAGCCGGGCACGGTGCTGCCCGTGCACCGCCATCCCCACACGGATGAAACCTATGTCATCCTGCGCGGCCGCTTCGACGTGATTTTCTGCGACGAGCACGGCCGCCAGACGCAGCGTTTCGCGCTCGACCCGCTGAAAGGCGTCTACGGCATCCACGTCCCCAAAGGGCAGTGGCACACGCTGGAGGTTCTCGAAAGCGGCACGGTGCTGTTCGAGGTCAAGGACGGTCCCTATGCGCCGTTGGCGCCGGAGGACATGGTGCGATGACGCGGGCTGCCGAACGACTGTTCGCCCTCGTGCGGGCGACGCTGCGCAACCGTATGGACGACGCATCGCTGTTCGAGGGGACCGACGCGGCGCAGTGGCGTGAAATCTACGACCTCTCCTCGGTGCAGGGCGTGCTGGCCCAGGCGTGGGACGGGATGCAGCTCCTGCCCGAAGCGATGCGGCCGCCCAGGGCGCTGCGCCTGCAATGGGCCGTCAACGTCGAACGGATCGAAAAGGTCTACCGCCGGCAGGAGCGGGCCATCGCCCGCCTCGCGGCGTTCTACCGCGAGCATGCGATCCCGATGATGCTGCTCAAGGGCTACGGCTTGAGCCTTTTCTATCCCGTTCCGGAACACCGTCCCTGCGGGGACATCGACATCTGGCTTTTCGGGCGTCAGCCCGAGGCCGACAAGCTGGTCGCCCGGGAGTGGGGCGTTCCGGTCGACGTGCACAAGGAGCACCACACGACGTTCGACGTCGACGGCATCATGGTCGAGAATCATTACGACTTTGTCAATAAGGAGACGCACGCCTCCAACGCGCGTCTCGAACGGCTGTTCAAGCAGTATGCCGCGCAGCCCGGCGAGTCGGTCGCCGTTGCGGGCGTAGCCGTCTACCTGCCTTCGGAGCAGCTCAACGCCCTGTTCCTGCTGCGCCATGCCGCCGTGCATTTCGCGGCGATCAACATCGGCCTGCGGCATGTTCTGGACTGGTGCGTCTTCGTCGCGCACTGCCACGACCGGATCGACTGGCCGGCTCTGTACGCCGTGGCCCGGGAGACCCGGATGGTCGGGTTCCTGAACTGCCTCAACGCCCTCTGCGTCGACTGCCTGGGGCTGGAGGCCCCGTCGCTCCCGGATTTCGAACGCGACGCCGAACTCGAAAAGCGGGTGCTGGACGAAATCCTCTCCCCGGCGTTCTCCGGCGAGCAGCCCGAAGGGTTGCTGCGCGTGGTCCGGTTCAAGACCCGCCGCTGGTGGGCGAACCGCTGGAAACACCGGCTGGTCTTCGACGAGGGTCTTGCCGGCGCCTTCGTGCGTTCAGTCTGGGCGCATCTGAAACGTCCGCAGTCGATCGCCGGGTAACCGTCTTGTCGGGGACCAATCCAGGATTTGGTTGTACCGGTGAATTTTGCCGTCGGCCTCCGGAACGCTGTGTTCGAAAGCCGTGTCCGTTTCCCAGCCTTGCATCTTGTCCTTTTCCGAAAGGAGTTTTACAATGCCGGAATCGTATCCTCCGGGAGCCGGAAATCCGCCCTGCAAATTTTTTAAAACGAGCGTATGGTATAACGAGGAGGTTGTGTTGCAGCCGGTTTGCCGATTGCCGGTGATGAGTCTGCGCCGGGTCAGCAACCGCCGGATTTGACCGAGTCCGTGATTTTGCCATTCGGAGACCGCTTTTTGTATCTCGTCGGAAGTGAATTTCCAATGGCACTTATGCGGGGCGGTGAAAGAGCATTGTTGATTCCGCATTTGTCGTTCCCAATAATTCCGGCTTTTGCCGTCACCCCATTTTTTGGTTGCCAGGCTCAAAGCCTGGTGCGAGTAGATTTTTGTATCACGGATTGATTTCGTTCGTTCCGATAGCATGTCCGATCGCCACAAATAAGCGTATTTCCGACAGTATTCCTCCGAATCCTGCTTCGTGTAATTGAATGAATAGAGGTTGGCTTTCAGTTTTTCGCCTTCGTCCAAATGCAGCGAAAACGCCTTTTGATTTCCAGGTCGGTCGAATGGTTGCAGTCCGATGGCTTTTAGCTTCGAGGTGAATAGGTTCTCCAATTTCTTCGGAGAGTAATCCGTATAGGAGAATACGTTTATCGCGTAAAGGTAACCGATGTATTCCCGTTCTTGGCTTTTGGCGGTATAACGGTCGTTTCGCGGGTCGTAATCGCACATGGCAAAAAACAGGGCTATGTCCGGATCGACCGTCAGGTCCAAAATGTCGGTTTGCAGCCCGTAGTGTTGCGCAAGACCGAGATAATCGATACTGAATTTTTGCTGCCTGAAGTACTGAACGGCGGGCAGTTCTTCGGCCATAAGTTGGAATTCGGCGCATTTGAGCCGCTGTTCGAAGATTTCACCGGGCGTTTTTCGCCTGCGATACAATGTAGGCGCACAGTCTTTGTAAAAAGCATTCTGGCCCCGAAAAAGAAAGGCGTAGTCAGAGGCTGTGGGCAGCAATATGTATGAATTGCCGGAGGCCTGAATGATTTCGAATTTATCCGTCGGCGGTGCGAACGGCCCGGTTTCGAATTCCGATGACCGGGCATGCAGATAACGGTGCATATCCTGCTTTAGCCGACCGATCGTGTCGTAATGCTGTTGAGGGGGTATCGAACACCAGGGTATTCGAATCAAGTCGTCGGAGATCATCGGACAATAATTGAATGCAAACGAAAAAAGGAAGGCCTCGACCTTCCTTTCTCTGGTGATCCCGCTGGGGCTCGAACCCAGGACCCCAACATTAAAAGTGTTGTGCTCTACCAGCTGAGCTACGGAATCTCCGTGTGCCAAAATGGGAATCGTTTCCGTTTTGGTGGTGCAAATGTACGGATTTATTTTTAAAATCCAATACCCGGCCTGCAAATTTTGCGCAAAAGTGTGTTTTTTGCCTTTCCGGCTGCCGGATGCCGCCTGCAGGCGATAGGCGTCCGGGCATCTTCCGGCGGTTTCGGCCGGCCGGGATCGTGAAATTTGGCGCGCGGATTTTGTTTTGCCGAAATAAAAGGATATTTTTGTAGGCGTTAAGATGAAATCTAACTTTTAAAACCGAATAATTCTATGTGTAAAGCGCTGATAATCGGAGCCGGCGGCGTCGGAACGGTGGTGACGCAGAAAATCGCGGCCAATCCCGTCTTCACGGACGTGATGCTGGCCAGCCGTACCAAATCCAAATGCGACGCCGTTGCGGCCGCCATCGGCGGCAACCGCGTGAAGACCGCCGAGGTCGACGCCGACAGCGTGCCGCAGCTGTGCGAACTGTTCCGCGCGTTCAAACCCGACATCGTGGTCAACGTGGCGCTTCCGTACCAGGATCTCACGATCATGGACGCCTGCCTCGAATGCGGCTGCAACTACCTCGATACGGCCAACTACGAGCCGAAGGACGAGGCGCATTTCGAATACTCGTGGCAGTGGGCCTATCAGGACCGCTTCAAGGCCGCGGGACTCACGGCGATCCTCGGCTGCGGTTTCGACCCGGGCGTGACGGCCATCTTCACGGCCTATGCCGCCAAGCACCATTTCGACGAAATCCACTACCTCGACATCGTCGACTGCAACGCCGGCAACCACGGCATGGCTTTCGCCACGAACTTCAACCCCGAGATCAACATCCGCGAGGTGACCCAGAAAGGGCGTTATTACGAGAACGGAGAGTGGGTGGTGACCGAGCCGCACGAGATCCACAAGCCGCTCAATTATCCGGGCATCGGCGAGCGCGAGTCGTACGTCATCTACCACGAGGAGTTGGAGTCGCTCGTGAAGAACTATCCCACGATCCGGCGTGCGCGCTTCTGGATGACCTTCGGTCAGGAGTACCTGACGCACCTGCGCGTGATTCAGAACATCGGCATGGCGCGTATCGACCCGATCATCTACAACGGCGTCGAGATCGTCCCGATCCAGTTCCTCAAGGCGGTTCTTCCCGATCCCAAGTCGCTGGGCGCCAACTATCACGGCCAGACCTCGATCGGTTGCCGCATCAAGGGCCTGAAGGACGGCAAGGAGCGCACCTACTATATTTATAACAACTGCGACCACGAACAAGCCTTCAAGGAGACCGGCACGCAGGCTGTGTCGTTCACCACGGGCGTTCCGGCGGCTTTGGGCGCTTCGATGTGGGCCAAGGGCCTCTGGCGCGGCGCCGGCGTGTTCAACGTCGAGGAGTTCGATCCCGATCCGTTCCTCGCCGAGCTGGGCGAGCAGGGCCTGCCGTGGCACGAGCTGTTCGATGTGAATCTCGAAGTGTAGGTTTTTGAAGATTGCGGCGCAGATGCCGCACATCCCTCAAAATCCCCGGATGGATAGTGCCGAAGTACGTCCCATCCGGGGATTTTTCACGATGCACGACAGATGCACCGCACCGATCGAAAACGGTGGCGGTCCCGCAGAACGGCAGTTCGCCGCCGCGCCCCGCGGAGGACTGCACTCCGTTTGCCGCCGCCGTCGGACCGAATCTGAAACCCATGTTCCGTTCTTCCGCCGCCGGACTACTCGCCGACCCGCCCCGTCAGCAGCCACCGGGCGTCGATCTGCGGAAACCGTGCGCAGATGCGCTCCACGAGCAGGGGCGTCAGAGGCCTGTTGTCGAACAGGACGAGGTAGAGCAGCTCGGCGTCGGGCATCCCGATCTGACGGGCGAAAAGTTCGGTGTAAAACCCCGAGGCGCGGATCACGAACCGGAGCCGTTCGCTGGCGTAGCTGTAATCGTTGGGGTGGGGGCGTCGGGACTTGTTTTCCATCGTGCGAATTTTTGGATGACGCGCCCGTAAAAACGAACGCGGACTACTGTTACTCATTCGGTGGAAGGCTCTGGAAAACCCTGAAACAAACAAGCACATATAGCCCGCGCCGTAATGACGTAGAAAACCATATCCCATGCCATACGGCGCGAGCCGCACCGCAGAGCGGGATATGCGCTTGGCTGTTTCGGGTAAATTTTCCAGATTTTCCACCAGCCAAGACAACCCGCGACAGCGGATTGTGTTTGCAAAGATACGAAAAAATCGGAATGCTGTTAATCTTTTCGCTCCGAAAGCGGCGGTCGTAAGTATAAATGCGTATTTTCCCGAAAACCAAGCCTGCGCAGCGTGGTTTTCAGGAGGTTTTTGCTACTTTTGCAACTGTTTTGGACGTTTTCGTTGAGCGAGGGCAGAGCCGGGCTTGCCCGGATTATGCCGAGCGGAGAAAACGAAGGATGAAATCCAACTAAAAACAATTCGATGATTGACTTTCTGAAACTGCCTTCACCGTGCTACGTCCTCGACGAGGAGCTGCTGGACCGGAACCTGGCGACTGTCGACCGTGTGCGCCGGGAATCGGGCGCCGAAATTATCGTCGCCCTGAAGGCCTGCGCCATGTGGAGCATTTTTCCCGAGCTGGCGAAGCATTCCGACGGTGCGACTGCAAGTTCCGCTGCCGAGGCGCGTCTCGTTTTCGAGGAGTTCGGGCGTCCCGCCCACACCTACGCCCCGGTCTACACGGACTCCAATATCGACGAAATCCTCAATTGCAGCGATCATATCACGTTCAATTCGCTGTCGCAGTTCCGCCGCTTCGGCCAGAAAGCCCTTATCAACGGCATTTCCTGCGGCCTGCGGATCAACCCGCAGTATTCGCCCGTCGAGACGGACCTCTACAACCCCTGCGTCCCCGGCTCGCGGCTGGGCGTCACGGCCGAACAGCTGGCGGCGCACGGCGGACTTCCGGCGGGTGTCGAGGGGCTGCATTTCCACGTCCTCTGCGAATCGCGCCCGGAGCATCTGCAAAAGGCGCTGGAGGCCGTCGAGACGCATTTCGGAGCGTATCTCGACCGGATCAAATGGCTCAACATGGGCGGCGGCCACCTGATGACGGCCTCGTGGTATGACTGCGACCGCCTGATCGCTCTGCTGAAGGCGTTCAGGTCCCGCCATCCGAACCTGCGGCTGATCCTCGAACCCGGCAGCGCCTTCACGTGGCGCACGGGCTTTCTGGTTTCGACCGTCGAGGACATCGTGGAGAACGGCGGGGTGACGACGGCGATGCTCGACGTGTCGTTCGCCTGCCACATGCCCGACTGCCTCGAAATGCCCTACAAACCCGCCGTCATCGGAGCGCATGAACCCGCCGACGGCGAAAAGCGCTGGCGCATGGGCGGCACGAGCTGCCTTGCGGGCGACTACTGCGGCGACTGGGCTTTCGACCGCGAGCTGAAGGTGGGGGAGCGCGTCGTCTTCGAGGACATGATCCACTACACGATGGTCAAGACCACGATGTTCAACGGCGTACACCATCCGTCCATCGTCATCGCGCGCCGCGACGGCCGCACCGACGTCATCCGCGAATTCGGCTACGAGGACTTCCGGAACCGCATGTCATAGACAATATTGAATTCAGATATACGAAACCTCTTCATGGAAAATTTCACACCTACCCCCTACACGTTGGAATGCGTCGCCACGGGCCGCGAATTCGAAGACGCCGGCTGGATGCTTGCCGACCCGCAGTGCAAGGAGACTTCGCTCGTGCGCACCAAATACGCCCGCAAACAGATCGACGTGAAACCCGCCGACTGGGGCCTGTACCGTTTCTCGGACTGGATGCCCGTGCGGCGTATCCTCAAAGGTTCGTCGGCTCCCGTGACCTATAAGAGCAAGGGCCTCGCCGCGCACCTCGGGCTGGAAAACCTCTGGATCACCTTCAACGGCTGGTATCCGGCCATCGGGGCCACGATGTCGACCTGCTCGTTCAAGGAGACCGAGGCCTATTCGGTCTGCGGCCGCGCCGCTGCCGACGAACGGCGCGTGCTGGTGGTGGCTTCGGCCGGAAACACCGCCCGGGCCTTCGCCAAGGTCTGCTCGGACAATAACATCAGGCTGCTGCTCTCGGTTCCCTACGACAATATCGGCGCGCTGTGGTTCGACCAGCCGCTGAACCCCTGCGTGAAACTCATTTCGTGCGAGAAGGGCGGCGACTATTTCGACGCCATCCATTTGAGCGACATTGCGCTGAAAAGCCCCGGCTTCTACGCCGAGGGCGGCGCCAAGAACGTCGCGCGCCGCGACGGCATGGCCTGCACGGTCCTTTCGGCCGTGACGACCATCGGCCGCATTCCCGACTACTATTTCCAGGCCGTGGGCAGCGGCACGGGCGCCATTGCCGCCTGGGAGGCCAACATGCGTCTGGTGGAGGACGGCCGCTTCGGGCGGAATACGATGAAGCTGATGGTGGCGCAGAACGCCCCGTTCGTTCCGATGTACGACGCCTGGCAGGCGGCATCGCGCAAGCTGCTGCCTTACGACGACGACAAGGCGCGCCGCGACGCGGAGATCATCGACGCCAAGGTGCTTTCGAACCGCCGTCCGCCTTACAGCGTCACGGGCGGTCTTTTCGATGCGCTGAAAGCCACCGGCGGCGAGGTTTTCGTGGCCACGAACGCCATGGCGCGCAAGGCCCGCAAGCTGTTCCACGAACTCGAAGGCGTCGACATCTATTCGGCGGCGGGCGTTGCGCTGGCGTCGCTCGTCAATGCCGTGAACGCGGGTAAAATCGAGAAGGACGCCACCGTCATGCTCAATGTCACGGGCGGCGGCGAGGAGCACTTCAAGGAGGGCAAGGAGCTGTGGTATCTCAAGCCGAGCCATGTCTTCCCGCTCGAACCCGACGAAAACGACGTCGTGGAGAAGGTCGAGGCGCTGTTCAACTGAATGACAGCGGGTTGACTGATTGCTTCAGTGCGATTTACACAAACGGGCCTGTGTAGCCCGTTTTTTTTGTTACCTTTGCGCGTCCGAACCGGGGATCAGCAGCCGGACCCGGTTCGGACGTTTTTTCACTTTTAACCCAAATTTCAAACAAATGGAAAACATCCAAACAAAGCAGTACCCCTGCTTCAAGCGTTGGAGTCGCAAAAACTGGTCGGTTTTTGCCAGCCTCCACCGTTATGTGACTATCGGGGTCCTCTCTGTCGGGATGTCGATCCTGCTGCTTGCGACGCAAGGTGCGTCCGCGCAGACTGTCGACACGACCGCTGTCCTCAAGACATTGCGGATACGGGAAGTCGGCGTCACCGGGAGTCAGACGGCTCCCGCGCGCAACGCCCAGTCGCACACCCCGCTTTTCGACCGGAAAGCCCAGGCCCCGGCGCCTGTCCAGACTCTGGAAGCCGCCCTGCGCCTTGCTCCTTCGGTCGATGTCCGCGAACGCGGAGGCAAGGGAACGCAGGCCGACATCTTCATCCGGGGAGGCTCTTTCGACCAGACCATGGTCCTTCTCAACGGCATTGATTTCACCGATGCCCGCACCGGGCATCAGTCCCACGCGCTGCCCGTCGACCTCGACTGCATTTCGGCCGTCGAACTGATCGACGGCGTTCCGGGCGTCGGAGCCTACGCCGGTGCGGTGAACATCCGCACCGCGCCGCTGCGGCCCACCTACCTGCGCCTCGAAGCCTCGGGCGGCCAGTACAGCTATGGCTACGGGAATCTTTCGGGCGCGGTGAGTGCGGGACGCTTCTCGGTGCTCGGCGCGGCTTCGTACCGCCGCAGCGACGGCTACCGGCACAATACCGATTTCTCCAACTACAACGCATTCGTACGGGCGACCTACGACGGCGGGCGGGCCGGGTTCTTCGACTTGCAGGCCGGGTGGCAGGACCGCGATTTCGGCTCCAACGGTTTCTATGCGGCCTACAATCCCGACCAGTGGGAGCATACCGCTACGGCCCTGGGGTCGCTGCGGTGGCTGAAAACCGCAGGCCGCTTTTCGCTGGGGGCCGCCGCGAGCTACCGCAAGAACTTCGACCGCTACGACTGGACGCGCGGCACGGCGATGAACCGCCACAACACGGACAATGTCGGAGCGAAGCTCTGGGCCGACTGCGACTGGGCGGCGGGCGTTACCACCGTGGGCGGAGACTATGCTTTCAACCACATTTACAGCACCAATCTCGGTGACAAGCTCTCGGTTCCCGAAGGCCATTACACCCATGCCAAGGCGCGCCACACGGGCAACCTGTGGCTGCGGCACGCCAAGCGGTGGCGGCATTTCGACGCGGCGGTTTCGGCGGGCGTGAGCCTCACGCCCTACGGCACTTCGGCCCTGTGGAGCCTTTCGGCGGGCTATGCCCCCGCGGCCGGGCTGCGCCTCGAAGCCGGGGCGTGGCAGTCGATGCGCCTGCCGACCTTCACGGACCTCTACTACACCTCCCCGGCGCAGATCAACAACCTCGATCTTGCGCCGGAACACGCAGTCACATACCGACTTGGCGTGGATTACCTCAAGCGGAGCTGGAACCTTTCGGCGCAAGCCTATTACCGCTCCGGGCGCGACATCATCGACTGGGTCTGGCGCGAGGACATGGGCAGCAAGTGGCATTCCGAACAGACGAGCAGCCTCGATACCTTCGGGATCGAACTCGCGGGCGGCTATACGGTTTCGGAAGGCTTCCTGCGCCGCGTGACGCTCTCGTACGGCTACATCACGACCGACCGGAACGCGGACGTCATCGCCAAAAGCGCGATGGATTTCATGCGTCACAAGGCGGCATTGGCCGTGGAGGTGCATTTCCTGCGGCGGATGTCGCTTGCGCTGACCGGCTCGGTCTACGACCGCAACGGCAGTTACACGCATTACCCCGAACCGGGCAACGCCTCCCTTAACGAAGAACGCGACTACAAGCCCTATTTCCTGCTCGACGGACGTCTCCAGTGGGAGAAGGGCATCTGCCGCCTTTATGTCGACGCCACGAACATCACCGACACGCGCTACTGCGACATCGGCGGAATCCGCCTGCCGGGTTTCTGGTGTACGGGCGGGGTGACGCTGACCATCGGCAAATAACCCTCCGAAGTCGGGGCGCATCCGCTTGCGAAGCGTTTCCGGATTTCGTCCGGCTGCAATCCTGGCCCGGTGCATTTGTGCACCGGGCCTTTCTGTTTTTGCAAAAAGCCGCCTGTTTTGTTACGGTTTTTTCGGATTTCTCCCGATTATTATTTATCTTTGAAGTATAAGAATTTAAATGCGACGATCCTATGTCCCAAAGAATCATTGAATGCGTTCCCAATTTCAGCGAGGGACGCGATAAGGCCGTGATCCGGCAAATCACCGCGGCCATCGAGGCCTCCGGGGGCGTCAAACTGCTCGACGTGGACCCCGGCGAGGCGACCAACCGCACGGTCGTGACCTTCGTCGGCGAACCCGAAGCGGTCGTCGAGGCCGCTTTTGCCGGGGTGAAGCGGGCGGCCGAACTGATCGATATGCGCCGCCACAAGGGGGCGCATCCCCGCATGGGGGCCACCGACGTGCTGCCGCTGATACCGATTGCGGGCGTCACGCTTGCGGAGTGCGCCGAACTGGCGCGCGCGCTGGCCCGGCGTATCGCCGACGAACTGCGCATTCCGACCTATTGCTACGAGGCCGCGGCCTTTGCGCCCGAACGGAAAAACCTCGCCGTGTGCCGCGCCGGGGAGTACGAGGCCCTGCCCGAGAAACTGGCGCACACGGCATCCGCGCCCGATTTCGGGGCGCGTCCCTTCGACGAGGGGGTTGCCCGCACGGGAGCCACGACCGTCGGGGCGCGCGACTTCCTGATCGCCGTGAATTTCAACCTGAACACCACCTCCACGCGCCGCGCCAACGCCATCGCCTTCGACGTGCGCGAAAAGGGGCGTCCCGTCCGCGAGGGCAACCCCATCACGGGCAGGGTGGTGAAGGATGCCGCGGGAAATCCCGTGATGCAGCCCGGAACGCTTCCGGCCACGAAGGCCATCGGCTGGTTCATCGAGGAGTACGGCATCGCGCAGGTCTCGATGAACATCACCGACATCTCCAGGACGCCGCTCCACGCGGCTTTCGACGAGGTGTGCCGCAAGGCCGACGCCCGCGGCGTGCGCGTCACGGGGACCGAAATCGTGGGGCTGGTTCCGAAACGGGCTTTGGTCGAAGCCGGCAAATACTTCCTCCGCAAGCAGCGTCGCTCGACGGGCGTCGCCGAGGAGGAGATCGTCCGCATTGCCGTCAAGTCGATGGGATTGGACGACCTGAAGCCGTTCGATCCTGCCGAGAAGGTGATCGAGTACCTGCTTGAAGCGGAGGTTCCGAAGAAGCGGCTTATCGACATGACCTGCAAGGCGTTCGCCGAAGAGACGGCGAGCGAATCTCCCGCTCCGGGCGGCGGCTCGATCGCGGCCTACATGGGTGCGCTGGGCGCGGCCCTCGGGACGATGGTCGCCAACCTCTCGTCGCACAAGGCGGGGTGGGACGACCGCTGGGAGGAGTTTTCCGACTGGGCCGAACGGGGGCAGGCCGTTCTTGCGGAGCTTCTGCACCTCGTGGACGAGGACACGGCGGCGTTCAACCGCATCATGGCGGTTTTCGCCATGCCCAAGTCGACCGACGAGGAGAAGGCGGCGCGCAGCGCCGCGTTGCAGGAGGCGACGCTCTATGCCACGGAGGTTCCTCTGCGGACGATGAAGGCCGCCTCGCGGGTTTTTGAAATCGTGCGCGCCATGGCCTCGGAGGGCAACCCCAATTCGGTCTCCGACGCCGGCGTGGGTGCGCTGGCGGCCCGCAGCGCGGTGCTGGGGGCGTGCCTCAATGTGAAGATCAACGCCGCGGGGCTGAAGGACCGTGCCGTGGCCGATGCGCTGACCGCCGAGGCCGAGGCGCTGGCCGCCGAAGCCGTGCGTCTCGAAGCGGAGGTCTTGCAGATCGTCGAATCTAAAATCGGATAATATGACACGCGAAGAGTTTCAGAACGACATTCGCGCGGGTATTCCCGACCGGCTGCCCGCCGCGAAACCCTATGACAAACGGATCAACCATGCGCCCAAACGCAAGGACATCCTTTCGGACGAGGAGAAAACGCTGGCTCTGAAAAACGCCCTGCGCTATTTTCCGGTCAGGCACCACGCCGTGCTGGCGAAGGAGTTCGCCGAGGAGCTGCGCCGCTACGGCCGTATCTATATGTACCGCCTGCGTCCCGACTACGAGATGCACGCGCGTCCGATCGGCGAATATCCCGCCCGCTGCCGGCAGGCGGCGGCCATCATGCTGATGATTCAGAACAACCTCGACCCGCGGGTCGCCCAGCATCCCCACGAGCTGATCACCTACGGCGGCAACGGCGCCGTGTTCCAGAACTGGGCGCAGTACCGCCTTGCGATGCAGTATCTTTCGGAAATGACTGAAAATCAAACCTTGGTCATGTATTCCGGGCATCCGCTGGGGCTGTTCCCGTCGCATCCCGACGCCCCGCGCGTGGTGGTTACGAACGGCATGGTGATTCCCAACTACTCGAAACCCGACGACTGGGAGCGGCTCAACGCCCTCGGGGTGTCGCAGTACGGGCAGATGACCGCCGGGTCGTACATGTATATCGGGCCGCAGGGCATCGTCCACGGCACGACGATCACGGTGATGAACGCCGCGCGCAAACGCTTCACGGCCGGCCGCACCGATACGCGCGGGATGCTGTTCGTCTCGTCGGGTCTCGGCGGCATGTCGGGAGCGCAGCCCAAGGCGGGCAATATTTCGGGCGTGGTGTCGGTCGTCGCCGAGATCAACCCCAAGGCGGCGCAGAAACGCCACGAGCAGGGATGGGTCGACGAGCTGCATGAAGCGCTGGATGAGCTGATCCCGCGTATCCGCCAGGCTGTCAAGGCGAAAGAGGTCGTGTCGATGGCCTATGTGGGCAACGTCGTGGACCTCTGGGAGCGGCTGGCCGCGGAGGAGATTCCGGTCGACCTGGGTTCGGACCAGACCTCGCTGCACAACCCCTGGGCGGGCGGTTACTATCCCGTGGGGTTGAGCTACGAGGCGTCGAACAAGATGATGGCCGAGGAGCCGGGCCGCTTTAGAGAGTGTGTGCAGGAGTCGCTGCGGCGGCAGGTCGATGCCATCAACAAATTGACCGACAGGGGAATGTATTTCTTCGACTACGGCAATGCCTTCCTGCTGGAAGCCTCGCGCGCCGGGGCCGCGGTGACGGGCGAGGGCGGACGCTTCCGCTATCCCTCCTACGTGCAGGACATTATGGGACCCATGTTCTTCGACTACGGCTTCGGGCCGTTCCGCTGGGTCTGCACCTCGGGGAAGCCCGAAGACCTCGAAACGACCGACTCTCTGGCCGCCGAAGTGCTGGAGGAGATCCGGAAGACGGCTCCCGACGACATCCGGGGGCAGCTGGACGACAATATCCACTGGATTCGCGAGGCCGGGCGCAACCGGCTGGTCGTCGGGTCGCAGGCGCGCATTCTCTATGCCGACTGCGAAGGGCGCGTGAAGATCGCCGAGGCGTTCAACCGGGCCATCGCCGAGGGCCGCATCACGGCTCCCGTGGTGCTGGGGCGCGACCATCACGACGTTTCGGGAACCGATTCGCCCTACCGCGAGACCTCGAACATCTACGACGGTTCGTGCCTGACGGCCGACATGGCCGTGCAGAACGTCATCGGCGATGCGTTCCGCGGCGCGACGTGGGTTTCGATCCACAACGGCGGCGGCGTGGGCTGGGGCGAGGTGATCAACGGCGGCTTCGGCATGGTGATCGACGGTTCGGAGGATGCCGGCCGCCGCATCCGCGAAATGCTGCTGTGGGACGTCAACAACGGCATCGCCCGCCGCAGCTGGGCGCGTAACGAAGGGGCCGTCGAAGCCATCCGCCGCGAAATGGACCGCACGCCCGGACTGCGTGTGACCCTGCCTGTTTTTGCCGACGAGGAACTTGTCCGCGAGGCGCTGAACGAACAGGGCGGCGCTTCGGATAAATTATGAATTTCGAATTATGAATTTTGAATTGTCATCCATGGAACATCACCATATCACCGCGGAGCACCTTTCGGTCGGGCGCGTCCGCGAAATCCTCGAACGGCGGCTGCCGCTCGCGTTGAGCGACGACGCCCGGGCGCGCATCGTCCGCTGCCGCGAGTACCTCGACCGCAAGATGGAGAACCCCGAGCGGCCGATCTACGGCATCACGACCGGTTTCGGGTCGCTGTGCGACATTTCGGTGGGCCGCGACGAGCTGTCGCGCCTGCAACAGAACCTCGTGATGTCGCACGCCTGCGGAACCGGGGAGCGCGTGCCCTCGGAGATCGTGCGGCTGATTCTGCTGCTCAAGATACAGTCGCTCGCCTACGGCCATTCGGGCGTGCAGCTGGCGACGGTGGAGCGTCTCGTGGAGTTTTTCAACCGCGGCATCCTGCCCGTCGTCTATCAGCAGGGTTCGCTGGGCGCTTCGGGCGACCTCGCGCCGCTGGCACATATGAGCCTGCCGCTGCTGGGGCTGGGCGAGGTGGAGTATAAGGGCGAGGTGCGTCCCTCGGCCGAAGTGCTTGCCGAACTGGGGCTGGAGCCGATCCGGTTGCAGTCGAAAGAGGGCCTTGCGCTGCTGAACGGCACGCAGTTTATGAGCGCCTACGGCGTCTGGTCGCTGATCCACGCCCGGCGGCTGAGCGAGTGGGCCGACCGCATCGGGGCGTTGTCGTTAGACGCCTTCGACGGTCGTATCGAGCCTTTCTGCGACGAGGTGCACCTGATCCGCGCCCACCGGGGGCAGCTCGCCACGGCCCGGAATGTCCGCGGGCTGCTCGAAGGCAGCGAACTGATCGCCCGCCCCAAGCACCACGTGCAGGACCCCTATTCGTTCCGCTGCATGCCGCAGGTTCACGGAGCCTCGAAGGACACGATCGACTATGTGGAGAGCGTGCTGACCACGGAAATCAACTCCACGACGGACAATCCGACGGTCTTCCCCGAGGAGGACATGGTCGTCTCGGCGGGCAATTTCCACGGACAGCCGATCGCTCTGGCGATGGATTTCCTGGCGATCGCCCTGGCCGAGCTGGGCAACATCTCCGAGCGTCGCACCTACAAACTGATCTCCGGGGCGCGCGAACTGCCCAAATTCCTCGTGGCGAACCCCGGGCTGAACAGCGGCTTTATGATTCCGCAGTATACCGCGGCGTCGATCGTGAGCCAGTCCAAGGGGCTGTGCATGCCCGCGTCGGTCGATTCGATCCCCTCGTCGCAGGGGCAGGAGGACCATGTGAGCATGGGTTCCAACGCTGCCACGAAGCTCTGGCGCGTGGTCTGCAACACCGAACGGGTGCTGGCCATCGAGCTGTTCAACGCCGCGCAGGCCATCGAGTTCCGCCGCCCGGCGCACACGTCGCCCGAGTTGGAGCGAATGCTGGCCGACTATCGCAAAGAGGTTCCCTTCATCGACAACGACGAGGTGATGTATCCCCATATCGAAGCCTCCGTCCGATTCCTCCGCGGCCTATGAGACTGCTGGTGAAGAACATCGCCCGCATCGTCGGCATCGAATCGACGGGCCGTCTGCGCTGCTGCGGCGCCGACATGAACAAGCTGGGCACGCTCGACGACGCGTGGCTGCTGGCTGAAGACGGCCGTTTCGCGGCGTTCGGACGCATGGACTCTCTGGGCGACATCGCCGCCGACGAGGTCGTCGACGCGGCAGGAGGCATGCTCTTTCCGTCGTTCTGCGACTCGCACACCCACCTGGTCTACGCCGGGAGCCGCGAGCGGGAGTTTCTGGACAAGATCAACGGTTTGTCGTACGAGGAGATCGCCCGGCGGGGCGGGGGCATTCTCAACTCCGCCGACCGGCTGCACGAGACTCCGGAGGACGAACTCTATGCGCAGGCGATGGAGCGCGTGCGCGAGATCGCGGCGATGGGTACGGGGTGCGTGGAGATCAAGAGCGGCTACGGCCTTTCGACCGGGGACGAGCTGAAGATGCTGCGCGTCATCCGCCGCATCCGCGAAAGCGTGCCGCTGGAGGTGCGGGCCACGTTCCTCGGGGCGCATGCCGTGGCGCGTGCCTACCGGGGACGGCAGGGGGAGTATGTCGATCTGGTGTGCAACGAAATGCTGCCCGCCGTGGCGGCCGAAGGGCTGGCCGATTTCGTCGACGTCTTCTGCGACGAAGGTTTTTTCACGGTCGAAGAGACGGCCCGTATTCTCAAGGCCGCGCGCAAACTGGGGCTGCGGGCGAAAATCCATGCCAACGAACTGGCCGTCTCGGGCGGCGTGCAGGTGGGCGTGGCCTGCGACGCCCTGTCGGTGGACCACCTCGAACGCATGGGACGGGAGGAGATCGAAGCGTTGCGCGGCGCGGCGACCATGCCGACGCTGCTGCCGGGCGCGGCGTTCTTCCTCGGGATGAGCTATCCTCCGGCGCGCGCGATGATCGACGCCGGGCTGGGCGTGGCGCTGGCTTCGGACTACAACCCCGGGTCGTCGCCCTCGGGCAACATGCGCATGGTCTGTTCGCTGGCCTCGATCCGCATGAAGATGACCCCCGCCGAGGCGATCAACGCCGCGACGCTCAACGGCGCCTATGCCATGGGGTTGAGCCGCGACTACGGAAGCGTCACTTTAGGTAAGGCCGCCAACTTTTTCATAACCAAACCGATGCCGTCGGTCGAATTTTTCTCCTATGCCTACCAGACGCCGCTGATCCGGCAGGTGTTCCTGCGCGGGCGCAAGATGTGCGGTTTATAGGCAGGGGCTGGCCGATACGCTTCGGAACGGGGCGTCCGCCCTTGTCATAACCCGGCTTTCAGGGGTGCGGGCGAGGCGAAACGGTCCGGACCCGAATCGGCGTTTGGGATCTTCTCCGGAATCCTGCTTTTTGCCCGGGCGGCGCAGTTTTTGATTGGAGATATTTATGAAAACCGTTATTCTGATAATTTGCCTCGCCCTGTGCGGGACCGTAAATGGACAAAATATGAAACCTTTGACACCGGAGGAGAAGCGGGTGATCGTGGACAAGGGGACCGAGGCCCCCTTCACGGGCCGCTATTACAAACACAAGGAGGACGGAACCTACGTCTGCCGGCAGTGCGGCGCGCCGTTGTACCGTTCGTCGGACAAGTTCGACGCGGGGTGCGGCTGGCCGAGTTTCGACGACGAGATTCCCGGAGCCGTGAAACGGACCGTCGATGCCGACGGGCGGCGCACGGAGATCACCTGCGCCCGGTGCGGCGGCCATCTGGGCCATGTTTTCACGGGCGAGGGTTTTACGCCCCGGAACACGCGCCACTGTGTCAACTCCGTGTCGCTGGAGTTCGTGCCCGCGGCGAAAAAGGAGCGGACCGAGACGGCGATCTTCGCCGGAGGCTGTTTCTGGGGCGTGGAGCATCTGCTTTCGAAGGAGCCGGGGGTGTTCGATGTCGTGTCGGGATACATCGGCGGACATACGGAGAATCCCACTTACGAGGAGGTGTGCAGCCACCGCACGGGACATGCCGAGGCGGTGCGGGTGACGTTCGATCCGGCGAAAGTCTCCTACGAAAAGCTGGCGCGGCTCTTTTTCGAGATTCACGACCCCACGCAGGTCGGGCGGCAGGGACCCGACATCGGCGACCAGTACCGTTCGGAGGTCTTCTATACGACACCGGCCCAGCGCGCGACGGCTGAAAAACTGATCGCCGAGCTGCGTGCGAAAGGGTACGACGTCGCCACGCGCGTCACGGCGGCCACGACTTTCTGGCCGGCGGAAGAGTATCACCAGGACTATTACGACCGCAAAGGCGCGCAGCCCTATTGCCACGCCTACACCAAGCGGTTCTGATCGCTGTAAGGGGCCGGGTAGAGGGGCGGGGCCGGCCGTTTCCGGTCCGGTGCTTTTCTGCCCGGTCCGGCGCTCTCTGCCCGGTCTGATGCTTTCTGCCTGGTTCCGCACTTTGGCCCGGGCCTTTGGTTGGGTCCGGGCCAAAGCGCTATTTCAACAGGTTGTCCTCCTCGTCCTTGTATTCCGATTTTTTGAAAAACATTCCGCCGAGGCCTTTCAGCGCCTTGACGGCCCGCACGCGGAAACTGTCCAGCAGCGTGCCGTCCTTCGAGACGGTGCCGTAGCCCGTCACGGCGCGCGCCCGGCGGCTGCGGACGAAGGCGATGCGGCCGTACGGCTTGAGTCCGAGGGCCAGCGATCCGTCCTCGCCGCGGATGATGTCGGTGCGGATGCCCACCTTGCGGGCCAGCTCGGTGTCGTAGGCGAAAACCAGTCCGCGGACGCTCAATTCGGGACGTTGGAACGACTGGAGCCACAGGTGCGTGTCGCGGGCCAGTTCGTAGAACCAAAGTCCGGCGGCGGAGTGGGCTGCGTCGGGAATGTAGCTCCACAGCGAACTGGCCGCCACGACGCCCCGGCGTTCCAGCGCGTCGACCATCGTTTCGACGTAGCGCGGCGGGTATATGGTGTCGGCGTCGATGTTGATGTGGTATTTTCCCCGGGCGCGGTTCAGTCCGCAGAGGCGTGCATGGCCGCATCCGGGCGTCGTTTCGCGCTGCCACGGCAGACCGAGGGTTTCGAAAATCTCCGCCGTGCGGTCCTTCGACAGGTTGTCCGTGGCGATGATCTCCATCGGGTAGCGGCATCGCTGTTCGGCGAGCGACCAGAGACAGGCCGTCAGCCGTTTTTCCTCGTTGCAGGCGATGACCGACACGGTCGCCAGCGGCCGGTCCGACTGTCGTTCGGCGAGTTTCGCGCGCACTTCGGCGACGGTCTCCGCGGGGACTTCGGCGAAGGGCTTTTCATAGACGGGGAGGTATTTCGAGTACCATTTCATGCGATCGGGGTTTATACGACAAAGGTAGCATTAAATTCCGCACGGGCAAGCGATTCGGCGCTGATTGCCGGGCCTGCGGCGGAAAAGCGGCCGTCGTCGATTGCGGGGCGGAGGCAGGCCCGGCGACAGTCGGCCGGGCGGCGAGAGTTCGGGACGGTCCCGGCGGCGGATTCCGGAACCCCGGCCGGGAAACGGGGAAAACCGCTTTGCGGCGGCGCTTTTCACTCCGGGGCTGTGCGGAATGGCGATATATTTCTTATTTTTGCGGCTCCAAACGAGTTTTTTATGTTGCGTGTCAAAGGCATTCTCTGGGCGGCTCTCTCCTCGTCGACATTCGGACTGGCCCCGCTGTTCACCCTGCTGTTGCTGGGCGTGGGTTATTCGTCGTTCGAGGTCCTGACCTACCGCTGGGGGGTGGCGTCGTTGTGTCTGGGAGCCTACGGCCTGCTGGCGGGGTGCGATTTCCGCCTCGGGAGGCGCGAACTGGGCACGGTGTTCCTGCTGAGCCTGTTCCGCGCTGCGACGTCGCTGAGCCTGGTGATCGCCTATCAGAACATCGCCAGCGGGGTGGCCTCGACGATTCACTTCATGTATCCGCTGGTCGTGGCCGTCGTGATGATGTGTTTCTTCCGCGAACGCGGTTCGGTGTGGACCTTCGCGGCGATCGGCATGTCGATCGTCGGCGCGGTGCTGCTGTCGCTGGGCAACGTCGATTTCTCGCACGGCGACACGACGCTGGGGATCGTTTCGGCGACCGTCTCGGTCGTCGCCTACGGCGGTTACATCGTGGGCGTGCGCCGGAGCCGCGCGGTGGAGATCGACTCCACGGTGCTGACCTGCTGCGTGATGGCCTTCGGTGCGCTGTTTTTCATCGCCGGGGGCCTGCTGACGGGCGGCGTGCGTCTTGAGACCGACCCGCATACGTGGCTCTATATCCTCGGTGTGGCCATTCCGGCGACGGCCGTCTCGAACATGGCGCTGGTGCAGGCCGTCAAGAGCATCGGGCCGACGCTGACCTCGATTTTCGGGGCCATGGAGCCGCTGACCGCCGTGGTGATCGGCGTCTGGGTTTTTGCCGAGCCTTTCACGGCGAAGGGCGCCGCGGGCATCCTGCTGATCGTGGCGGCGGTGTCGGTCGTGGTCCTGCGCAGCCGGAAAGGGTAGCCGGGGCGGCCGGCGTGCGGCGATACGAAAAATCCCGGAGTTTGCGCTCCGGGATTTTTCGTGTTCTTAAAGTGTGAAGACCATCGCGATGGGGTAGTGGTCCGAAATGTAGGGCGCTCCGTAGTTGCCGTCGAGCGTGGCGAATAGCTGGCATTTGAGCTTGCCGCGGTAGTAGAGGTGGTCGATGACGATGGTGTCGGGAGCCGAGCCGAACCCGTTGAAAGTCCCCTTGTGGTCGGTCGTCGCGGCCTTGGCGCGGGCCGAGACCATATATTTGGTCAGGGGTTTGAAGATCGGGCTGTCGACCGGGGTGTTGAAGTCGCCGCCGACGATGGCCGGGGCTTTCTTGCCGGCGATCTCGTGGATCTTTTCGATGAGCAGCTTCACGCCCTCTTCGCGCGCCGCCTTGCCCTTGTGGTCGAGGTGGGTGTTGAAATAGAAGAACTCCTTGCCCGACTTCCGGTCCTTGAGTTCGACCCACGTCACCGTGCGGTTGCAGGCCCCGTCCCAGCCGCGCGACACCTTGTCGGGCGTTTCGCTGAGCCAGAACGTGCCGCTGTCGAGCAGCTCGAAACGGTCGCGCAGGTAGTAGACGGCCATGAACTCGCCCTTCTCGGCGCCGTCGTCGCGGCCCACGCCCACGCGGGCGTACTGCGGGCACTCGGCGTCGATGTAGTGCAGCTGGTCGATAAGTCCTTCCTGCACGCCGAACACGTCGGGAGCCTCCCGGCGGATCATCTCCGGAGTGGCGTGACGACGTTTCATCCAGACGTTGTCGCCGTCCTTGCCGTGGCTGGTGCGTAGGTTGTAGGAGATCAGTTTGATCGGTTCGGCGCCGTCGGCGGCGAATGCCGGCATTGAAAAAGAGGCTGCTAACAGCAGCAGAAGTGCTATTTTCTTCATTTGGGTTACAGGTGTGATTAACTTGTGCAAAGGTAGCAATATTTTTCGGAAAGCCAACCGTTTTTCAGGCCGTCAGAACCCTTTTCAGGCGGTCGAGACCCTCGGCCAGCAGTTTGCGCGGGCAGGCGATGTTCAGGCGGATGAAGCCTTCGCCCGCGGCGCCGTACATGGACCCGGAGTTGACGTGCAGGCGGCCTTCGTCCAGCAGCCGTCGGGTGAGCGCGTCGGACGACAGCCCCGCGGCCCGGCAGTCGGCCCAGACGAGGTAGGTCCCTTCCAGCGGAAGCACCGGGAACTGCGGAAGATGCCGCGCGAAGTAGTCCCGCAGGAAAAGGTAGTTTTCCCACAGGTAGCCGTTGAGCGCGTCGAGCCACTCGGCGCCGTCCGTGTAGGCCGCCGTCAGAGCCTCGATGGCGAAGGGGCTGATCATGCCCGTCTCGTTGATTTCGAGCGACCGGGCGATCCGTTCCCGGAGGCCGGCGTCGGCGGCGAAGATGTTGGCCACCTGCACTCCCGCGAGGTTGAATGCCTTGCTGGGCGAGGCGCAGGTGACCGAGCGGCGCGCGAACTCCTCCGAAAGCGAGGCGAAGGGGGTGTAGCGGAATCCCGGCATCACCAGCTCGCAGTGGATTTCGTCGGCCACGACCAGTATGTCGCGGCGCAGGCAGATGTCGCCGATGCGGCGCAGCTCTTCGGGCGTCCAGACCCGCCCCGCGGGGTTGTGCGGGTTGCAGAGCAGCATCAGTTTCACGGCAGGGTCGGCGGCCCGGCGTTCCAGCGCGTCGAAATCGACCGTATAGCGGTTGTCGCCGTAAGTCAGTTCGCACTCCGCGGCGGAGCACCCGCTGTTGTCGATGGCGATGAAGAAGTGGTTGTAGACGGGCGTCAGCACCAGCACCCGGTCTCCGGGGCGGGTCAGCGCCCGGAGAATGGCCGAGAGCGCCGGGATCACGCCCGTCACGGGTAGTATCCAGTCCGCTCCGGGCGCCCAGCCGTGCCGCCGGGCAAACCAGGAGGTGACCGCCCCGTAGTAGCTCTCCGGGACCGTGGCGTAGCCGTAGACGCCGTGCTCCACCCGGCGGCGGAGCGCCTCGACGACGCACGGGGCCGTGCGGAAATCCATGTCGGCGACCCACATCGGGAGGATGTCGGCCGCAGGTTCCTCGTCCCACTTCACCGAGTTGGTTCCCCGGCGCGGGATCAGTTGATCGAAATCGTATTTTGCCATATCGGGATGCACTTTATTTACAAATATACGAAAAAGTCGGACCGCTGCAAAACCGGACTGCCGTGCGATTCGGTGGGACCTGCCGACCTTCGGAAAGTGTCGTTACGACACCAAATATACGAAAAAGTCGGACCGCTGCAAAACCTCCGGCTATTTGCTCATCCGGTATGCCGACGGGGTCATGCCCGTGTGGCTGCGGAAATACTTGCCGAAAAACGACTGGTTGGGGAAATTGAGGCAGTAGGCGATCTCCTGAATGCTCATCGTCGAATATTTCAGCAGGTTTTTGGCTTCGAGCACCACGTAGTCGTCGATCCATTCGGCGGCGGTGCGGCCCGAGGTCTTGCGGATGATCGTCGTGAGGTATTTGGGCGTCAGGTGCAGCTGCCCGGCGTAGAAGCCCACCGAACGCTCCTGCATGTAATGTTTGGTCAGTTCGCTCATAAACTGGTTGAAATACTCGTCGTTGCGGCTGCGGGCCGAGGTCTCCGGGGCGGGCTGCGACTCGATGTGCCGCCCGATGATGCGGCAGACCTTGTAGGCCAGCGTGCGGATCATCGAGCGCAGGATCTCCGGCGAATAGACGTCGCCCGGGCGGGGCAGGCTCTCGGAGCGGATTTCGGCGAACGAGCCGGTGATGCCGGCCCATTCGGCTTCGCAGAGCCGCAGGCAGGGCTGTTTCTCGACGCTTAAAAAGAGCCTCGAAAGCAGTTTGATGTCGATATTGATGCGCCGGATGAACTCCTCTTCGTAGATCACCGTGTAGACCGAGGACTCCGGCCGGATGGATTCCACTTGCAGAATCGAGCCGGGCAGGAAGACGAACAGCATCTTCGCGTCGAGCGTGTGGCGGCGCAGTCCCGAGGTGAACGAAATCGAACCTTCGGAACAAAAAAGGATCGCGAAGGCATCGAGACGCGTCGGGTAGCGGAACAGGTCGATGTTGACCGTGTCCATGATCTTGACGCGCGAAGCGATCAGACAGCCATCGAAATAGAGGTCTTCCGGGCGCGGTTCGTTGACGGTGAGCAATGTTTCGAGCGAGAAGCTCTGAATCTCCTTTTCGTTCATTTTATCGGTCGTATTTCGGGCAAATATAACGAATTTGCCGAATACGATTTGTCGAAAGGTTGGAAATCGAACCAATCGGCTAATTTAACCGACACGGCGGCCTTTTCCGGAGGAGGCTAAAAGGGGAACTTTGCATCGAAAAATTGAAGAACCGATGAAACGAACTGTTTTCTGTGCCGCGCTGCTGCTGGCCGCCGGCTGTTCATCTCCGAAAAAGAACCGCACGGTCGATCCGCTGCGTGTCGAAACCATCGTGGCCGCGCCCTCGGCCGACGTCGGGGCGGCCGTTTATGTAGGTGCGATCGAGGAGGAGTCTTCGGCCGCCTTGAGCTTCCCCGTCGCCGGGACCGTCGCCCGCACCTTTGCGGACGAGGGCCGGCGCGTCGGCAAAGGTCACCTGCTCGCCGAGCTCGATCCCACCTCGGCGCGCCGGACTTTCGAGGCCGCCGAAGCCGCGCTGAATCAGGCGAAGGACGCCTGCGCGCGTCTGAAACAGCTCTACGACGCCGAGAGCCTGCCCGAGATCAAGTGGGTCGAGGCGCAGACCCGGCTGCGGCAGGCCGAGGCGGCCTTCGGGATCGCGAAGAAGAATCTGGAGGACTGCTCGCTTTACGCGCCCTTTTCCGGGGTGGTCGGCCAGCGGCGGATTTCGGCCGGGGAGACGGCCCTGCCGGGCGTTCCCGTGCTGACGCTGCTCGAAGTCGGACGCGTCAAGGTGCGCTTCTCGGTCCCCGAGCAGGAGATCGCCCGGCTCGGCGCCGACAGCCGGATCGGGGTGGGCGTCGCCGCGCTCGGCGACCGGGTGTTCCCCGCCGGGAAGATCGAAAAGGGCGCCGTGGCCAATCCCGCGGCCCACACCTACGACGTGCGCGCCACGCTGGACAACGCCGCTGGCGAGTTGCTGCCGGGCATGGTGTGCCGCGTGACGGTTTCGCCCGCAGAGTCGGCCGAGGAGATCGCCGTTCCGCTGCGCGCCGTGCAGCAGGCGGGCGACGGGAGCCGTTTCGTGTGGACCGTGCGCGGCGATTCGGCCGTGCGTACGGCCGTCACGACGGGGCGGCTGGTGAACAACGGCATCGTGCTGACCGGGGGCGTCGCGGCGGGCGACCGCATCGTCGTGGACGGCATGCAGAAGATCGGCGAGGGCAGTAAAGTCGTATGGCGATGAGAAGTTCGAATAGCGTAATAGCCTGGTCGATGCGGAATTTCCGCATCACCTTCCTGATCGTGGGCTGCCTGTTCGTGTTCGGAATCTACGCCCTTGCGCGCATTCCCAAGCAGGAGTTCCCCGAGTACACGATCCGGCAGGGCGTCGTCGTGGGCGTCTATCCCGGGGCGACGGCCGAGGAGGTCGAAGAGCAGCTGGCGAAGCCGCTCGAACAGTTCCTGATGACCTATAAGGAGGTGAAGCGTGCGAAGACCACCTCCACGTCGCAGAACGGCATGTGTTACGTGATGGTCGAGCTGAACGACGATGTGAACGACAAGGACGAGGTATGGTCGAAAGTCAAGCACGGGCTGGCGGCGTTCAAGATGCAGCTGCCTGCGGGTGTCGCGGCCGTGGTGACCAACGACGATTTCGGCGACACCTCGGCGCTGCTGATCACCCTCGAATCGGACACGCGCTCCTACCGCGAACTGAAAGGGTATATGGACGATTTGAGCGACCGTCTGCGCCGCATCGAATCGGTCTCCAACCTGCGCCCCTACGGCGTGCAGCAGGAGCAGATCTCGGTTTACGCCGATCCCGAACGGCTCGCGGCCTACGGCATCGGCGAGAAGACGCTCTCCGCGGCGCTGGCCGCGCAGGGGCTGACCCCGCTGGGCGGCTCGGTGAGCAATGCCGAGACCGAGACCCCGATCCACATCGCGCCGTCGCTGGCCGGGGAGCGGGAGGTCGCCGAGCAGATCGTCTGGAGCGATCCCGAAGGGCACGTCCTGCGGGTGAAGGACGTGGCGCGCGTCGTGCGCGAGTACGACGATCCGGACAGCTATATCCGCAACAACGGCCACCGCTGCGTGCTGCTGTCGCTGGAGATGCAGGCCGGGAACAACATCGTGGAGTACGGCCGCGAGGTCGACGAGGTGCTGCACGCCTTCATCGAAGAGGAGCTTCCCGCCGATGTCAGCGTGCAGCGCATCGCCGACCAGGCCAAGGTCGTCGGCGACTCGGTGCACTCGTTCCTGCGCGACCTGTTCGTGGCCATGGCCATCATCATCGTCGTGATGATGCTCCTCTTCCCGCTGCGGTCGGCCATCGTCGCCGCGCTGACGATCCCGATGTCGACCTTCATATCGGTGGGCATGATGTACCTCTGCGGCATTCCGCTGAACACCGTGACGCTCGCCGCGCTGGTCGTCGTGCTGGGCATGATCGTCGACAACTCGATCGTGGTGATCGACGGCTACCTCGATTACCTCGGGCGCGGCCATTCGCGGTGGTTCGCCGCCGTGGAGAGCGCCCGGGAGTTCTTCCCCTCGCTGCTGCTGGCCACGATCTGTATCTGCATGATCTTCTATCCGATCCTCTTCACGATGACGGGCATGATGGGCGACTTCCTGACCTGGTTCCCGTGGACGATCACCATTAACCTGATGGTGTCGCTGCTGCTGGCCGTGATGGTCATTCCGTTCCTCGAGATACTGATCATTCCGGCCGTGCACGTGCGCAGGGACGGCCGCAGGTCGTTCACCGACCGGGTGCACGACGTCTACCGCCGCGTGCTGGCGTGGACCTTCCGCCACGGGTGGCTGACGATCTCGCTCGGCGCCGCCTCGGTGGTCGTGTCGCTGCTGATCGCCACGCAGCTCAAGTTCCGCATGGTTCCCTTCGCCGACCGGGACCAGTTCGCCGTGGAGATCTACCTGCGCCCCGACACGCCGCTGGAACGCACCGGGGCCGTCGCCGATTCGGTTTACCGGGCGCTGCGGGCCGACGAACGGGTGAAGTCGGTCACCTCGTTCGTGGGGTGCTCGTCGCCGCGCTTCCAGATGAGCTACGCCCCGCAGATCGCGGGCAAGAACTACGCGCAGTTCATCGTCAACACCACGTCGGTGGATGATACGGAGTCCATTCTCGACGAGTACGCCGACGCGTGGGCCGACCGTTTCCCCGAAGCCTATGTCAAGTTCAAGCAGCTCGACTACCAGAACGTGCCGTCGCTCGAATTCCGCTTCTACGGCAGCGACATCGACTCGCTGCGCGCCGCGGCCGACCGGCTGATGGCCCGCATGCGGCAGATGCCCGAACTGCAATGGGTGCATACCGATTACGAGGACCCGCGGGCGATCGCCGAGGTGCGGCTCGATCCCGTCACGGCGTCGCAGCTGGGCATCACGCGCACGGTCGTGGCCGCCAACATGGCCCTGGCGTCGGGCGACGTGGCCGTGGGTTCGGTCTGGGAGGGCGATTACAGGCTCCCGGTGGTGCTCAAGCGCGACGCCCGGCTGGGCGAACGCTCGCTGTCGGACATCGGGGACACCTATGTCTCCTCGCCCGTGCCGGGGGTGAGCGTGCCTCTGCGGCAGATCGCCGACGTGGAACCCGCGTGGAGCCAGTCGAAGATCGTCCACCGCAACGGCATGCGCTGCATCACCGTGACGGCCGACCTGAAACGCGGCGCCAACGCGATGCGGATGACCTCGCGCATCAGCCGGATGCTGAAAGACGAGATTCCGCTCCCGCCGGGCGTCGAGACCGAGTTGGGCGGCGCGCACGAGTTCGACGCCGAGACCCTGCCGCCCATCGCCGCGGGGTTGAGCATCTCGCTGGTGATCATCTTCTTCTTCATCCTCGTCAACTTCCGCAAATTCGGCATCACGCTGGTCGTCATGGCCTCGATGTCGCTGTGTCTGTTCGGCGCGATGGTCGGATTGTGGATCGCCGACTTCACCATCGGGCTGACCTCGGTGCTGGGTTTCATCACCCTGCTGGGCATGATCGTGCGGAACGTGATCCTGATGTACCAGCATGCCGAGGACAAACGCAAGGTCTGCCACTGGTCGGGCAAGCTGGCGGCCTACGACGCCGGAAAGCGCCGCATGGTCCCGATCTTCCTCACGACGGCCACCACGGCCGTGGGCGTCGTGCCGATGATGTTGGGAGGCAGTACGTTCTGGGCGCCCGTGGGTGTTACGATTTTCGCCGGAGGCATCGGTTCGCTGATCCTCGTGGTCACGATCCTTCCGGTTCTTTACTCCAAAATCTACAAGTGATGAAAAAGGCTCTCGTATATCTGATTCTCTGCTGCACGGCCCTTCCGGCCGGAGCGCAGACCCTGACGCTCGACGAATGCCGCGCAGCCGCCGCCGAACACAACCGCACGCTCCGCGACGGCCGGTTCGAGCTTGAAGCGGCCCTGCAAACGCGCCGCGAGGCGCTGACCGGCTACTTCCCGCAGGTCTCGGCCACGGGAGGCGTTTTCCAGGCCCAGCACGGACTGGTGCAGGCCGATTTCGGCATGACCATCCCGCAGCTGGGGACGATGAACCTGCCGCTGTCGATGGTCAAGCGGGGGATTGTGGGCGGCATCACGGCCGTGCAGCCCGTCTTCGCGGGGCTGAAGATCGTCAACGGCAACAAGCTCGCCCGGCTGGGCGAGGAGGTCGGGCGGTTGCAGTTGCAGAAGACCGAGTCCGAGGTGCGCGAGCAGACCGACGCCTATTACTGGCAGGTCGTGTCGCTGCGCGACAACCTTTCGACCATCGAAGCCGTGGAACGCCAGCTGGAGGAGATTCACCGCCAGGTGGAACTCTCGGTCAAGGCCGGGCTGGTGACGACGAACGACCTGCTGCGCGTGGAACTGCGGCAGCAGGAGATCGCGTCGAACCGCCTGAAGGTCGAAAACGGACTGAAAGTCTCGAAGATGCTGCTGGCACAGCATATCGGCGTCGACTGGCGCGCTTTCGACGTGGCGGCGGCGGAGTTCGGCCAGCCCGAGGCGCCCGCGGCGTTCTACGTGCCGGTCGAGGAGGCGTTGGACAACCGGGCCGAGTACCGGCTCGCCGAGAAGAATGTCGAGGCTCAGAAGTACCGGAAGCGCATGGAGCGCGGCAAACGCCTGCCGACGGTGGGCGTCGGGGCCGGCTACCTCTACTACAACGTGACGGACAAGGATGTGGACGACGGGCTGGTTTTCGCCCAGGTGTCGGTCCCCATCTCCGACTGGTGGGGCGGGGCGCACGCCCTGAAGAAGGCCCGCATCCGGGAGCAGCAGGCCGAGAACGATCGGTTGCAGGCCCGCGAGATGCTGGCCGTGGAGATCGAGCGGACGTGGAGCGAGGTGCAGGAATCCTATGCGCAGATTCTGCTGACGCGGCGTTCCGTGACGTCGGCCGCCGAGAACCTGCGGCAGAACCGCAATTTCTACCAGGCCGGAACGGCTCCGCTCACCGACCTGCTGGACGCCGAGACGCTCTACACCCGGAGCCGCAACGACTTCACCTCGGCATGCGCCGCTTACCGGACTTCGTTGGCGCGTTACATGCGCGTGACGGGGCGATAGCGGCCGTCAGCCGCAAAAACGGGCGTCCGGAACCGACCGGGCGCCCGTTTTTTCACTCTTTCCGGGGCGGTTTCGGTTCGAACATGCTCAACAGCAGTCCGCCCATGACGGCGCCCCACAGCGTGCTGTTGAGCGGCGAGGAGGTGATCGGGCACGTGCCGTCGGCACACCCCACGAAATACCAGTAGAGATAGCCTCCCAAGGCTCCCAGCGCCGCTCCCAGCAGCGTCGGCCAATGTCGTTTCAGCAGTTTCATCTTATAACGGGTTTACGTTTTCCATTGAAATAACGTTGCGAAAGTATTGATTATTTTCCGACAAAACAAATTTCCTATGGAAAATAAATGGATCGGAGTCGGCGGATGTCGGAGCGGAGGAGGGATGGAAAAGTGAAAGGTGAAAAGTGGAAAGTGAAAAGTGAAAGGGGGGTCTGACAAGATGGGGTATAGATAGGATTTCACCCCTGCCGGAGAGATTTCTGACAGGGGTGATTTTCATTTTCGTGGGAACTTTTCCGAAAGTTCCTTTTGTTTCTGCGGTGCGTAGGGGACTCGAACCCCTGACCCCGTGCGTGACAGGCACGTATTCTAACCAGCTGAACTAACGCACCATTCCGGTTATTGCGAGTGCAAAGGTATTACATTTTTTTTAGTCTGCAACTTTTTTTTTGATTTTTTGTGCGGCGCGCCGGCGGCATTCGCACCAATCTGCTTAATTCTTAAGGACAAAAGCATTGAAATTTTTTTTGTCGCCTTCACGCTGTCTCGCCCTGTGAAGGGTGTTGACCGCCGTTTTGCGGCTGAAGCGTCTGAACGGCGGCGTGCCGGAAGGGCAAACCGGCGGCGGGGCGGGGATTTACCGAAGGTCCCTGGAAGGCCGAGGTCGAGGTCGGCAAGGAGTGGATCAAGCTCAACGGCGTGTTGGGCGGCACGGTGGAGGGATCGACCGGGTCCGAAATCCGCTTTACCTGTCAGCCCGCCGGTACGATCGGCGAAGATCAAAGCCGGTGCGGCATCATCCTGGTCCGCTATCACAACCTGTCGTGCTACCACCACATCTTCGTGCGTCAGGGCTATGCCCCCATCCGGGTGGCCGGATCGGCCAAATGGCACACATTCAACCTGAAATATCAGGATCACGAGGCCGCCGCGCCCTGCGAGGAGGGTTCGCTCTTCCGCTACGGCAATGTCGACCAGCCCATTGACGCCGTCAACAACCAGTTCGACCGGTTTGCCGACCATGCCACGACTCCGTTCCGGCTGGCTCCCACGAGTTCGGGGCTGACGGGAACCTGGAATGCGGTCCCCGGGCAGACCCGGATAACGAGCAAGTCGCGCAGTTCGGAGGGCTTCAGCAACATGCCGCAAACCATCGGCGGCAGGCAGTGCCATGTCGCTGAACTGGCGGATTTCGAGGCGTTGCAGAAGAACTGCCAGTTTGCGTTCGGCGTGCTCTACGACGATGCTTCGACCGAGACTTCGCTGAACCTGTCGGACGTGAACGGCTATGCCTGTTACAATGCGAGCAACACGAACAAGGGCATGCGCGGCTGTTTCGTCTTCAATCCTGCGGGAAGTCTCAATTCGGGCGGCGCCGGGGCCAATATCTTCTTCCCGGTGGGCGTGTCCGGATACGGTCGCCGGAAGCATTGCGCCCAGGAGAATGGAAAGTACGGCGTATTGCGTTACGCCGCCCGCAGCGCACTCTATACCTCTTCCGATGTACGTTATCGTCCGCTTTTCCATACCATCTACACCAATTTCGGGGGACTCTACTGGTGCAACCGGCAGTCGAACGGAACCTCCTCGTGGGACATCAATGTTTCGACATACGATTTCAACCATTTCGGGTCGAATGCGTTTCTGATAAGCGACTGGACTGCCGGCGACGGTCCCAATGTCAGCGACGCCTGCTTCGTCCGTCTGGTGGAGTAGGCGGGGGATAGGGCGCCGGATGCGATTTGCCGGAATTGATGCCCGCAACCGCCTTTTTGTCCGTTTGCCGGGGCCGATCGCATTCGCCTCGGGCATCCGGAATTTCGCGGAGGACGAATCCGGCATCCGCCGCGAACAACGAAAAAGCCTTGTAAACGATCCGTTTACAAGGCTTTTTCGGTTTGTTTCTTCGAACTCTGCGGTGCGTAGGGGACTCGAACCCCTGACCCCGTGCGTGACAGGCACGTATTCTAACCAGCTGAACTAACGCACCATTCCGGTTATTGCGAATGCAAAGATAGTGTATTTTTTTTAATCGGCAAATGGTTTTACGGCTTTTTGAAGAAAGAAAATTGCACGCTTCCGTAACTTCTTAATTGCCAGAACTCATCGAGATCCGAAAAATCCATTTTTTTCGAATGTTCGAAGATCAGGATGCCGCCCGGACGGAGCAGCCCGCGTTCCAGGACCAGCTTCACGACCTGTTCGCTGCCCTCCAGGTCGTAGGGGGCGTCGGAGAAGATCACGTCGAACTGCTTGGCGCAGCTTTTCAGGTAGAGGAAAACGTTGGCCTTGACAGGGTAGAAGTTTTCGATCCCCAGCAGTGCGGCCGTCCGGCGGATGAAATCGTGATGCACGGCGTTGATCTCGACCGCCGTGACGCTCCGTGCGCCGCGCGAGGCGAATTCGTAGCTGATCGACCCCGTGCCGGCAAAGAGGTCGAGCACGTCGCACTCCTCGAAATCGAGCAGGTTGCCCAGCACGTTGAAGAGGTTCTCCTTGGCGAAGTCGGTCGTGGGCCGCGCACGCAGGTTTTTGGGCGGGTTGATCGCCCGGCCCCGGTATTTTCCGCTGACTATTCGCATGTCGTCTGTCTGAATCGTTTGCCGAGCAGTTTGCGCGCCGCTTTCGGGTTGTCGCCCGCAATGCGGAGTTCGTATTCCTTTAACGGGAAACAGCCGTCGAGCCGTTCGAAAAAGTAGGCGGCATCGGTGTCCGTCGCCGCGGGAATCGCTTCGGCCAGCTGCAATTCGCCGCCGTCGTATACCTTAATATATAGAAGTCCCGCCCGGCGGCTCATCCACACGGTTTTGGCCGTATTCGCGGGGGTGTGCAGCAGCGGGGTGGTGAACCGCGCCCTGTCGCCCAGCTTCTCCTCCACCTGCCGCAGCGCCTCGCGGTTTATCGCAGTGACGGCGACGAATTCCGCTTCCGGGTCGCTGGCGACGACGCTCTCCTCCGCCGTCGGCGGCATGCCGTTGGCCGCGAGCATCTCGGCGCCCCGCTCCGCGTCGAAGAGTTCGCCCGGCACGAGCATCGTGCCGGGCAGCAGCAGCTCGACCGTCACCGGGGCCTCTCCGGCAGGCAGTTCCGAGAGTGCAGGGACCGAAAAAGAGTGTCCATCCAACGAGAGCTGAATGGACACCTTATTGCCTGACTGCGGCGTGTTACTCCCAGTTGCCTGCCTCATTGTTACCGGAATCCATTGATCCGAACTTGACGCCGGGATAGCGGTTGAAGTTGTTCTGCTCTTCGTCGATCAGGTTGATTACCTCCTGACGGTAAGCCACCGTGTCGAGGAACGCCTTGTAGGGTGCGCGGCACTCCACGACGGGAATCACGACCTTCGACTCGGTGGTGATGATGCCGGCCTCCATGATGAACTGGGCCTTGTTGCCGGTTCCGGGAATGAAACGGAAGTTCTCGACATCCTGACGCGTCACCTTCTTGGGGGCGAAAATGGTGTCGATTACAGCGATTTTGAACTTTTCAATATTCTTTTTGCCCGACTTCTTCAGCATGGCCATGGCCGCCGAGTCGTCTTCGTCGACGATCTTGCGCTCCAGTTCGAGCGTGTCGGTCAGCACGAAAGCCGACAGCGAGTCGAAGCTGGCCGTGAAATGCTGGTACTTGGATTTGAAGGCGCGCTGTGCCGTACGGATATCCTTGATGCGATCGATAACCTGGGCTTTCTTCGCCTTCGTTTCTTTGTCGAACCGGATCGGAGTTGAGATCTGGACGTAGATGACGTAGACCAAACCCACGATTGCTACGGCAAGAATGATTTGAAAGAGTTTTTTCATTTTAAATAAATATTTGTTATTAATTTTGCATCAATTAAAAACCGACGCATGTTCAGCACACGTATCGCGACCCAAATTTACGCTAAAATTTGTTTCGAAACAACTCCCGGACAAAAAAAAATTATAGAAAAGTTGTCCGAATACCTTGCAGACGACGATTTTTCGAGGATTTTCGTGCTGAACGGTTATGCCGGAACCGGAAAAACGACGCTTATCGCCGGGCTTGTCGGCGCGCTTAAAGATCTGGGAATCAAACCCGTGCTGCTGGCCCCCACAGGGCGTGCCGCCAAAGTGCTGGCCCAATACGCTCAAGAGAAGGCACTTACCATCCACAAACGCATTTACCGCCAGCGCACGAATGCCGATTACGAATCGAAATTCTCGCTCAACATCAACCCCGAACGCGGGGCGGTGTTCATCGTCGATGAGGCTTCGATGCTTTCGGACAACACGCAGGGCGGAGCCGTTTTCGGCAGCGGATCGTTGCTTTCGGACCTCGTGGAGTATGTCCGCAGCGGCCGCGGATGCCGTCTGGTGCTGGTCGGCGACAGCGCGCAGCTGCCGCCCGTCGGGGCCGATTTCAGCCCGGCGCTCGACCCGGTGTCGATGGATGCCTACGGCGGCATCGTCTACGGCACGATGGACGAGGTGGTGCGGCAGGAGGCGCAGTCGGGCATCCTCTTCAACGCCACGCTGGTGCGCTGCATGCTCGAAAACGGCCTTTACGAGATTCCCCGCTTCGAGATGGATTTTCCCGACATCGAGGCGGTCGTGGGCGGCGAGTTCCTCGAAAAACTTCAGGATTGCTATGCCAGATACGGCCGCGACGAGACGATCGTCATCACGCGCTCGAACAAGCGGGCCAACCGCTACAACGAGGGCATCCGCCGCAACGTGCTCTATGCCGAGGAGGAGATCGAGAGCGGCGACATGCTGATGGTCGTCAAGAACAACTACTACTTCCCCGAGCATACCGAAGACTGCCCGATGAACTTCATCGCCAACGGCGACATCGCGCGGCTGAAACGCCTCAGGCGGTTCGAGGATTTCTATGGTTTCCGCTTCGCCGACGCCGTGCTCGAATTTCCCGACTACAACGATGCGGAGATCGAGTGCAAGATTCTGTTGGATACGATCGCCTCGGAGTCGCCGTCGCTCACCCGGGAGGAGTCGACGCGCCTTTTCTACGAGGTGGAGAAGGACTACACGGACATCAAAAGCAAGTTGAAACGCTTTAAGGAAATTCGTGAGAATCCGCATTTTAACGCCGTTCAGGTGAAGTTTTCCTACGCCGTCACGTGCCACAAGGCGCAGGGCGGCCAGTGGCGGGCGGTCTTCGTCGACCGCTGCCTGTTCGGCGACGAGCCGATGTCGCGCGACATGCTCCGCTGGCTCTATACGGCCCTGACGCGCGCCACCGATAAATTATATCTTGTAAATTTCGATGAAAAATTCTATGAATAGCGAACGGCATCCCCTTGAACCTTTCCTGCCCGAAAACGCCCGCCTGCTGATGCTGGGCAGCTTTCCGCCCAAACGCATCCGCTGGTCGATGGAGTTCTTCTATCCCAACCTGCAAAACGACATGTGGCGGATCGTGGGCTACCTTGCTACGGGCGACAAGATGCACTTCCTGGAACCGGGCGGACGGCGGTTCGACCGGGAGCGAATCGAGGCCTTCTGCCGTGAGCGGGGGATTGCGCTCTACGATACGGCCGTGGAGGTCATCCGGCTGAAGGACAATGCGTCGGACGCGTCACTTCAAGTGGTGCGCGAAGTCGATCTCGAAACCCTGCTGGCCCGCATTCCCGCCTGCCGGGCCGTCGTCACGACGGGACAGAAGGCCACCGACACGCTGCGCGCCATCACGGGCTGCGGCGAACCGGCCGTGGGGGAGTGCGTGCCGATGCCCTTTGCGGGGCGCGACCTGACGCTGTGGCGCATGCCCTCCTCGTCGCGGGCCTTCCCGCGTCCCGTGGAGTGGAAGGCGGAGTTTTACCGCAAAGTGTTCTCCGAGAACGGGATTCTCTGACGCTTGGGCGGAAAGAACCGGCCGGACAGACGAAAAAAATTGGATGTCGGCTTTGCACGGCATTCAAAAAAGGCCTATCTTTGTTGTATAAATTATACAATATTCTATTTTGACTTCCGAAAAGAAAATCGACAAAAAATATGTCGAGACGCCCCTGATGAAGCAATATTACTCCATCAAGGCAGTACATCCCGACGCCATTCTGCTGTTCCGCGTGGGCGATTTCTACGAGACCTTCGGCGACGACGCGATCAAGGCCAGCGGCATTCTGGGCATCACGCTCACGCGCCGCGCCAACGGATCGGCGACGTACGTCGAACTGGCGGGATTTCCCTACCATGCCATCGACACCTACCTGCCGAAGCTGGTGCGGGCGGGCGAGCGCGTGGCCATCTGCGAGCAGCTGGAGGACCCCAAGCTGGTGAAGGGACTCGTCAAGCGCGGCGTGATCGAACTGGTGACTCCGGGCATCGTGCTGGGCGACAACATCCTGGCCAACAAGGAGAACAACTTCATCGCGTCGGTCTATTTCGGCCGGCAGACGACGGGCGTGGCTTTTCTGGACATCTCCACGGGCGAGTTCTATGTGGCCGAGGGAGCGGACAGCTATGTCGACAAGCTGATCTCGAACCTCCAGCCCAAGGAGGTCGTCTACCAGCGCGGCTACGAGGACCGTTTTTCCGGTTCGTTCGGGTCGAAACTCTACACCTACCGTCTCGACGAGTGGGTCTTTTCGGAGGACGTCAACCGCGAGAAACTCTGCAAGCAGTTCGGGACCAAATCCCTCAAGGGCTTCGGCGTGGACCACTTCACCAGCGGCATTTCGGCCGCCGGGGCCATTCTCTACTACCTCGAATTCACCGAGCACCGCGAAACGGGCCATATCGCCTCCATCGCGCGTATCGACCAGGACGACTACGTGTGGGTCGACAAGTTCACGATCCGCAACCTCGAACTCTTTTCGTCGAACGGCGCGCGCGAGAAGTGCAGTTTCGCCGACGTGATCGACCGCACGCTGACGCCGATGGGCGGCCGCCTGCTGAAACGCTGGATCGCCATGCCGATCAAGGACCCCGCGAAGATCAACGAGCGCCTCGATGTGGTGGAACGGCTGATCAAAGACGCCGATCTGGCGGATGTCATCCGCGAGCAGGTGTCGCTGGTGGGCGATCTGGAGCGTATCGCGGGGCGTATCGCCGCCCAGAGGGTCACGCCCCGCGAACTGGTGCAGCTCAAGAACTCGCTCGGAGCCATCGAGACGCTCAAGGCTGCGCTGGAGTCCACCGACGACGATCGCCTGCATGCGCTGGCAGAGCAGATCGACCCTCTGGCGGAGGTCCGCGAGCGTATCGCCCGCGAAATCTACCCCGACCCGCAGAACAACCAGATACAGAAGGGCGGCGTGATCGCCGACGGCGTCGATCCCGAACTGGACGACCTGCGCCGCATCGCGCTCCACGGCAAGGACTATCTCGCGCGCATCCAGCAGCGCGAGAGCGAGGCCACGGGCATCCCGTCGCTCAAGATCAGCTACAACAACGTTTTCGGCTACTATATCGAGGTCCGCAACGCTCACAAGGACAAGGTCCCCGAGACGTGGATACGCAAGCAGACCCTCGCCAACGCCGAGCGTTACATTACGGGCGAACTGAAAGAGTACGAGGAGAAGATTCTCGGCGCTGAGGAGAAGATGCTCATCCTGGAGCAGCGCATCTACGCCGGGATCATGGCCTATATCTGCGGTTCGCTGGCGCCGATGCTGCGCGACGCCGCCGCGGTGGCGCGCATCGACTGCCTCCAGTCCTTCGCACGCATCGCCTGCGAACGCCGCTACGTGCGTCCCGTGCTGGACGACGGCAAGCGCATCGACATCCGTCAGGGCCGCCATCCGGTGATCGAGACGCTGATGCCCGTGGGGGAGGAGTACATCCCCAACGACGTGGTGCTCGATGACAAGCAGCAGCAGATTATGATGATCACCGGACCCAACATGTCGGGTAAGTCGGCGCTGCTGCGCCAAACCGCGCTGATCATCCTGATGGCCCAGATGGGTTCGTACGTACCCGCGAAGTCGGCCCATATCGGCTATGTGGACAAGATTTTCACGCGCGTCGGGGCTTCGGACAACATTTCGCAGGGCGAGTCGACCTTCATGGTCGAGATGCTCGAATCGGCCAGCATCCTCAATAACATTTCGGACCGCAGCATCGTGCTGCTCGACGAAATCGGCCGCGGCACGTCGACCTACGACGGCATTTCGATCGCCTGGGCGATGGTCGAATACCTTCACAACCACCCCTCGGCCCGCGCCAAGACGCTTTTTGCCACGCATTACCACGAGCTGAACGAGATGGAGCAGATGTGCTCCCGGGTGAAGAACTACCACGTCTCGGTCAAGGAGATGGGCAACCAGATCGTCTTCCTGCGCAAGCTCGAGCGCGGCGGCACGGAGCATTCGTTCGGTATCCACGTGGCCCGCATGGCCGGCATGCCGGTGTCGATCGTCTCGCGGGCGGACGAGATTCTGCGCAACCTCGAACTGGTCTACGGCAACAACGAGATCGTGCCGAGCCGCAGCCTCAAGGAGCGGGGCCGCAAATCCGCGGCGCAGGCCGTGAAGGAGGCCGCCGAGAGCGCCGGGCCGCAGAACATGCAGCTGTCGATGTTCCAGCTCGACGATCCCGTGCTGGTGCAGATCCGCGACCAGATCAAGGGCCTCGACATCAACTCGCTGACCCCGATCGAGGCGTTGAACAAGCTCAACGAAATCAAGAAGATAACTGGTATCTGATAAAGCGATACTGGAAGTCGAATATACCAAAGCCCCGAACCTCTTTTCGAGAAGTCCGGGGCTTGTGTTATTATTTGATTAGTGTTATTCTAATTATACACGCCTTCTTTTTCTCTTATTATGCCTTTCTCATATTTGTTGGCACGCTTACCTGAATAAATTACAAGTTGACTGAATTTGGGCCTTCCAATCTGAATTTGTCCATCTGAAAAAACATATAGATAGGCGTTCTTCATAGTCTTATTCCATACTGTTTTGCCGTTAGAGTCTGTTACTTTTACTTTAACCCTGTATTTGTCGCTAAAAAAGCCATCTGGGCTAATGGATTTGATTGCAACTACTACATCGGTATATACTTCACCTTCTATATCAAGAAAACAAACTTTACGAATTAATTCCGCATTTTGCATTGGTGATGCTTTTTCAGTTTCATCGTTGTTGTTTTGAGCAAAGACAAACCAACCAAATGAAAGCGAGAAAATTAAAAGAACAATAAGTTTTTTCATGGTTTCAGCATTTTAAGGCTACTATTTAGATTCCCTATTTGCTGCTCTGGATCAGCGAACGGATGTTCTGGATCAGCATCGCTACGGCCACCGAGTTGAAGCCGCCTTCGGGAATGATCACGTCGGCGTATTTCTTCGACGGCTCGACGAACTCCTCGTGCATCGGCTTCACCGTCGAGGTGTACTGCGTGATGACCGACTGCATCGTGCGCCCGCGCTCGCAGACGTCGCGCAGGATACGCCGCGCCAGCCGGATGTCGGCGTCGGTGTCGACGTAAACCTTGATGTCCATCAGGTCGCGCAGCTCCTTGTTCTCGAAGATCAGGATGCCGTCGACGATGATCACCTTCGAAGGTTTCACGCTCACGCTCTCCGACGTGCGGTCGTGGTCGACGAACGAGTAGACCGGGTGTTCGATGGGCACGTTGTTCTTCAGCGCCTTGATATGCTCCACGAGCATCTCCGTGTCGAAGGCCTGCGGATGGTCGTAGTTGAGTTTCGTACGCTCCTCGTAGGTGAGTTCGGGATGCGCCTTGTAGTAGTAGTCGTGGCAGAGCGTCACCACGTCGTCGCCGACGAACGCTTCCTGCAAACGCTTGACGAGCGTCGATTTTCCCGAGCCGGTTCCCCCGGCGACTCCGATTACCGTTACGTTCATAAGATCAGTAAGTTTTTGATATTATAGACCGTTTCATCGCATCTGACCGTCTTTATTCGCCGCCTCCGGCGTCGTTTGCAAATCCGACCCTCCCCTAAATCCCCTCCTCGGAGGGGACTTTATGGCATCCGTCGTCCGGATTATTCTCAACAATGCGATTTGCGGTGGTTATTAAAAAAAGGATCACCCTCCTGAAGAGGGCAATCCTTTTTCTGACTGTCGTTTTATGCGTCGATATTCGCGTAATGCGCATTTCGCTCGATGAACTCGCGGCGGGGCGGAACCTCGTCGCCCATCAGCATCGAGAAGATGCGGTCGGCTTCGGCGGCGTTCTCGATGTTCACCTGGCGCAGGATGCGCGTGTCGGGGTTCATCGTCGTCTCCCACAGCTGGTGGGCGTTCATCTCGCCGAGACCTTTGTAACGCTGGATGTGCACGCCCTTGCCGAACTCGGCTGAGATCTCGTCGCGCTCCTTCTCGGTCCAGCAGTAACGCTCCTGCTTGCCCTTCTTCACGAGGTAGAGGGGCGGGGTGGCGATATAGACGTGGCCGTTTTCGATCAGTTCCTTCATCTTGCGGAAGAAGAACGTCAGCATCAGCGTGGCGATGTGGCTTCCGTCGACGTCGGCATCGGTCATAATGATGATCTTGTCGTAGCGCAGTTTTTCGAGGTTCAGGGCCTTGGAGTCCTCCTCGGTTCCGATCGTGACGCCGAGGGCCGTGAACATGTTCTTGATCTCCTCGTTCTCCCACATGCGGTGCTCCTGGGCCTTCTCGATGTTCAGGATCTTACCGCGCAGCGGCATGATGGCCTGGAAATTCCGGTCGCGGCCCGATTTGGCCGTACCGCCTGCCGAGTCACCCTCGACGAAGAAGATCTCGGCGATCGAACGGTCGCGGCTCGAACAGTCGGCGAGTTTTCCGGGAAGCCCGGCGCCCGACAGCACGGTTTTGCGCTGCACCAGTTCGCGGGCGTGGCGCGCCGCGTGGCGGGCCGTAGCCGCGAGGATCACCTTCTGCACGATGGCCTTGGCGTCCTTGGGGTTCTCCTCCAGATAGTCGCCCAGCGCCGAGGCCAAGGCCTGGTCGACGGCGGCCGCAACCTCGTCGTTGCCCAGTTTGGTCTTGGTCTGTCCCTCGAACTGCGGCTCCTGCACCTTCACCGATACGACAGCCGTAAGACCCTCGCGGAAGTCGTCGCCGTTGATGTCGAACTTCAGCTTGGCGAGCATGCCCGAATCCTCGGCGTATTTCTTGAGCGTACGGGTCAGCGCACGGCGGAAGCCCGTCAGGTGCGTACCGCCCTCGATGGTGTTGATGTTATTTACATAGGAGTGTACGTTCTCCGAGAACGAATCGTTGTATTGCATGGCCACCTCCACCGGGACGCCGTTCTTCTCGGTGTCGAGGTAGATGATCTGCTCGACGATCGGCGTGCCGCGCGTGGCGTCGAGGTATTTGACGAACTCCTTGAGTCCCTCCTCCGAGTAGAAGTGGTCCTCGCGGGTCTTGCCCTCCTCGTCGGGACGCTTGTCGTAGAGGTTCAGGCTGATGCCCTTGTTCAGGAACGCCAGCTCGCGCAGGCGGTTGGCCAGGATGTCGTATTTGTATTCGGTGGTATGCGTGAAGATCGAGCCGTCGGGCTTGAAGGTGATGATCGTACCGCGGTCCGTACATTCGCCGACCACCTCGACCTGTGAGGTCGGGGCGCCCTTGCTGTATGTCTGGCGGTAAATCTTGCCGTCGCGGCTGTGGATCTCGGCGATCAGCAGCGTCGAAAGCGCGTTGACGCACGAGACGCCGACGCCGTGCAGACCTCCCGAGACCTTGTAGCTGCCCTTGTCGAACTTACCGCCGGCGTGGAGCACCGTCAGCACCACTTCGAGCGCCGATTTGCCCTCCTTCTCGTGGTAGTCGGTCGGAATGCCTCGGCCGTTGTCCTTGACGGTGATGGAGTTGTCCTCGTTGATCGTCACGTCGATGTCGGTGCAGTAGCCCGCCAGCGCCTCGTCGATCGAGTTGTCCACGACCTCGTAAACCAGGTGGTGGAGACCCTTCTCGCCGATGTCGCCGATGTACATGGCGGGACGCTTGCGCACCGCTTCGAGACCTTCAAGGACCTGAATGTTCGACGCGGAGTATTCTTCTTCTTGTTTTTTAACGTTTTCTAATTCGGTACTCATCGTAGTCTTTAAATATCGTACAAATATACGGAAATTTTCCGTATAAAACAAGAAAGATGCGGTATTGGATTTGGTTAAAATGTAATGGATTCACTTTTGTAAAAAAAATGTAAAAAATGCCGTATATATGAAATTTATTCGTATTTTACACTCGGGTAGTTAAAAAAAATGGAAAATTATGAAAAATTATTGGAAAAGTTATGCAATTATTGCGTGCTCTGCGATTTTAATTGCATGTTCAACCAATGAAGGTATCCGAGATGTGGATTCCGGAAATGTACAAAATACAGGGAATATCGAATCAGAGATAAATGCCAATCTGATTTTGGTAAATTACATGCACGTTGTCGATAGCTGCGTCGTATTGAACCTATCTCAAAAAGAGGCTGAAGCACTCGGGGTTTCTGATTATTATTATCAAAAAGCGCAAAAAACCGTGCTGGAGGTTAATAAAGCGATGAAAGAATCCATAAAGGAGCATCCCGATTGGCCCGTTTACTTGAAAGGGCCAAAGGAACTTCGCGAAGAAAATGGATTCAATAGCGGTTTCTCAAACCCGCTCTGAAGAGCCGCTGCCTTCCGGTAGATTGAATGCCCCTGATCAGGCAGAGGTATCCAAGGTTTTTTTCGCTCCTTCCACGGTTAATGCGGTGGAGTTCTTGTGCTTGAATCGGGTCGCTCCTGTTTGCCGGTTCGTTTGTAAGACCAAATCAGGTCAACAGGGCTTTGGATATCTTGGGATAAATAAGAAATTACGTGCTATGCTTGCCGCAAGCAATACGAGAGCATATGTATATTTTCAAACGACCGATCCTTTTGGGGGTACATGTTCTTGGAAAAGTTATTATCAAGGTATAGATTGACTTGTTGTTTCGTGTGTTTACGCCAGTTCGGCCTTGAGGTCCACCTCGCGGATTTTGCCCTTGGAGAAGAGGACGGCGCGGGCGGGGTAGTTCTCGATCAGGGCCGTGTTGTGCGTCGACATCACCACGGCGCAGCCCTGCGAGGCGATCTTCTGGAACAGCTGCATGATGCCGTCGGCCGTCACCGGGTCGAGGTTGCCCGTGGGCTCGTCGGCCAGCAGCACCTGCGGGTCGTTCAGCAGCGCGCGGGCGATCACCAGCCGCTGCTGCTCGCCGCCCGAAAGCTCGAAGGGCATCTTGTAACTCTTCGAGCCGAGTTCCACCAGCCCCAGCACCCGGTCGATGCGCTCGCGGATCTCCTGCTCGCGCTTCCAGCCCGTGGCCTTCATCACGTAGTAAAGATTCATAAAGACGTTGCGGTCGGTGAGCAGCTGGTAGTCCTGGAAGACGATGCCGATGCGGCGGCGCAGGTAGGGGATGTCCTTGCGGCGCAGGCGGCGCAGGTCGAAGCCCGCGACATATCCCTTTCCGGTAAGGAGTTGCATCTCGGCATATAAAGTTTTGAGTAAACTGCTTTTCCCGCTCCCGACACGTCCGATCAGGTATACGAATTCGCCCGGGGCCACCGACAGGTTGACCTCCGAGAGCACCATCTCGCCCCGTTGCAGGAGTTTCTTCTCCGAGCAGCTGCCGAAGGGATTGTCGGCATGGTAGATAGCCACGTCGCGGAGATTTACGACATATTTTTCATTCATAGCGTTTCGCTCTGTTTTCCGAACAAACAAAGATAAGCAAAATATCCGTATGCCCTTCATCCGTCCGGTAAAAAAGCGTTCCGGCAGGCGTCCGGAGGCGGGTGCGGCGCGGATTTTGCGCAACCCCTCGCGGGCGATGGACTGCGGCAGACGCTCCGCCTGCTGCTTCGGAACGGGCCGGCGGCGCGGTTTCGGCTGCCGAGGCTCCGAATCCGGACAATCCGGCTCCGGTGCTTTCGGTCCGACGGGGCTGCTCCCGGCATTTGTCAAATAAATTTGCGAATGCCCGCGTTTTGTACTATCTTTGCACTGTTTCCGATTGACTTTGCGCGGAAAGACCGGGGGTGCCTGGTTTTGACAGCAGGCAGAGTTTGATTGTAAGCACGCCGAGCGCTGTGTGGCGGCTCGTTAATCCCGATGCTCAAACTACAAATGGCAATAACAGCCTTGCACTCGCTGCTTAATTTTCAAGGAAAATTGGCTTAATCGCCGAAGCCCAGGCGCTTTGGCGACGAGTATCCCGAAGGGACGTTCCGCTCTTTAACGGCTCTTCATACGGGGTATCATCCATTTAGAGATAGTGCGCCGGAGGGTTCCGGCCGGTGCGCGAAAATCAAGGAACTGGGCCTCGTGTTCGGTAGCCGCCTGCCAGGCACGGGGAGAAGGATCAAATGGCGGCTAAGCGTGTAGAAAGCTTTCGGGTTCCCTGTTTGGACGCGGGTTCGACTCCCGCCACCTCCACTGAAAACAAAGTAGTTATGAGAAAAATCCTGTAATTCTGCGAATTACGGGATTTTCTTTTTGTGCCCTGCGGGTGCGTGCGGAGGGATGCGGAAGAGCTTCCCTTCGGCGAAAGTCGCCCACAGCGAGCCGTCGGGAGCCTCGGTGATGAAGTTCGCCGCCGAGTTGCAGCACTTGACGCACCACAGCGGCGTGCCGTCCTCGCGCACGGCGGCGACGTTGCCCGAGCGGTCGGCGAGGTAGGCTATGCCGCCGCTCACGGTCACCGGGCAGGCCGTGTAGTCGTAGCCGAAGCTCGCGGGGGTGATCCACAGCCGGCGGAAGGCGTCCGGGGCCGTGTCGATGGCCAGCAGTTCGCCGTCCATGGTTTTGACGTAGAAGCGTTTGCCGTCGGCGCTCATGCCCGATGCTTCGCGGGCCTTGTAGTCGGTGCAGCGCCATACGACGCTTCCCGAGGCGAGGTCGAGGCAGGTGACGGCGCGGTCGGGCGCGTCGATGAACACGCGGCCTCCGGCGATCCGGGGAACGATGTTGCCCGGGGACAGGAAGAGGCTTTTCGAGCCGTTGGTCCACTTCCAGCAGAGTTTTCCCGTCGCGGCGTCGAGGCAGTGGAGATGCCCGTTCCAGGCTCCGAAAACCAGTTTCCCGTCCGCCAGCGCGGGTTGCCCCTGCGACTGGCCGCGTCCGTAGTCGTAACGCCACAGAATCCGCCCGTCGCTCACCGCGATTTTGGCCATCGTGCCGTTGCCCAGCCCGATGTAGAGCGCCGCGCCGCTGCCGCGGCCGTCGACGAGTCCCTGCCCGACGATCGGCGTCGGGGTGTCGATATGCCACCTCTCGCGGCCCGTGCGGGCGTCGTAGGCGCGCAGTCCGTCGGTGGTCGTGCCCGCGATGATCAGCCCTTCGGCCACGAGGGGCGTGGTGTAGAGCGCCCCGCCGAAACGCTGACGCCACACCTCGCGATTGCGGCGCGTGTCGTAGGCCCGCAGCACGCCCTGCGTCGTGCCGTAATACACCAGGTCCTTGTAAAAGGCCGCTCCGGTGTAGATTGTGGCGCTGTCCTGCAACACAAGCTGCGCATGCGCCTTGTAGTCGGGAACCGGGGGCGTCGGGTCGGAGGCGAGGGCCAGCGTTCGCGGGTCGTCCTGCATGCGGATCGTGAAGCGGGTGCGCGGCTCCGCGCCCAGCGTCTTTTCGCGCACACGGACCGAGTCGCCCCAGAAGTCGAGCAGTGTGTAGCCCGCGTCGGAATCGCTCTTGCCGCGCAGGGCGCGTCCCTGAATGCCTGCTATGGAGTCGAAGTTGAACAGCGAGGGTGCGCGGTGGTAGTGGCCGAACAGCGTGAGCGGGATATCCAGCCGCCGGAGCGTCGCCGTCACCTCCGTGCGGTTCGTGAGGTCGTTGTTCAGCGGATAGTGGCAGAGGCTCACGATGCGCTGGCCGGGCCGAGCCTTGGCGGCCTCCGCGGCCAGCCACGCGAGGTCCTCGGTGCGCACCGCTCCCATGGCCATCTTCATAAAAGGTCCCGAAGCGTAGCCCAGAAAGAGGTAGTCCCCGGCCCGGAAGGCGGTGCGCCCGTCGTGGCCGAAGATCCGGGCGAAGGTCGTGCAGGCGCTTTCGGACCACGTGGTCTCGTGGTTGCCCGGCACGGCGTGCCACGGTTTTTCGAGCCGAGAGATCAGCCCGTGGACGTATTCCAGTTCGGCGTCGCTGCCCAGGTTGGTGAGGTCGCCGCCGAAGATCACGATGTCGCACGGCGAGGCGTTGATTTCGTCCACCGCGACGCGGAACAGCGAATCCTGCACGTTGCCGGGCGTCACGTGGATGTCGGTCAGGAAGGCGACGCGGAGCGTGTCGCAGGGAGCCGGGGCCGGGAATGCCGACGACGCCCACAGCGCGCCGAAGCACAGCAGGATTTTGGAGTATTTCATTGGGCTTGCGCAGTTTTGTCGTTACAAGATACGAAATTCGGCGGAAAAAGCTATCTTTGCGTTGCAAAAAACAGGGGGACTATTCCCGATAAGCGGTGCCCGCATTTTGGTTGACAATCCGGTCGCATGCGATAAGTCCCCTCCGAGGAGGGGATTTAGGGGAGGGTCAGATTTGCAAATGTGGCCAAAGGCCGCAGGAGATTGACCATGAGAACGACTAAACGATACTGTAACTAAACTACATGCTGATATGAAAACCATTCTTCTTCTGGGTTCCGGCGAGCTGGGCAAGGAGTTCGCGATTGCGGCGCAGCGGCTGGGACAGACCGTCGTGGCGTGCGACAAGTATGCGGGCGCTCCCGCGATGCAGGTGGCCGACGCCGCGGAGGTCTTCGACATGCTCGACGGTGACGCGCTGGCCGCTGCGGTCGCAAAACACCGCCCCGACATCATCGTTCCCGAGATCGAGGCCATCCGCACCGAACGGCTCTACGAGTTCGAGCGGGCGGGCGTCCAGGTCGTACCGAGCGCCCGGGCCGTGAATTTCACGATGAACCGCAAGGCCATCCGCGACCTCGCGGCGAAGGAACTGGGGCTGAAGACGGCGCGGTATTTCTACGCCGCATCGCTCGGCGAACTGCGCGAGGCCGCCGCGAAAATCGGCTTCCCCTGCGTGGTCAAGCCGCTGATGTCCTCTTCGGGCAAGGGGCAGTCGCTGGTCAAGGGTCCCGACGAGCTGGAACGCGCCTGGCATTACGGCTGCGAAGGGTCGCGCGGCGACATCCGCGAACTGATCATCGAGGAGTTCATCCGCTTCGACAGCGAGATCACGCTGCTGACCGTCACCCAGAAGGACGGCCCGACGCTTTTCTGCCCGCCGATCGGCCATGTGCAGAAGGGCGGCGACTACCGCGAGAGTTTCCAGTCGCCCGTGATCGCACCCGAACACCTTGCCGAGGCGCAGCGCATGGCCGCCGCCGTCACCGAAGCCCTCACCGGGGCCGGACTGTGGGGCGTGGAGTTCTTTTTGAGCCGCGACAACGGGGTCTATTTCTCCGAGCTGTCGCCCCGGCCGCACGACACGGGCATGGTGACGCTGGCCGGGACGCAGAACCTCAATGAGTTCGAACTGCACCTGCGCGCCGTGCTGGGGATTCCCATTCCGGCGGTCACCTTCGAGCGCATGGGCGCCAGCGCGGTGATCCTCTCGGGCGTGGAGACCTCCGCGCCGCGTTACGGGGGCGTGGAAGAGGCCGTCGCCGGAGATCCCCGCACCGACATCCGCATCTTCGGCAAACCCTCGGCGCGCGTGAACCGCCGCATGGGCGTCGTCGTGGGCTACGAACCCCACGGCAGCAGCCTCGAAGCCTTGCGCGAACGGGTTTGCGCCGCCGCCGCAAAAGTGAAAGTCACCGAATAACGACAACTCCGGCTTCCCGGCCGCGAGCGACCCGCGAAAACCGCGGGCCGTTCAGCCGGAACCGGACCATAAAACCGATCCATGAAAAAGTACGCAATTATTTCGACCGAAAAGGGGACGATGAAAGCCGAGCTGTATGCCGACGAGACCCCCGGAACCGTGGCCAACTTCGTCGAACTGGCCGGACACAACTTCTACGACGGGCTGACCTTCCACCGTGTGATTCCCGACTTCGTGATCCAGGGCGGCTGCCCCAGGGGCGACGGCACGGGAGGTCCGGGCTACACGATCAAGTGCGAGACGTCGGCCCCGCGCCAGCGCCACGACCGCGGCGTGCTGTCGATGGCCCATGCCGGGCGCGACACGGGCGGTTCGCAGTTCTTCATCTGCCACAACCGCGAGAATACGCAGCATCTCGACGGCCGCCACACCTGCTTCGGGCAGGTGGTCGAAGGGCTGGACGTGATCGACGACATCCGCCCGGGCGACAAGATTCTTTCGATCCGCATCGTCGAGGAGTAACGAATTCCGTCCGATCCCCATGTCTGCGACCGCAACCGGTTACCTGGCCTCGAAGCCGCGCTACGAAATCCTCGACGGACTGCGCGGCGTGGCGGCGATGATCGTGGTGGCCTTCCACCTGCTGGAAACCTACTCCAAAGGCCCTGCCTACCAGGTGCTCAACCACGGCTATCTGGCCGTCGACTTCTTCTTCGTGCTCTCGGGCTTCGTGATCGGCTACGCCTACGACGACCGCTGGAACTGCATGTCGCTCAAGGGCTTCTTCAAGCGCCGCCTGGTGCGTCTGCATCCGATGGTCATCATGGGGTCTCTCATCGGCGCGCTGTTCTTCTACTTCGGGTCCGCGGCCTTCCCGATGATCGCCGGCGTACAGTGGTGGGAGGTGCTGCTGATCTGCCTGCTGGGCTGTACGATGCTGCCCGCGCTGCCGTCGTGGGACATCCGCGGCTGGGGCGAGACCAGCCCGCTGAACGGCCCCGCATGGTCGCTGCTCTACGAATACATCGCCAATATCCTCTATGCCCTCGTCATCCGGCGCTTCCCGAAATTCGTGCTGGGGCTGTTCGTGGCCGGGGCCGCGGTGCTGACGCTGGACCTCACGCTGAATCTCGACCTGTTCGGCCGGCCGGGAATCCCGACGCTCCGCTCGGCACGGGCATTTTCGTGAATGTCGCGATTTTCCTGCTTGCCGTCGGTCTGGCCTGGGCCTGCCTGAAACTCTACGACCTGCCCGTCCGCGAGTGGCTCAAGCGGCATTGGCTGATGAAGTAGGTTGCGGTTCGTTCCGCCATACGGGAAGGTCCCCTCGTTCTGGAGGGGACCTTTCTGTTTTGCGGCGAATGGCTTCCGCCCAACGCGCAGAGATGCCGGGAGAGGCGTGAACGAGAAACAGCCGCCCCCGAAGGGCGGCTGTTTCTGTAAGGCCGTGATTTCGCCTCTACTTGCCGAAAGCGGCTTTGATCTTCTCGGTGGCCTTCTTCAGCAGCGCCTCGGGGCAGCAGAGCGTGATGCGGATGTAGCCGTTGCCCTCCGAACCGAAGATGCCGCCGGGGGTCAGGAACACGTCGGTCTTCTCCATCACTTCGTCCGAGAATGCGAAGCTGTCGCCCTCGTAGCCCTCGGGCAGCTCGGCCCACACGAACAGGCCCGCCTGTCCCTTGCGGTAGCGGCATCCCAGCGCGTCGAGCAGTTCGTAAGCCTGCTTCTCGCGGCCGTAGTAGATGTCGTTCAGCTCCTTGAACCACTCCTCGCCCAGCGCCAGCGCCGTGTCGGCAGCGGCCTGAATGGGGTAGAACATACCCGAGTCCATGTTCGACTTGAACGTGAGGATCGAGTCGATCCACTCCTTCTTGCCCACGACGACGCCCACGCGCCAGCCGGCCATCGAGTGGCCTTTCGACAGCGAGTTCATCTCCAGCGCCACGTCCTTCGCGCCCTCGGCCTCCATGATCGAGATCGGGTGTTCGGCGTTGCGGATGAAACTGTACGGGTTGTCGTGCACGATCAGGATGTTGTGCCTGGCTCCGAAGTCGATGATCTTCTGGAACAGCTCCATCGAGGGGGTTTGTCCCGTCGGCATGTTGGGGTAGTTGACGAGCATCATCTTCACACCGTCCAGCCCGGCCTTTTCGATGGCGTCGAAGTCGGGGTAGAAGTTGGTCTGCTTGTTCAGCGCATAGGGGAGCATTTCGCCGCCTGCCAGACGCACGGCCGCCGAGTAGGTGGGGTAGCCGGGATTCGGGACGAGAACTTTGTCGCCCTTATTGAGGAACGTCATGCAGATGTGCATGATACCCTCCTTCGAGCCGATCAGCGGCAGCACCTCCGACTTGAAGTCCAGCTCGGTGCGGTACCATTTCTTGTACCAGTCGGCAAAAGCCTTGCGCAGGATGGGTTCACCCTGATAAGACATGTACTTATGTACGTCGGGACGCTGCGCCTCTTTCGCCAGGCGGTCGATCACGGACTGATGGGGCGGCAGGTCGGGGCTGCCCATGGCCAGTTTTACGATCTGGCGGCCGGTGGCCGCTTCGATCTCGGCGATCTCGCGCAGACGGCGCGAAAAATAGTACTCTCCGATGCCGTCCAACCGGTGCGAACGGGCGATGTTGACTGCTTTTGCCATAGCTTGAATATGTTTGGGATTATGCTTTCCGGGCAAAGATAGGGAAATAATAATAAAATTAAAAATTAAGAATTAAAAATTGAGCATTAATTCCCCGGTCTGCGCTGCAAGGCGAACCGGACGTCTCCGCGCCTCGTTTCTTCGCCGCATGCGCACAGGGCCTTGCGTCTAATACAGATATTTCTCCATCAGCGGCATGAGCAGCGCCGTCGCCAGCCCCATCAGGGCCATGGCCAGACCGCTCAAAGCCCCTTCGGCGGCTCCTATTTCGATGGCGCGGGCCGTGCCGATGCCGTGGGCTGCGGCTCCGAGGGCGAATCCCCGGGCCTCGGGGTCGCGGACCCCGCAGCGGCGCAGAATCCATTCGCCGAAGATGCTGCCGAAAATCCCCACGCAGAAGACCACGACCGACGTCACCGAGACGTTGCCGCCCAGCGGTCCGGCGACCGACACGGCGATGGGCACCGTGACCGACTTGGGGGCTATGGAGTTGAGAATCTGCCGCTCGGCGCCGAACGCCATGGCGATATAGACGACGCTCAACACCCCGACGACGCATCCCGCGAGCGTGGCCATGCCCACGGGAAGCAGGCTTCCGCGCAGGCGTTCCAACTGTTCGTAGAGCAGATACCCGAGCGCCACGACCGACATGCCGAGGGCGAAATTGAGGATGCCCGTGGCGTCGCGGTAACGCTCGTAGCCGATTCCGGCGCAGCGCAGGAAGACGATCACGGCGACGAACGTCAGCAGCACGGGATGCAGCAGCGGCAGCCGCGTACGGCGGTAGATCATCCCTCCGAGGCAGTAAAGCCCCACGGTGAGGGTCAGCAGAAAGAGGTCCGAGGAGAGAAATGAGGCATCAGGCATCGTGGCGGAGTTGTTTGATGTGCCGCAGGCGGGCGCGGCGGTTCAGGCTCTGGAAGGTCTGGCCGGCGACGATCAGCACGAGGATCGTCGAGACGATTCCCGAGACGAGGATGGCCCAGAGGTTTTCGAGGATCACCCGGTAGGAGTCCATCAGCCCCACCCCGTAGGGCACGAAAAAGAGCGCCATGGCCCCCAACAGGAACCGCGCCGCGGGGCGCACCGTCTCGGCCCGCACCCAGCGCAGGCACAACGCAGCAAAGAGCAGGATCATGCCGATGATGTTGCCCGACACGTAACCTCCGGTGATAAGGCTCAACGCATTGCCTATGAGCCAGAAAAGAAGAATCTGAAAAAGTCCTGTCATCGTCGTTCGACTTTGGCGGCGGGCCTTGAACGTTCGGGACCGGACTTTTCAGCCGGTCCCGGAACCCTGCCGCCGTTTGCGGCGACAAATATAGTGCATGCCGGGTGCAATGCCAAATTTATTTGGAGAATCTCCCCGGCGCAGCCCGTGTCCGGCAAATCAATTCCTGCCGGTGCGCTTCTTGAGCGGGCATTGCGCCGACGCGCACGACGCGCATCCTCCCCGCCGCCGTCCGCGCGCGAAACACCACAGCCGCCTCGCGACAATGGCCGCAACCGCCAGCCCGATGGCTGCGACGATGTAATCCTGCCAGTCCATCGTTCAGAATATCAGTGCGATCCGATATACGATCCACGCCACGAACCAGGCCAGCGTCGTGTTGTAAACCACCGACGCCGCAGCCCATTTCCACCCGGCTTCGGCGCCGATGGCGGCCACCGTGGCGATGCAGGGCATGTAGAGCAGGATGAAGATGAGGAACGCCAGCGCCGAGGCCGTCGTGAAGTCGCCGCTCGCGAGCAGCCGCTGCGAGAGCGAGTCCGCCTCCTCCTCTTCCGCGGTCCGGAATGCCTCTGCCGGCGTCGGATCGTCCGTTTTCACGATGATTTCCGTCGCGCCGTCCGCACCGCCGATCACGGCCTCCTCCTCTGCGGGAGCGGTCGCGGCGCCTTCGGAGTAGAGCACGCCGAGCGTCGACACCACGATCTCTTTGGCCGGGAGGCCCGACAGCAGGGACACGCCGGCTTTCCAATTGAATCCCAGGGGGCTGAACACCGGCTCGCAGCCCTTGCCGAGCCGTCCGAGGTAGGAATTTTCGTAGTGCGCCTCGGTTCCGGCGGCGGCGTCCGTGCGGGGGTAGTAGCTCAAAAACCACACGATGACCGAAGCGATCAGGATCATGCCGCCCATCTTCTTGAGGTACTGCGCACACTTGTCCCACATGTGGCTGAGCGTGGTTTTCCACGTCGGGAGGCGGTAGGGCGGCAGCTCCATCACGAACGGCGTCTCGTCCACCGGGAAGAGGAACCGCCGCATCAGCCGCGCCGTAACGACAGCCAGCACGATCCCCAGCGCGTAGAGGCCCAGCATCACCGTCCCGGCGTCGGCGGCGAAGAACGTGCCCGCCAGCAGGAGGTAGATCGGTATTCGCGCGCTGCATGACATGAACGGCGTAATGAGTATGGTTATCAGGCGGCTGCTGCGGCTTTCGATGGTCCGGCAGGCCATGATCGCGGGCACGTTGCAGCCGAAGCCCATGATCAGCGGGATGAACGATTTCCCGTGCACTCCGATGCGGTGCATCACGCGGTCCATGATGAACGCCGCGCGGGCCAGGTAGCCCGAATCCTCCATGAACGAGATGAAGAGGTAAAGGATCATAATGTTGGGCAGGAAGACGATCACAGCCCCCACGCCGCCGATGACGCCGTCGACCAGCAGGTCGCGGAGCGGCCCCGCGGGCAGCAGCGCGTCCGCCGCGCCGCCGATCCATCCCACCAGCGCGTCGATCCACTCCTGCGGATAGGCTCCGAGGCTGAACGTGCACCAGAACATGAGCCACATCAGCGCGAAGAAGATCGGGAATCCCCACAGCTTGTGCGTCACGAAGGTGTCGATCATGGCCGTCGTCGTCACCTCCTCGCGCCGTCCGGGGGTGAAGGTCTCCTTCAGCGCACCCTGGATGAATCCGTATTTCTGGTTGGCGAAGGCCGTTTCGACATCCTCGCCCAGCTCCCCGGCGATGCGCCGGGCCTCGCGGTCGCGGATTTCGGCCCACACCCCGTAACGCTCGCAGCCGCGGAGGCTCTCTTCGGCCTGCCGGTCGCCCTCGAGCATCTTCATCGCGTAGTAGCGGGGCGGGAAGTTTTTCGGGAGTTCGTCGCGGAAGGCGCTCATGTCGCCGTTGAGTTTGCGCAGCCCCTCGTCGATCACGGGGCCCATGTTGATATGGATGTGGCGCACGCGCTCGTCGCGGTTCTCGAAAACGTCGATCACCGTGTCCAGCAGAGCCTCTATGCCGCGGTTGTTGCGCGCCTCTACGGGAACCATCGGCACGCCCAGCATGCGGCCCAGACTGTCGTAATCGAGTTTCGCGCCGCTGTCCTGCAACTCGTCGAACATGTTGAGCGCCACGACCATGCGCGGGTTTATATCAATCAGTTCGGTAGTTAAGTATAGGTTTCGCTCTAAATTCGAGGCGACTACCGAGTTTATCACCACGTCGGGGGTCTTCGTGGCGAGGTGGTGACGCACGTAACGCTCCTCGGGCGTGTAGGCCGAGAGGGCGTAGGTTCCGGGCAGGTCGGTGACCTCGAAACGGTAGCCGCGGTAGGTGCGGTGGCCGATCTTGGCCCCGACGGTCACGCCGCTGTAATTGCCCACATGCTCGTGGCCGCCCGATATGGCGTTGAAAAGCGAGGTCTTGCCGCTGTTGGGGTTGCCCACCAGCGCGACGGCGATGGTGCGGGAGTGGCGCGCCACGACCTCGTCGATGCTCGCGCAGCACGCCTCGTCGGATTCCGTCGCGCCGAACTCCTCCGTCCGGATTTCCGCGGGCGCAGTCTCCGCCGCGGGGCATCCGCACTCCCCGGAGTGTGCGTGGTGCTGATGGCGGTGGCGCTCGCGCCGCGCGAGGTACTCCCCGGCTTCGTCGTCGGTGAGCACGACGACCATATCGGCCTCGCTGCGCCGCAGCGAGATGTCGTAGCCCATGATTTTATACTCGATCGGGTCCTTCAGGGGGGCGTTCAGAATCACTTCGACCCGCTGTCCGCGGACAAAACCCATCTCCATGATGCGGCGGCGAAAGCCTCCGTGGCCCATCACTTTGACAATCGTCGCCGATTCGCCGGTCTTCAGTTCGGATAAGCGCATTTTTTCTACTGCATTTTTGCGCCCAAAGATACGATTTTGCGGCGACTTGCGCAATCCCCATAAGTAGGTATATCCTTAATTCTGCATTGCGGCGGTCCATCCTCCGCCCAGCGCCTTGCAGAGCGTGACGTAGTTGATATACTGCTGCACGACGAGGTTGACGTGCGACATCTGCGACTGGTAGAGACTGCGCTCGGCGTCGATCACGTCGAGGTAGTCGGACAGTCCGCTGCGGTAGAGCGCGCGGGTCATCGTGGCGATGCGGTCGTTGGAGAGCACCAGTTCGCCCGTGCGCTCGGTCTGGCTGCGGTAGGTGGCGATGGCCACCAGCGCCTTTTCCACATCGGCGAACGCCGTCAGCACGGTCTGCTCGTAGGTCTTGGCCGACTGGGTGTAGGCCGCCATCGCGGCGCGCTCGGCGTTGCGCAGTTTCCCGAATCCGAAAATCGGCTCGGCGACGGAACCCAGCGCATCCCATGCCCAGGGGTTCGCCGCAGTTAAACCTTTGATTGAACTGGATGCAACTCCTCCTTTGGCAGTCAGCGAGATGGACGGGAATCGCGCGCTCCGAGCCTGCCCGGCCTGCGCCGCCGCCTGCAACATGTTGAAATGCGCCTGGCGGATGTCGGGGCGGCGTTTGAGCAGCTCCGAGGGCAGTCCCACGGGAATGTCCGCGGGGCGGTAGTCGGTCAGCAGTCGCAGCCCCGCTCCGGAAAGCCACGCCCGGGAGGGCGTCTCGCCTAACAGAATTCCCATCGAAAGCCACGTCTGCTCCACGGCGCGGCAGTACTGCGGAATGTCCGCCTCGGCGGTGTAGACCAGGCTCCGGGCCTGCTCCAGCGCCACGCCGTCGGACATGCCGTAGCGGAACATCGAGTCGATCAGCGCGGCCGATTCGCGCCGCAGCCGGAGGGTCTGGCGGGCGATCGAGAGGTCGCGTTCATACTCCAGCAGCGTGAAGTAGGTCGTGGCGACCTCGGCGGCCAGCGAGAGCCTGACGCCCGCCAAAGCCCACTCCGAGGCCGCGATTTCGGCCTTTGCGGCCCGTTTGGCGTTGCGCAGCGCCCCGAACAGCGACAGTTCCCACGAGAGGGTCGGTTCGACGGCATACGACTGCACGATCTTCGTCTCGGGCGTATATTCGCCCTCGGCGGTGGCTTCCGCGCCGATCTGCGGCAGGTATTGCGCCCTTACGGTCTTGAGGTTGGCCCGGGCCTGCTGGACGCGCGCGGCCGCTACGGCCACGTCGCGGTTGTTCGCCAACGCTTGTTCGACCAGCGCGTCAAGCGTCGTGTCGCCGAAGAGTTCCCACCAGCGTTCGCCCACGCCCGTCGTGTCGGACGAGAAGCCCGCGCCGTAGACGTAACTTTCGGGCGTCGCGACCTGCGGCGGGTAGAATTTCGGGGTGCAGGCGGCCAGCGTCAGCACGGCGGCGGCTATCGTAAGTTGCGTTTTCATGCGTTCTCCTCCTGTTTTTTAAGTTCGCGGCGCTGTTCGAAGCGGCCGATCTTCCCGACGAAATAGTAGAGCGCGGGGTAGACGAAAATGCCCAGCAGCGTGGCGAAGAGCATGCCGCCCACGAGGGCCACGCCCATGATGTTGCGGGCCGTGGCGTAGACGCCGCTGGCGAAGACGAGGGGCATGACGCCCAGGATGAAGGCGAAGGCGGTCATAATGATCGGTCTCACGCGCAGTTTCGCGGCTCCGATGGCGGCGTCCATCAGCGAGGCGCCCTGCTCGCGGAACAGCCGGTCGGCGTATTCGACGACCAGAATGGCGTTCTTGGCCGCCAGCCCGATCAGCATGACGAGCGAGATCTGCATGTAGATGTCGTTGACGTACAGGCTGTTCATCAGGTGCGTGCCGCCGACGAACAGCACCGCGCCCAGCACCGCCACCGGCACGCTCATCAGGATCGCCAGCGGCAGCCCCCACGATTCGTAGAGGGCCGCCAGCGCGAGGAACACGAACACGAGGGCCAGCGCGTAGACCAGCCCGCCGGTCTTCGAGGCGTTGGCCTCCTGATAGGAGGTTCCGCTCCACGCCGTGCCGATGTCGTCGGGCAGCGTTTCGGCGGCCGTGGCGGTGATCTCCCGCATGACGGTCGTCGTCGAGGCCCGCGCCGCGGGGGTGACGGTGAGCGAGACGGAACGGTAGAGGTTGAACTGCGAGACGTACTCCACGCCCACGGTGTCCGCCACGTCGATCAGCGATGCCACGGGAACGCTCTCGCCCGAGGCCGAGGTGACGTAGTAGCTGTCCAGCGACCGCCGGTCGAGGCGGTAGTCGGGCGCGGCCTGGATGTAGGTCTGGTAGAGTTTGCCGAAGCGTGTGAAATTGTTGATGTACGCGCCGCCCAGCAGGGTGGTCAGCTCGCCGTAGAGCGTCCCGAGGTCCACGCCGGCGGCCAGCGCCTGCTGCTTGTCGATACGCAGCCGCCGCTGGGGAACCCCGGCGTCGAACTGCGTGGTGACCGAGGCGATCGCGGGATTTTTGCGCAGCGAATCCATCAGCCGCCCGGCGTTTTCCATCAGGTAGGCCGTGCCGCGCCCTTCGAGGTCCTGCACCTCGACCGAGACGCCCGAGGTGACGCCCAGTCCGGGAATCGAAGGCGGGATGAAGGCGTAGCATTCGGCCCCCGGAACCGCGACGTAAAGCTCTCCGGTGAGCCGCTGGGCGATCTGCATGGCCGAGAGCCTGCGGTCGGAGTAGTCGACGAGTTTGACGAAGATGATGCCGCTCGAAGTCGAGGCGATGCCGGCCATCATGTTGAATCCCGCGGCGAACGACGTCGAGGCGACCTCGGGAAGCGTGCGGATCACGGCGTCGGCATCGGCCATCGCCTGTCGGGTCACTTGCAGCGACGAGGCTTCGGGCGTCGAGACCATCACCATCACGTAGCCCTGATCCTCCTCGGGGAGGAATCCCGCGGGCAGTTTGCGCCACACGACGAAGATCACCCCGAGGACCACGGCCACGAACACGCCCGTGCGGGCGACGTGGCGCATCAGCGTCGGCGTGAAGGCCGTGTAACGGTCCATCTGCCGTGCGAACCAGCGGTTGAAGGCGGCGAAAAATCCCTTTTGCGACGGCTCCCGGCGTCGCAGCAGCAGGGCGCAGAGCGCCGGGGAGAGCGTCAGGGCGTTGAAGGCTGAGATGACCACCGAAACGGCGATCGTCACCGAAAACTGCTGGAACAGCCGCCCCGTGATGCCGCCGGTGAACGACACGGGGATGAATACGGCCAGCAGCACGACCGTCGTGGCGACGATCGGCGAGGCCACGTTGCGCATGGCCTCCAGCGCCGCCTCGCGGGGTTTCATGCCCCGTTCGATATTGACCTGCGCGGCCTCGACGACGACGATGGCGTCGTCGACCACAAGGCCGATGGCCAGCACCAGTCCCAGCAGCGAGATGATGTTGATGGAAAATCCCAGCAGCGGGAACAGCGCGAAGGCGCCGACGAGCGACACGGGGATCGCCACCAGGGGGATGACCGTCGCGCGCCAGTCCTGGAGGAAGAGGAAGATGATGAAGATGACGAGTATGAGGGCGATGACGAGCGTGCGGAAGATGTCCTTCACGCCGGCGTCGATGCTCGTGGTGCTGTCGACGATCGTGGCGGCCTCTACGCCGTCCGGAAACCGCTGCGAGAGGCGTTCCATCGCGGCCTTGACCTTGCCGCCCACGGCCACGGCGTTGCTGCCCGGCTGCTGGTAAATGACGATCATGGCCGTCGGGTCGCTCTCGTAGGACGAGCTTACGCCGTAGGTCTGGCTGCCGAGCGACACCTCGGCGATGTCGCCCAGGCGGATCTGTTCGCCCGAGGAGGTGGTCCGCACGACGATGTCGGCGAACTCCGCGGCGGTGGAGATCTGCGGCGGCATGGTCACCGTATAGGTGTAGGCCACGCCGTCGGGAGCCGGCTCGGCGCCGAACTGCCCGGCAGGGTAGATGCCGCCCTGCTTCTCGATGGCGGCCGTCACCTCGCCGACGGTGATGCCGTAGTATTTCAGCACGTCGGGCCGCAGCCACACCCGCATGGCGTATTCGCCCGCGCCCATGATCGAGACCTTGCCCACGCCGTCGATCTTCAGCAGCTCGTTCTGGAGATTGATGTAGGCGTAATTCGAGAGGAACTCCCCGTCGTAGCGGCCGTCGCTGTGCAGCGAGTAGACCATCAGGAATCCCGTCATGGTCTTGCGTGTCGTGACCCCCTGCCGGGTGACCGTCGCGGGGAGTTCGGCCGTGGCCGACGAGACGTTGTTCTGGGTGAAGATGGCGTCGAGGTCGGGATCGGAGCCGATGTCGAAGGTGACCTGCAGGACCATCGAACCGTCGTTGGCCGAGGTGGCCTGCATGTAGAGCATGTCGCTGACGCCCATCACGGCCTGGGCCACGGGCGTCGCCACGGCGTTGTTGACCGTCTCGGCGTCGGCGCCGTCGTAGGTGGCCGACACCTCCACGACCGGAGGCGTGATGTCGGGGTACTGTTCGATGGGCAGCCCCATGATCGAGATCAGGCCGACGAGCACGATGACGATGGCCAGCGAAATGGCGAAAATCGGGCGCGAAACAAAGAATTTTTCCATAGGACTACCGTTTTTCGAGACGCTTGCCCGCCTGCTCCGCAGCGGCGGCCTGTCCAGTCCTCCGCGCAGTCGGGTTTTCGAGAATCACCTTTGCGCCGTCGTGCAGTTTCTGCTGCCCGGCGACCACGACCCGTTCGCCCCGGTCGAGTCCCTCGTCGATGCACCACATCGCGCCGTAGGTGTCGCCCGGGGTGACGCGGCGGTAGTGCACCGTGCTGTCGGCCTCCACGACCCACACCGACGCGATGTCCTGCGTCTGGCTCACGGCCTGCTGGGGCACGACGACGCGCGGCCGCACGGGGCCCACGCTGGCCTCCACGCGGGCGAACTGTCCGGGTTTCAGCGTCTCGTCGGGATTGGGGAACATCACCACCACGACGAGCGTCCCGGTGGTCGACGAGACATCCTTGCGCGTGTAGTCGTAGATTCCTCCGAGCGGGTATCGCGAGCCGTCGGCCAGCACGAGACGGATGTCCGACAGCAGCCCTTCGTTGTCGTAGATCGAAGTCCGGTCGCCCGCATAGCGCAGGTACTGCGACATCGGAATCGCCACGTCGACCGTCAGCGTGTCGATGTTCGACACGGTCGTCAGCACGCTGAACTGCGTGCCGGGACCCACGTAGTCGCCCACGTGCGCCGCCGTGTGCTCGATGATGCCGTCGATGGGCGAGCGCAGCTCGGTGTATCCCACGTTCATGCGGGCGTTGCGCAGCGACTGCTCCGCCGAGCGCACCGAGGCCTCGGCGGCCTTCCATTGGGCCGTGTACTGGTCCAGCTGCGACTGGCTGATGGCGTCGATGCGCGCCAGCGGCACGGCGCGGTCGTAGTTGTTGCGGGCCTCGAGGGCCTGCGCACGGGCCGATTCGAGTTCGGCTTCGGCCGCCAGCATCGAGGTCGACAGCTGGTCGGGGTCGATGGTGAACAGCAGCTGGCCGCGCCGTACGGGCATGCCGTTGCCGTATTGCTTCGACGAGAGGTAGCCGTTCACGCGCGGCTGGATCACGGCGTCGAAGTTGCTCGCGAGGTAACCGATGAAACTCATGCGGTTGGGTACGCTGTCGACGGCGGCTTCGGCCACCCCGACCCGCAGGGGAGGCGCCGCCTGTTTCGGCGTATGTTGCGCGCAGCCCGTGAGGAGCGCGGCGAAAAGACATGCGGCGGGAAAAAGTCTGTCCATAAGGGTATGTTTTACACCGCAGGAAAGGCAAAAAACGTACCGTCAGCCCCTTGAAATAGGGTTTTTCCTGCAAAAAAAACTGTTTTTCCCGTTCCGAATGATGTTGTTTAGAATATTTTTATATCTTTGCGTTGATAACAAACCCAATTTAATAAATAAAACTATGAAAGAATTAGTAGAAAAGATCAACGCAGAGTTTGAGGTGTTTGCAGCCAACGCAGCTGCCCAGGTAGAGAAGAACAACAAGGCTGCCGGCACGCGCGCCCGCAAATCGGCTCTCGAAATTTCGAAGCTGATGAAGGAGTTCCGCAAGGTTTCCGTAGAAGCTGCGAAATAATTGAGTTCCGCACAACGATAAAGGCTGTCCTTCGGGGCAGCCTTTATCGTTTCCGGTTTTATAGGGCGTCTTCGCACTTGCTCTCACGCGGTACGAATGGGTGTTTTTATACTGCCCATCCGTGCCGCGTTTCGTTCAGGCGCGAATAGGCGTCTCTGAAATCGAAAACGGGGGATGTGCGGAAATAGCCGCCTGAAATCGGAACCTAAAGTTCGATTCCGTATCTCCGGAACACCTCCATGTCCTCGTGCCGCAGGCCCGTCTTGCGGAAGGGCACGGCTTCGTTGTGGTCGTTCAGGTAGCGGCGCGGAGCCGTGCGGTCGAAATCGGGGCTTACGAGCGAGACCTTCGTCGTGAGGAACCGTCCGCGGATCGAAGCCATGTCGGCCATCGTGTGAAACAGCGCGTGGGTCGTCGCGGGAGCCGTCTCGTTGGCCTCGGCGGCGGCGACCTTTTCGGGGAAATGGGTCCGGTAATCCTCCGAGAACCAGGCCAGCGACGCCACGTAGAGCTGATAGGCCGTCGTCGTGGGCGAGGCGTGCAGGAAGCGTTCGCGGTCGTCGTCGATCAGGTCTTCGCCGTGGTCCGCGCAGTAGAGCAGGGCCGATGAAGTGCCTTTCAGCGACCGCAGGTAATCAATGGTCTGCGCGAGGAAATAATCCGTGTAACGGATCGAGTTGTCGTAGGCGTTGACGAGCATCGGACGGTGCTGCCGGGCGATCGCCACGTCGTTGTCGGGCTGGAAATGGGCGAACTCGCGCGGATAGCGCTGGTGGTAGCTGAAGTGCGAACCGTAGCAGTGGAGCACGAAAAGGAGTTTCTGCGACGTGCTTCTTTCGAGCGCCTTGCGCATCTCGTCGAGCAGCTGCGTGTCGTGGCGCGGCGAGCGGATGTAGATCACGTGTCTGGCGTCGTGGGCCAGGTGGTCGATCATCGCGCCCTGCGGCGACTGGTTAGAGATGAACCACGTGTCGAATCCCGCCTCGTTGAAGAGCGCCGGAAGGCCCTTGCGGCGGTACAGCTCCTCGTGTTCGCCGGTGGCTACGGACGAGAGGATCAGCGGCACGCTCTTGTGGGTGGTGTTGCTCTGGGTCAGCACGTCGCGGAAAACCACCAGATCGCCGACTTCGGAGAGCAGGGGATTGGTCTCCCGCCCGTAGCCGTAGAGCTGCCAGTTCATCGCGCGCGACGCCTCCCCGATGATATATACGTAGACCTCGCGTCCCGGAGCTTCGGCCGTGCGTTCGGCCTCGTAGGTGAAGCCCTCGGAGGTTTTGTGGAAGTTGTACGACTTGCGGAACTCCGAGCCGCTCAACCCGAGGTTGTACATGATGTTGAGCGGGAAAATCTCGTCGCGCAGCACGTGCCGCTCCTCGCTGACGTGGTAGGCGGGCCACAGGGCCAGCAGGCCCACGGCGAAGAGCGCCGCCCCGGTCAGACCGATGTTCATGCGCGCCGTGCGCGTGATGTAGCGTTTGTGTCCGATCTCGCGGGCCGCGAGCCACAGCAGCGGCAGGTAGATGACGCAGACCAGAACCACCGACGGATAGATGTTGCCCAGCAGTTCGCCCGCCTCGCCCGGATTGGTCGTCAGCAGGTTCGTGAACATGTCCGTGGCGATGATCGAGTTGCCGAACAGGTACAGCAGCACGATCTGGAAGGCGCAGAAGAAGATGAACGGGAAGGCCAGCCAGATCATCACGCCCGAACGCCGCAGCGCCACGCTCCACATCATGTAGAATCCCAGCGGCATGAGGATCAGCGCCTCGACGGTCCACACCGAGTAAGGCTCCGTATTGGCCAGCACGCAGTTGGGGATGATCAGCGCCACGAAGAAATAGACGGTCAGCAGCGTCGTGAAGCGGCTGCGGGTCTTGACCGTCCTCCGGCGGTTCGTCTTATTCGCGTTATTCAGATCGGCATTCATACAAATTCTCTTAAAAAGCCTCGTTGATGTTCAGCAGGAAACCGCTGGTTTTCTTGCCGAATCCGTAGTCGAGGCGCACGTTCACCCGTTTTTTCAGTTCCCACCGGAGTCCTGCGCCGTAGTTGGGCAGCGTCTGCGACCAGTCGAATCGCGACAGCGAGGGGAAAACGTTGCCCGCGCCGCCCCATACCGCGCATCCGATCCGCCTCCAGATGCGCTGGCGCAGTTCGACCTGCACGGTGATCATGTCGTTGTCCGTATAGCGGCCCTGGTAGTAGCCGCGCATCCGCTGGCCTCCGCCCATGCGGGCGAGCATCGGCCACGGAGTGCCGTCGGAGTTGAATACGGCATACAGATCCGCAGCCAGAACGCCGCCCTTCCAGATCTGCCCGTAAGCGTCGGCCGTGAAGGTCGTGCGCCACAGCGTCTTGCCGCAGTTGCCCAGCCCCTTGGGGAACAGCGTCTCCTGAAAACTCACGTAGACGCCCCGGAACGGGCTGGGGATGAAGTCCCGCGAGTCGTATTCCAGAATTGCGCCGACGCCCGTGGCCGTATAGCGCTGTTTCTGCCCTGCGAGGTAGGCCGGGTCTGAAAATTTCAGCCCCCGCACATGCTCGAAGCTCACCAGTCCTCCGATGTAGGCGTGGGGCAGGAACTCGTGCAGGTAGCGCCCTTCGACCAGATAACGCTTTTCGGAGTAGGTGCTCTCGGGATTGTACCGCCCGGCGTCGTAACCGATTCCCCAGAAACTGCGGGGCGCCGAGGCGAACATCACCGTATAGTTTATGCGGCGTTTGTTGTGCGAGAAAATGTTGTTTCCCGTCACGCCCAGCGCATAGAAGCCCGACACCGAGACGTTGCCGAAGATCGAGACGTCCGACGGCGCCGTGATCGAGTCCGTGCGGTCGAGGCGGTAGAGTCCCGCAGCCAGCAGCCCGATGCCGAAACTCGTGTTCTTCGAGTAGCTGGGACCTCCGGCGAAGGTGAAATCTATCTTTTTCTCGAAGGTCTTGTCGGTGGTCGACTCCCCGAAATAATCGACGACGCGCCGCAGAAAGGGTCTCTTTTCGGGAGCCTGCGGCGGCAGCGGGGTGTAGGAGTAGCGGAGCGAGTCGCCGTCGGAGGAGCGGATGGCGGTCTCCTGGGCATGCGCCGTGAGGTGCATGCCTGCGCTTATGAGGAGCAGAACGGCGGGGCGGCGCAGCATCCGGGCCTATTTGTACTTTTCGATGGTTTCGTAGAAGGCCTCCTTGTCGGCGTCGGAAAGCTCGCCCTTGCGCAGGAACACCAGTTCCCCCTCCTTCGATACGATCATCAGCACGAACTGGTTGTTGCAGTCGCCCAGCGCCCACGCCGTGCTTAAAATGCGGTTCTGGTCGGCGAGGACCGTGGCGCCGTTCTTGGCCGTGCGTTTCTTGGCCATGTTGCGGGCCATGCCGTTGGGGACCATCGGGGCGTCCTTGAGGTTCATCACGCCGAAGCCGTGGATATTGTCGCTTTCGGCGCGGTGGTTCTGCTCCAGTTCGATGGTGAAATCCTCGTTCTGCTTGTGCCGGTCGGGGTCCACGTAGAATATCATCAGGTTCTTTTCGCCGAAATAGGGGAGTTTGACCGGCTTGCCGTCCAGATCGAGCACCTCGACGTTCTGCACTTTGCGGGGCAGCTCCTGCGCCTGAACGGCCGATGCGGTCAGCGCGAAGGCGGCCAGCATTGCAATCACTTTCATCTTCATTACGTTCTGATTTTGTTGGTTTTTAATGAAAACAAATCGTGGCAAAGTTACAATATTTCTCCGAAAATGGAGATTGCGGGGGTGCATATTATTGTTCGATTGGTCATTTTTTTCGGTCGGACGGGAGCAGAGCCGCGTCGAAGGCGTACAGTCCGCCGCCCGAAACGATCAGGAATACGTAGATCCCGAGCCACGCGAATTCCGGCTCTCCGGCTCCGAATCCGCCCCAGGCGAACATCAGGAGGATGCCCAGCGACATGACGAGGGCCGACATCCGCACCCAGAGACCCATGATGATCAGCACGGCCAGCAGCGCCTCGGCGACCGTCACGATGACGAACACGGCCGGCGGATTGATGTAAAGCGGCGATGGATATGAACTGATTATCTCGTTGTAGTTCTGTATTTTGCCGATGTTGTGAAACAGCATCGAAGCCCCCGTGAACAGCCGCAGGTAGAGCACCGCCCAGTCCATGCACCTGTATTGTCCGATCCAGTCTGAAATTCGTTTTCCCATGCCCCGGCTCCCTGCAATTCGCGTTCCGGAAGTTCCGCCGCCCCCGGCGCCGTGACGACATTTTTCACAGGTCGGAAGGTTTTGCCGACCGGGGCGGCCCGATTTTGCATCCATCCGACTTTTTGCTACCTTTGGCGGTGTATTCCAAACGGGACGACGATGCAGGATATGATAGACGGACGCTGCGGTTGGTGCGGAACCGACGGGCTGTATGTGAAATACCACGACGAGGAGTGGGGAAGACCGGTGACCGACGACGGGAAGCTGTTCGAATTCCTCGTGCTGGAGAGCGCCCAGGCCGGGTTGAGCTGGATAACGATTCTCCGGAAGCGGGAGGGCTACCGCAAGGCCTTTTGCAATTTCGACGCCGGGAAGGTGGCGCGGATGACCGATGACGATGTCGAACGGCTGATGCACTTCGACGGCATCGTGAAAAACCGGCTGAAAATCAAAGCGACCATCACGAATGCGCGGCTGTTCCTCGCCGTGCAGGAGGAGTTCGGCAGTTTCAGGGACTACACGCTGTCGTTCTTTCCCGGCGGAAAGCCGATCACCAACCATTTCCGCTCCCTGAACGAGATTCCGGCGTCGTCACCCGAATCCGACGCCATGAGCCGGGACATGAAAAAACGGGGCTTCAAATTTTTCGGCCCCACGATTTGTTACGCCCATTTGCAGGCCTCGGGGTTCGTCAACGACCATCTGACGGGCTGCATTTGCCGGAACGGACAATGACGGCAGGCCATGAACCGCCCTTTTTCCGGCTCCTTGCGGGGCGTCGGTCCGGAAAGCATCTGAAATTTCAACCATATGAAAACGAGAATATTGTTTGTCTGCCTCGGCAATATCTGCCGTTCTCCGGCCGCCGAGGGCATCATGCGCCGCATCGTGGAGCGACGCGGCCTGTCCGGGACGTTCGGGATCGACTCCGCGGGAACCTACGGGGGACACCGCGGCGAACTGCCCGATCCGCGCATGCGCAGCGCGGCCTCGCGCCGCGGCTATGCGCTGACGCACCGTTCGCGGCAGGTCCGGGAGGAGGATTTCGACCGCTTCGACATGATCGTGGCGATGGACGACATGAACTACGAGTCGCTCAACCGGCTGGCTCCCTCGCGCGAGGCTGCGCGGAAGATTTTCCGCATGGCGGAGTTCTGCCGCCGCCATCCCGACCGCACCTACGTGCCCGATCCCTACTACGAGGGCCACGAGGGCTTCGAACTGGTGCTCGACATGCTGGAAGACGGCTGCGAGGGGATTCTGGAATATCTCTCCGAAAACGGAAAATGAAAAGTCTCCCTTTGACGAGGGAGACCCGGAGGGATTGTCGGAATGAATGACGCCGCGGCCCGGTGTGGAGTCGGAGGTTCGGCCCGGGATGAACCCCGAGCGTGTCGGGCTTGCCGGTTTTACGTCAGAAATCCAACCCGAAACTGATGCTGTATGTGTTGCGCAGCAGCGAGTGCTTCTTGGCGAAGAGGTAGGCGAAATCGAGCCGCAGGTGGAGGATGCGCAGTCCCGCGCCGACGGTCCAGTAGCTCGGGTAGTAGTCGCGCCGTTCGCCGTAGTGGTAGCCGGTGCGCAGCTGCACGAGCTGCATCAGGTTGTACTCGACGCCCAGCGACATCTGGAAACCGCGGACCGCGGAGGGCGAGAAATAGTAGCCCAGGTCAGTTCCGACCGTGATTTCGTGCGCATCGGTGAGGAACGTGTCGAGGGCCGCGCCCACGGTGAAATCCATCGGCAGGGTGTATTCCGTATCGCGGAGATACCCGCCCAGATTGCCCAGCTTGGCGCCTGCGCGCAGCGTCGAGTAGCTGCCGACGTTCTCCAGCGGCCGCTGCCACGCGGCGCTCAAATCCACGGCCAGCGCGTCGGCTGAGATGTCGGGGCGTTTGAGGTGCATGTAGCGGCCGACGATGCCGACGGCCCACCGGTCGCCGATGCGGCGCGCATAACCCAGGTCGACGGCCATGTCGTTGTTGCCGTGTTCGCGGAGGAACTGCCGCCAGCCGGCCTGCACGAGGTTGATGTTGTCGAACCGGCAGAATCCCGACACGGCGTAATAGTCGAAGCTCCGCTGTCCGTAATAGGAGGAGGAGACCTGCGACGGCGTGTGCGAGAAGATGGCCGTCGCGGAGTTGTTGTAGATGGCGTGCGAACCGGAAAGGGTGGTCATCATCACGCCGCCCATGCCCAGCGACTTGGCGTCGGGGCTGGGAAGCGTCGCCTCGATTCTCTGGGCGTATGTCTGGAGCGCGGCCAGTGCCGCGAGCAAGGTTACGAGTCGTTTCATGTTGCAAAGATAGTAAAATGCGGGACGGAAGCAAATCCGGTCCGCAGAAACCTTCCGGTCTGCCGGAAGCGTCGTTGCGACGCCGGAGGGCAGCAAAAAAGATGCAAGTTGCGCAGGCTGTTCAGGCAATTACGGCACACGCTGCGCTTTCGTGCCGTGATTGTTGGCGGCGCTTCGGCCTCGAAAAGAAAAATTTCGACGGAATATTGTCCGAAAACAAAAGCGCCCTTCCAGGTGAACCTGGCGGGCGCTTTCATTTTCAGACGACGCCTTGACTGCATCGTTTTCCGCAACGTTCTCGTTGTCTGTCGTTTCCTAACAGTTCATCGCTCCGCAGCAGTGGATGACCTGCCCGCTGACATACGACGAAAGGTCCGACGCGAGGAACAGCGCCACCTTGGCGACATCCTCCGGCGTGCCGCCGCGGCGCAGCGGAATCTGCTTGTACCAGCCCTCCTTCACCTCGTCGGGCAGTTTGTCGGTCATCTCGGTCATAATGAAGCCCGGGGCGATGGCGTTGGCGCGAATGCCGCGCGGACCCATCTCCTTGGCGATCGACTTCGCAAGGCCGATCATGCCGGCTTTCGAGGCCGAGTAGTTGCACTGGCCGGCGTTGCCGCTGACGCCCACCACCGACGACATGTTGATGATCGAGCCGCTTTTCTGGCGCGCCATGACCGGCACGACGGCGTGGATGAAGTTGAACGCCGACTTGAGGTTGACCGTCAGCACGGCATCCCACTGGGCCTCGGACATGCGCATCATCAGGCCGTCCTTGGTGATTCCGGCGTTGTTCACAAGGATGTCGATACGGCCGAAATCCTTTATGATCTGGTCGATGACCGCGTGCGTCTCTTCGAAGTTGGCTGCGTTCGAGGCATAGCCCTTGGCTTTCACGCCCAGCGCGGCGATTTCGGCTTCGGTAGCCTTGCCGTTCTCGTCGATCGCAAGGTCGGTGAACGCCACGTTGGCGCCCTCTTTGGCGAATTCGAGTGCGATGGCCTTGCCGATGCCGCGTGCGGCGCCGGTCACAACGGCCACTTTTCCATCCAGTAATTTCATAATTCTTTTATATTTTTAAGGCAATATCTGCCAATTTTTATTCGCAAATATAGGAAAAATATCTTAATCGCCTGCCCGCGGAGCGAATTTCGGCATTTTTGCTTATCTTTACCGACCGTAAACAGCATTCCAAAATCCTTATAACGATATGAAAAGAGATTCCCAGATTTTCGATTTGATTGCCGCCGAGCGCAACCGCCAGATGCATGGCATCGAACTGATCGCTTCGGAGAACTTCGTCAGCGACCAGGTGATGGAGGCCATGGGTTCGGTCTTGACCAACAAATACGCCGAAGGCTATCCCGGAGCGCGCTACTACGGCGGCTGCGAGGTCGTGGACAAGGTCGAGACGCTGGCCATCGAGCGCATCTGCCGTCTCTACGGCGCGGAGTACGCCAACGTGCAGCCCCATTCGGGCGCACAGGCCAACATGGCCGTTTTCTTCGCCTGCATGCAGCCGGGCGATACGTTCATGGGACTGGACCTTGCACACGGAGGACACCTCTCGCACGGTTCGCCGGTCAACATGTCGGGTAAATATTTCAAGGCCGTGGGCTATCAGCTCGACGAGGCCACGGGCGTGATCGACTACGACGCCATGGAGCGCAAGGCCCTGGAGTGCAAGCCGAAACTGATCGTCGGCGGCGCCTCGGCCTACTCGCGCGAGTGGGATTACAAACGCATGCGCGAGATCGCCGACAAGGTGGGCGCGCTGCTGATGGTGGACATGGCCCACACGGCCGGTCTGATCGCCGCGGGGCTGCTGGAGAACCCCGTGAAATACGCGCATATCGTCACCTCGACGACCCACAAGACCCTGCGCGGCCCGCGCGGCGGCATCATCCTGATGGGCAAGGACTTCGAGAACCCCTGGGGCCAGACCACGCCGAAGGGCGTCGTGAAGATGATGTCGCAGATCCTCAATTCGGCCGTCTTCCCGGGCATCCAGGGCGGTCCGCTGGAGCACGTCATCGCCGCCAAGGCCGTAGCCTTCGGCGAAGCGTTGGAACCCGCCTACAAGGAGTATCAGACGCAGGTGCAGAAGAACGCCGCAGCCATGGCCGCCGCCTTCGTCGAGCGCGGCTACAAGATCGTCTCGGGCGGCACGGACAACCACCTGATGCTCGTCGACCTGCGCACGAAGTTCCCCGAGCTGACGGGCAAGCTGGCCGAGAAGTGCCTCGTGGCCGCCGACATCACCACCAACAAGAACATGGTTCCGTTCGACAGCCGGTCGCCGTTCCAGACCTCGGGCCTGCGCTTCGGAACCCCGGCCATCACCACGCGCGGCCTGAAGGAGGACAAGATGGACTACATCGTCGGGCTGATCGACCGCGTGCTGCACGACCCGGAGAACGAAGCGAACATCGCCGCCGTGCGCAAGGACGTGAACGCGCTGATGGCCGACTATCCGCTTTTCGCGTGGTAAGATGAAGGAGGTCATCGACTTCTTCCGCCGGCTGCACGACGACAACACCCGGGAATGGTTCGACGCCCACCGCGCCGAATGGACCCGTGTGAAGGGACGGTTCGCCGATTTCACCGGACAGCTGATCGGGGGCATCGCGTCGTTCGACCCCGAGGTGCGCGGCCTGCGTCCGCAGGACTGCACCTACCGGATCGCCCGCGACACGCGTTTCTCGCCCGACAAGTCGCCCTACAAGACCTATATCGGGGCTTACATTGCGCCGAAGGGCAAGAAGTCGGGTTTCGCGGGATACTATTTCCACATCGAACCCTGCTGCGACTCGCTGGTGTGCTGCAACCTGCTTTCGGCGGGCGCCGTGTGCATCGAGCCGACGGTGCTGCGGTCGATCCGCGAGGAGGTGCTCGACAACGGCGCGCAGATCGAGGCGGCGATCCGGAAGGCCAAAGGGTTCCGGCTGTGCAGCGGCAACAGGCTCAAGCGGGTCCCGACGGGATTCCCGGCCGACAGCCCCTATGCCGAGATGCTGAAGCTGAAGGATTTCTACCTCGAACAGCCCATCGCCGAGGAGTTCCTGCTCGCACCCGATCTGCTGGAACGCACCGTCGAGCAGTTCCGCCGCACGCAGCCGTTCATCGCCATTCTGAACCGGGCGATCCGCTACGCCCACGAAGAGATGCAGTGACATGAGACGTCTGTTTCTGATCGCTGCACTGTTTCTGTGGACGCCGGCCGGGGCGCAGAACGACGATGCGACGCCGCGGAAGATCGAAAAAGAGACCTTCGTCTATGCCGTGCGGGATGCCGACACGCTGCGGCTGGACCGTTATGCGCTCCTCTCGCCCGACAGCCGGGCGAAACCCTGCCTGATGTTCCTTTTCGGCGGCGGCTTTATGACCGGAACGCGGGACAACCGGCGTTTCCGCCCCTTCTTCGACTACTATGCCCGCAAGGGGTTCGTCGTCGTGTCGATCGACTACCGGCTGGGGATGAAGCGGGCCAGACAGGCCGGCCTGCTCGACGAGGAGCATTTCACGCAGGCGTTGGACATGACGCTTTCGATGGCGACGGAGGACCTCTACGACGCCACGGCCTATATCTGCCGGCACATGCCGGACGTCGATCCTTCGCGGATCGTGACGTGCGGGTCGAGCGCCGGGGCCATCACGGTGCTGATGGGCGAGTACTGGCTTTGCAACGGGCATCCGCTGACCGCCGGGAAGTTCACGCAGAACTTTAGCTACGCCGGGGTAATCGCCTTTGCGGGAGCCGTTTGCGATACGCAGGACAGCCTGCGCTGGGCGCGCGATCCCGCGCCGATGCTGCTTTTCCACGGCGACGCCGACCGCAATGTGCCCTACGGCGCGATCGGTGTCGACGGGGTCTGGCTGTTCGGCTCGAAGAGCATTGCCGACGACCTCGCGCGGCGCAGGGTGCCGCACGCGTTCTACTCCGTCGCCGAGACCAATCATTCGATGGCGTGGCGGCCGATGACCGAGAACCGCGGCGAGATCGACTCGTTTCTCGAAAAGCTGGTCTTCAAACGGCAGCGGCTGGTGACCGACGTCCGCATCACGCCGCTCGATGCGCCCGCAGTTCCGAAGGATTTCGGGATTTCCGACTACATCGACGCCAACTACGGGCATTAGGCGTCCGCCGCAGATGAAAAATCCGCAGCCTCCCCCGGGAAGCTGCGGATTTTCGTTTGCCGTGCGGCGCGTGATCACTCCACCGTCACCGACTTGGCGAGGTTGCGGGGCTGGTCGACATTGCGGCCCTTGTAGACGGCGATGTAGTAGGCCAGCAGTTGCAGCGGGACCGATACCACGATGGGCATCAGGCACTCGGCGATCACCGGGACCTCGATCACGAAGTCGGCCGAGCGGCGCACCTGTTCGTCGCCGCGGGCAATGACGGCGATGATCTTGCCGCCGCGGGCCTTGATCTCCTCGATGTTCGAGGCCGTTTTTTCGTAGGTGTGGTCCGGCGTGGCGATGGCCACGGTGGGCATCTCGGCGTCGATCAGCGCAATGGGGCCGTGCTTCATCTCGGCCGCGGGGTAACCTTCGGCGTGGATGTACGAAATCTCCTTGAGTTTCAGCGCGCCTTCGAGCGCCGTGGGGTAGTTGTACCCGCGGCCGAGGTAGATGAAGTTGTGCGCATAGGTGAATATTTTCGCCAGGTCGGCGACCTGCGGGGCGACTTTCAGCACCTCTTCCATCGTCTCGGGCAGGTGCAGCAGCGCCGCCGAAACCTCGTTGTAATACGCCTCCGTGACGGTTCCTCTCTCGCGGCCCACGGCCAGCGCCAGCATGGCCATCACGGTCACCTGCCCGGTGAAAGCCTTCGTCGAGGCGACGCCGATCTCGGGCCCCACGTGGATATAGGCCCCCGAATCCGTGGCCCGGGCGATCGACGAGCCGACGACGTTGCAGATGCCGAAGACGAACGCCCCGGCCTTGCGGGCCAGTTCGACGGCGGCCAGCGTGTCGGCCGTCTCGCCCGACTGCGACACGGCCACGACGATGTCGTCCTCGCGGATGATGGGGTTGCGGTAGCGGAACTCCGAGGCGTACTCCACCTCGACGGGAATGCGGCAGATCGACTCCACGAGGTGTTCGCCGATCAGCGAGGCGTGCCACGACGTGCCGCACGCCACGAAAATGATGCGCCGGGCGTTCACGAACCTGTCGCGGTGGTCGATCACGCCCGAAAGTTTCACCTCGCAGGTGTCGGGGTTGATGCGTCCGCGGATGCAGTCGACGATGGTCCGGGGCTGCTCGTAAATCTCCTTGAGCATGAAATGGGGATAGCCGCCCTTTTCCAGCTGCGAGATCGACAGCTGGAGTTTCTTGATGTCGATCTTCGCGTCGTGGTTGTCCAGCGTGACGATTTTCAGCGGGGCGTTGCGGTCGATCACGGCGATTTCGCCGTCGCCCACGTAGACGAAATCCTCGGTGTATTCGATGATCGACGCGGCGTCGGACGAGAGGAAGAACTCCCCGTCGCCCACGCCCACGACCATCGGGCTGCTCTGCCGCGCGGCGACGATCCGGTCGTGGTTGCCCTTCTCGACGACGGCGATGGCGTAGGCGCCGATCACCTGCCGGAGGGCCTGCCGCACGGCTTCGGGCAGCGAGCAGCCGCTGGTCGCCCGGACGTATTCGATCAGATTCACCAACACCTCGGAGTCGGTGCTGCTGCGGAAGGTGTATCCGTTCTGTTCGAGGGCGTCCTTCAGCACGCGGTAGTTCTCGATGATGCCGTTGTGTATCAGGGCTATGTTCTCCGATTCGGAGTAGTGGGGATGGGCGTTGGCGTCGTTCGGAACCCCGTGCGTGGCCCAGCGGGTGTGGGCGATGCCGATGTTGCCGCCGAGGTCCTTTCCGTCGAGGAAATGCTCCAGATCGGAGACCTTGCCCTTGCATTTGAATACGTTGAGACGCCCGTCCGGGTTGACCAGCGCGACGCCCGCACTGTCGTATCCCCTGTATTCGAGGCGGTGAAGCCCCTTTATCAGAATCGGGCACGCGTCGCGCCGCCCGACATATCCGACTATTCCGCACATGTTGTTCTGTTTTTTTGTTCGGGTCAAAAATAAGAAAAAATTTTAATAAACACACATGTGTAAGGGCGGGAATTTACTCCCGCCCTCATTCAGAATAGGCTGCAACGTTTGCAACGATTTGGTTTTCGGTGAATTTACCGCACGTACTTCAAGATTTCCTTCACGATCGCGCCGTTGCCCGCGACGATCGAGATGCCCCGGTCGCGGCGCAGGTCGCAGACGACGCCCCCGGCCTCGGCGAGGATCAGTTCGGCGGCGCAGACGTCCCATTCGTGCAGCGCCAGTTCCCAGTAGCCGTCCAGCAGTCCGGCGGCGACGCAGCTGATGTCGTAGGCCGCAGAACCCAGCCGCCGGACATCCCGCACGTAGGGGATGATCCGTGCGACGTTGTCGCTGTTGTTGTCCGGATTCACGTCCTTGTCGTAGGGGAATCCCGAGGCGATGACCGAGGTGGCGAGCGTCTGTTTCTCCCCGACGCGGATGCGTTCCGGCTCCCGCGAAGCGTATTGCAGATATGCCCCGCCGCCCTTCGTCGCCGTGAACAGCTCGTTCAGGTAGGGTGCGTAGACGACCCCCACGATGGTTTCGCCCCTGTACTGGAGGGCTATCGAAACCGTGAACAGCGGAAGTCCCTGACTGTAATTGGTCGTGCCGTCGAGCGGGTCGACGACCCAGCGCCAGTCGCTCGCGGCGTTGCCCCGGCAGCCGCCCTCCTCGCCCAGAATGGCATGGTCGGGATAACGCTCCGCGATCATGCCGGCAATCAGTTCCTCGCTCTCCCTGTCGGCGCGCGTCACCACGTCGTAGACGTTGGATTTGGTCTCGATCGACAGCCTGTCGCCCCGGAAGTAGGCGAGTTGTATTCCGCCCGCGGCCTTCGCCAGCTGCACGGCGAATTTCAGCAGTTCGTCGTACATGCTATTCGGATTCGGCGAAATACTTGTAGAACAGCGGAATGGTCTCCACGCCCTTGTCGAACTGCTCGAGTCCGTAGCTTTCGTTGGGCGAGTGGATGGCGTCCTCGGCCAGACCGAAGCCGATCAGCAGCGATTTGATGCCCAGGATGGACTCGAATCCGCTGATAATGGGGATCGAACCGCCCGAGTAGAAGGGCAGGGGCTTTTTGCCGAAAGTCGCCTCGACGGCCTTCTCGGCCGCCTTGTAGGCCGGCATGTCGGTCGGCGCGACGTAGGGCATGCCGCCGTGGAGCGATTTCACCACGACCTTCACGCTCTCGGGCGCGATGGCGCGGAAATGTTTCTCGAACAGCTCCGAGATCTTGCGGTAGTCCTGATTCGGCACGAGGCGCATCGAAATCTTGGCCGAAGCCTTCGACGGAATGACCGTCTTGGTCCCCTCGCCCGTGTAGCCTCCCCAGATGCCGTTGACGTCGAGCGACGGGCGCACGCCGGTGCGTTCCAGCGTCGTGTAACCCGCTTCGCCCTCCACGTCGCCGATTTTCAGCGACTTCTTGTAATCCTCGAGGCTGAACGGCGCCTTGTTGAACGCCTCGCGCTCGGCGGGCGTCAGCTCCCGCACGTCGTCGTAGAAGCCGGGGATCGTCACGCGGCCGTTCTCATCGACGAGTCCCGCCACCAGCCGCGCCAGCACGTTGGCCGGGTTGGCCACCGCACCGCCGAACAGCCCCGAATGCAGGTCCTTGTCCGGTCCCGTCACCTCGACCTCCATGTAGGCCAGTCCGCGCAGTCCGCAGGTGATCGACGGCGTCTGCATCGAGATCATCGACGTGTCCGACACCAATATAATATCGGCCTTGAGCAGCTCCTTGTTCTGCTCGCAGAAGCCATAGAGGCTCGGCGAACCGATCTCCTCCTCGCCTTCGAGCATGAATTTCACGTTGCAGGGCAGCGAATCGGTGGCGCACATCGCCTCGAACGCCTTGGCGTGCATCCACAGCTGTCCCTTGTCGTCGTCGGCGCCGCGGCCCCAGATGCGGCCGTCGCGGATGACCGGCTCGAAAGGTTCCGTGCGCCACTCGTCGCGCGGGTCCACGGGCATCACGTCGTAGTGGCCGTAGACCAGCACCGTTTTAGCCCCGGGATCGACGGTCTTCTCGGCGTAAACCACCGGATTGCCCTCCGTGGGCAGCACGTCGGCGCGGTCGGCCCCGGCCTTCACGAGCGCCGCCGCGAGAAACTCGGCGCAACGCTGCATATCGGGCTTGCGCTCGGACTGCGCGCTGATCGACGGGATACGCAGCAGGTCGAGCAACTCGCTGATAAACCGTTCTTTATTCTCCTTTATATAAACCTTTGCTTTATTCATTTATTCGGTGGTTTTTTGCAGTGTGTAATTGTCCGCCAGCGCGCCGGTCACAGGTTGTTTTTCGGCGTCGAGGCGGCGCAGGCGGTTCTCCTCGACCTTGTAGTATTGGGGCTGTCCGCCCTCCGAGGGCGTCAGCGTCAGCAGGTTCTCCTTAACGGTGAAAGCGCCCTTCTCGTCGAATTCCGAGTCGCGGTCGATGTATTTCAGATGCAGGGCATAGGAACCGTCGGGCGCGAGCGTCAGCGTCGTCTCGATTCCCGGGCAGTCGGCCGCAGGCAGCGTGCCCTTGTAGACGCCCAGATAGTCGAGCGAGGTCTCGGCATTGTGCATGTCGGGAGCCGCTGCCGTTGTCTGCTGCGTCCCGGCTGTCGCCGCCTTCTGCTGCGCATTTCCGCCGCAGGAGACCATCACGAGGGCTGCGGCGAGGATCAATAAACTCTCTTTCATGCTCTTAAATGTTGCAGATCTCCTTGATTTCGGCAATGAACCGCTGCGCCAGCGCGTCGGCCTCGTCCATCGACTTCGCCTCGGTGTAGACGCGGATGATCGGCTCGGTGTTCGACTTGCGCAGGTGCACCCAGTTTTCCGCGAAGTCGATCTTCACGCCGTCTATATCGTTCACGTTTTCACCGGCATAACGCCCCTTCACCTCACGCAGCACTTTATCTACGTCGATGGCGGGCGTCAGCTCGATTTTGTTCTTCGAGGCGTAGTACGAAGGGTAGGTGGCGCGCAGCCGGGTCATCGTCATGCCTTTCTTCGCCAGCCACGTTAAAAAGAGCGCCGTGCCCACCAGCGCGTCGCGGCCGTAGTGCAGCTCGGGGTAGATCACTCCGCCGTTGCCTTCGCCGCCGATCACCGCGCCGACCTCCTTCATCTTCGCCACGACATTGACCTCGCCGACCGCCGAGGCGTAGTACTTGCCGCCATGACGCTCCGTGACGTCGCGCAGCGCGCGCGACGAGGAGAGGTTCGAAACCGTGTTGCCGGGCTTTTCGGAAAGAATGTAGTCCGCGACGGCCACCAGCGTGTACTCCTCGACGAACATCGAGCCGTCCTCCGAGACGAACGCCAGCCGGTCGACGTCCGGGTCGACGACGATGCCCAGGTCGGCTTTCTCGCGCACGATGACCTCCGAGATTTCCGTGAGGTTCTGCGGCAGCGGTTCGGGGTTGTGGGCGAATTCGCCCGTGGGTTCGCAGTTCAGCTCCACGACCTCGCAGCCCAGTTCGCGCAGCAGTTTCGGCATCACGATGCCGCCCACCGAGTTCACGGCGTCGACGACGACCTTGAAACGGCGTTTGCGCACCGCTTCGACGTCGACCAGCGGCAGCGCCAGCACGCGGCGGATATGCTCGTCGTTGAAATCCTCGCGCGACAGCACATGGCCGATGGCGTCGATCGCGGGGTAGTCGTAATCCTCCTCCTCGGACATGGCCAGCACCTGCTTGCCCTCGGCGTCGTTGAGAAACTCGCCGTCGGAGTTCAGCAGTTTCAGGGCGTTCCACTGGCGGGGGTTGTGCGAGGCGGTGATGATGATGCCGCCGTCGGCCTTCTTGCCGATCACGGCCATCTCGGTCCCGGGGGTGGTGCACAGCCCGACGTTGACGACGTCCGCGCCGCAGGCCAGCAGGGTCCCTTCCACGAGGTTCGAGACCATTTCGCCCGAAATACGGGCGTCACGTCCTACGACTATGGTAAGTTTTTTGCCCGGATTGCGGCGGGCGATCAGGCGCACGTAGGCCGTGGTGAATTTGACGACGTCGGGAGGCGTCAGGTTCTCGCCCGCGGGTCCGCCGATCGTGCCGCGGATGCCCGAAATGGATTTGATGAGTGTCATGTTTTATTCGGTTTTACGGATACTTATATTTATGAAAAATTCGCTTCGAAGTTTTGATATTCGAGGTAAATATATTACTTTTATGCCAATTATGGAAATTAAAAAACGACAATTATGAGAACCATTCCCGCTTCCGAATTGATTATCAACGACGACGGTTCGATTTTTCACCTGCACCTGCATCCCGGGCAGCTGGCCGACACGGTGATCCTGGTCGGCGACCCCGGCCGCGTGGCCCTCGTAGCCGGATTTTTCGACACGAAGGAGTGCGAGGTTTCGAACCGCGAGTTCAAGACCGTGACGGGCAGCTATAAAGGAAAACGCATGACGGTCCTCTCGACCGGCATCGGCATCGGCAACATCGACATCTGCGTCACGGAGCTGGACGCGCTGGCCAACGTCGATTTCGCCACGCGGCAGGAGAAGGCCGGAAAAAAACGGCTCACGCTGGTGCGGCTGGGCACTTCGGGCGCCATTCAGCCCGACATCAAGGTCGGTGAATTCGTCTTCTCGCGCACTTCGTGCGGCTTCGACGGCCTGTTGAGCTACTACAAGGGCCGCGACGCGGTCTGCGACCTGGCGCTCGAAGAGGCGTTCGTGAAGCACACGGGCTGGTACGAGAAGATGCCGCGCCCCTATTTCGTCGACGCCGACAAGACCCTGTTCGAGCATTTCAGCGACGTCACGCGCGAGGGCATCACCATCGCCGCTCCGGGATTCTACGCCCCGCAGGGCCGCTGGGTGCGGCTCGAACCGCACGACGCCCGGCTGAACGAGAAGATCGAGTCGTTCGGCTACGAAGGCCGCCGCATCACCAACTTCGAGATGGAGGGTTCGGCGCTCGCGGGGCTGGCCGCCCTGATGGGTCACCGCGCCGCCACGATCTGCACGATCATCGCCCAGCGCATCGCGCAGGACGTGAACACCGACTACAAGCCGTTCGTGCGGAAGATGATCGAAACGGCCCTCGACAAACTGGCAATTTTAGAGTAAGAAACCATAAACAGACAAAACAGAAACAACGTATGAAATTTTCCGTATCAAGCTCGGCCCTGCTTTCGCTTCTGGCTACCACCGGCAAGGTCATCAGCAATAAGAACACGCTGCCCATCCTGGACTACTTCCTCTTGGAACTCAACGGCAACACGCTGCAAGTCACCACGTCGGACCTTGAGACGACGCTCGTCGGGCAGATCGAGGTGGACAGCGTCGAGAGCGAAGGTACGATCGCCGCGCCGGCCAAACTGATGCTCGACTCGCTGAAGGAGTTCCCCGAACTGCCGCTGACCATCGAGGTCAACGACAAGAACTGGGAGATCAAGATCAACTGGAAGAGCGGATCGCTCTCGATTCCCGGAGCCAGCGCCGTCAGCTATCCCGCCGTGCCGCAGCTGAACGCCGAGAAAAAGGAGCTGCGCCTCGACGTCGACACCCTCGTGAACGGCATCAACAAGACGATTTTCGCCACGGCGGACGACGAACTGCGCCCCGTGATGAACGGCATCTATATCAATCTGGCGCCCGACGCGCTGACGTTCGTGGGAACCGATGCGCACAAACTCGTGAAGTACGAGGCCGAGACCGAAAACGAGGTGACGGCGTCGTTCATCCTCCCGAAGAAGCCCGCCAACCTGCTCAAGTCGGTGCTGCTGAAGGAGGACGACGCGATCGAAATGGCGTTCGATTCGAAGAACGCCCTGTTCAAACTCAAGAGCCACACGCTCGTCTGCCGCCTGATCGAGGGCAACTACCCGAACTACAACGCCGTGATTCCGTCCAACAACCCCAACAAGGTGCTGGTGGACCGCATCGAGCTGGTCAACGGCATCAAGCGCGTGGCCGTCTGCTCGAACCCCACGACGAACCTGATCCGCATGGACATCGCCGACAACCGGATCACCCTCACGGCGCAGGACATCGACTTCTCGGTGTCGGCCAACGAGACGATCTCGTGCAGCTACGACGGGCAGCCCATTTCGATCGGCTTCAAGTCGACGTTCCTCGTCGAGATCCTCTCGAACATGGATACCCCGACGGTGGTGGTGGAACTGGCCGACTCGACCCGCGCCGGCGTCTTCAAACCCGTTTACGACGACAAGCAGCCGAGCGCGACGCTCATGCTGCTGATGCCGATGATGATCAACGCATAACGGCCCTCAGATGAAGCTGAACCTCAAACGACCGATCATCTTCTTCGACCTCGAAACCACCGGCGTGGACACCGCCCGGGACCGCATCGTGGAGATCTCGATGGTCAAGGTCATGCCCGACGGCGAGGAGATCACCAAAACCCGGCGGCTCAATCCCGGGATGCATATCCCCGAGGAGGCCTCGGCCATACACGGCATCACGGACGACGACGTGAGGGACTGCCCGACGTTCGCGCAGGTCGCGCGGTCGCTCGAACAGTTCATCCGCGGCTGCGACTTCGGCGGCTTCAACTCGAACCGCTTCGACCTGCCGGTGCTGGTCGAGGAGTTCCTGCGCGCCGGCGTGGACGTGGACTTCAAGCGCCGCAAGTTCATCGACGTGCAGAACATCTTCCACAAGAAGGAGCAGCGCACGCTGGTCGCGGCCTACAAGTTCTACTGCGACAAGGACCTGGAGGAGGCCCACTCGGCCGAGGCCGACACGAAGGCCACCTACGAGGTGCTGAAGGCCCAGCTGGACCGTTACGACGATCTGGAGAACGACATCGACAAGCTGGCCGAATACTCGTGCCGCGCCGAATCGGCCGACTACGCCGGGCGCATCCTCTACAACGAGAAGGGCGAGGAGGTCTTCGGGTTCGGCAAGTACAAGGGCCGTTCGGTGGCCGAGGTGTTCCGCATCGAGCCGAGCTACTACGCCTGGATGATGAACGGCGATTTCCCGCTCTACACCAAGAAGGTCATCACCGAAATCCGGATGCGCGATAAAATGAAATGACGATGAAACGACTCTGTGCCGCAGCTCTGATGATCGTGTGGGCTTTCTGCGCCGTTGCGGCGGGGAAGTCCGCAACGATCGTCTACATCAACGGTGCGAAATACTACATCCACACGGTGCAGGCGGGCGAGACGCTCTACGGGCTTTCGAAAACCTACGGGGTGGGCGAGAAGGTGATTCTTGAAAACAACCCCTCGATCGTCCGCGGCCTGAAAACCGCCGAGAACATCAAGATCCTCTTCGTGGCCGACGTTCCCGAACCCAAGTCGGACAAGAAGCTGCGCAAGACCTTCGACTTCCATTTCGTGTCGAAGGGCGAGACGCTCTACGCCATTTCGCGGCAGTACGAGATTCCGGTGAAAACCCTTCTGGAGGACAACCCGAACCTTGACCCGCTGCACATGCGCCTCGGCGAACGCATCCTGATCCGCAGGAAACAGATCGGTTCGGAGGACGAGGCCGGCACGAAGGAGCAGTGGGAGGAGTACCGGCAGTCGCTGAACAGCGTGGCCGAGGAAGGCACGGCCTACCACATCGTCCATCCGGGCGAGACGTTCTATTCGCTCTCGCGCCGCTTCGGGATCACCGAGGCGGAGTTCAGCGCGCTCAACGGCGGGCTGAAACCCGCGGACCTCAAGGCCGGGGCCATGGTCAAGATTCCTGCGCCCGAGGCCGGACAGATTCCGGAGGGCGCCGACAGCCTCCAACGGCAGGACAGCGTGCCGGAGACCGGGCAGCAGGTCGTGCAGATCGACTTCCGGGCGCTCCGGGCCGGCGACCCGCTCGACGTGGCGCTGCTGCTGCCCCTCGCCACGGGCGGCGAGCCTAACGGCAACTACCTGGAGTTCTATCAGGGTTTTCTGCTGGGGCTGGACAGCGTGAAGCTCAAATACGGACGTTCGGTGAACGTGGACCTCTACAACACGGCCCGCGACACGGCGCGCATCCGCGAAATCGTCGAAAGCGACGCCTTCCGGAAAGCCGACCTGATCGTCGGCCCCGTCTACGAGGAGGGGCTGTATCCGGTGATCCGCTTCGCCGAGGAGAAAAAGATTCCCGTGGTGTCGCCGCTGGCCAATATCGAGGGGATGAACAGCGACGTGCTGTTCCAGCTCGCGCCCGACCCTTCGCGCAAGTACGAGAAGGCGGGCGATCTGGTGAACGGCGACAAGCGCGTGACGCTGATCTGCACCGAGTCTGCCGACAAGGAGTTCGAGCGCGAGATGCTCGCGCTGCTGGGCGATTCGGAGTACCGCCGCTATACCTATAAATACGAGCATCCCACGGCCCGCTCGGCCGACAGCCCGAGCGACCTCACGCCGCTGCTGGAGAATACGGACGACAACGTTTTCATCATCCTCTCCGACAACGAGGTGGACATCGACCGCATTCTCGCGGCTCTGGCCTCGGCCGATACGAGCCTTACGAGCCGCGGCCGCACGGCGCCCCGCTTCGTGGTGCTGGGCAACACCCGCTGGAACCGCTACAACACCGTCGACCGCGCGATGTTCTTCAAGAACCGCGTGATCTTCTTCTCGACCTACCACGCCAAACGCGACTCGGAGACCGTGCGGGCGTTCGACGACGCCTACATCCGTTCGTTCGGCGCGCTGCCGACCCTCTTTTCCTACCGGGGCTACGACACGGCGATGATCTTCGCCCCGGCCATGTACGGCGACATCGAGTACGACCTCGAAGACCGCCGCTACACGCCGTTGCAGACGACCTATCGGTTCGGGCAGAACGAAGGCCGCGAGAACCACGTCAACCGCAACTGGACGCGGGTCAACTACAACAGCGACTTCACCATAACCATCGAATGACAGAGCCATGGCAACTTTGACGAATACGATTCCCGAGAAAACCATCGAGCGATTGAGCGAGTACCGCCGCACGCTGCTCGCCAGCCATCGGCAGGGCATCACGCATATCTTTTCGCACGTACTGGCCGGCATCCACGGCATCACGGCCGTGCAGGTGCGCCGCGACCTGATGCTGATCGGCTTCTCGAGCGACACGAAGAAGGGCTATGACGTGCAGGTGCTGATCGAGTACATCAGCCGCATCCTCGACAGCCCCTCGCCCATGAACATCGCCGTGCTGGGCATGGGCCATCTGGGCCAGGCCATCACCAAATATTTCAACGGCAAGGGGCTCAAGCTGAAGATCACCGCGGCGTTCGACGTCGACCCCGAAAAGGTCGGCAAGACGATCGACGGCATCCCGTGCTACCATATGGACTCCTTCGAGGAGGTGGTCGAGGACAAGGACATCTCGATCGTCATCGTCTCCTCGCCGACGAAGGTGGCTCCGAATCTCGTGCTGCCGATCATCAATGCCGGCATACGGGGGGTGCTGAATTTCACCTCCACGCCGCTGAACTTCCCGCAGGGGATCATCGTCGAGAATTACGACATCACCACGCTGCTCGAAAAAGTCGCCTACTTCGTTAAGGAGAGCGACGGGAGCAATTCGTAACCGTGTGCCGGAGAGGGAGAGAGAGATGAGGGTATTTCACGGTTTCGACGCACTTCCGCACTTCGTCCGCCCGGCGGTCACCGTCGGGTCGTACGACGGCGTGCACCTGGGCCACCGCGCCCTGATCGGGCGGCTGATCGCCGAGGCCCGCGCCAACGGCGGCGAAAGCATTGTGCTGACCTTCGAGCCGCACCCGCGCATCACGCTGGGAAAGGCCGAAGGGCTGCGGCTGCTGACGACGCTCGACGAGAAAACGGCCCTGCTGGAAGAGCTGGGGGTGGATAACGTGATCGTCATTCCCTTCGACAGGGCGTTCAGCGCCTTGTCCGGAGAGGAGTTCGCGGACGATTACCTGATCGGAAAGGTCGGCGCCGAAACGCTCGTCGCGGGCTACAACCACCGTTTCGGCCACGACCGGATCGACTGCGACACGCTCGCGGCGTCGGGACGGCTCCGCGTCGTGAAGGTGGGTCCGTGCAGGGTCGACGGCGAGCATGTCAGTTCGACCGTGATCCGCCGGCTGCTGGATGAGGGGAAAACCGCAGAGGCCGAATTGTTACTTGGATATTCCCTGCAAACCGAAAAATAAAAAAAACATGTTAAGTCACGATTGTCAGATACGCGTGTGGTACAAGCACACCGACCAGATGGCCATTTGCCACCATTCGAATTACATCTGCTACTACGAAGCCGCCCGCAGCGAGTTCCTGCGCGCGCTGGGCATGTCGTTCGCCGAGGTCGAACGGCGGGGCATCATGATGCCGATCCTCGAAGTGCAGTCGAAATACCGCAAGCCGGCCTATTTCGACGAACTGCTGACCGTGCGCATCATCCTCCGGGAAATGCCCTCGACACGCATCAATTTCTTCTACGAAATCTACAACGAGCGGGGCGACCTGCTCAATACGGGCATGACCCAGCTGGGCTTCATCCACAGCGATTCGCGGCGTCCGTGCCGCTGTCCGGAATGGTTCCTGGAGCTGATCCGCAGCCGCTGGACCGAATAAGACGCCCCGTTTCGGGTCCGATTCATGCCGCTTCGCCCTGCGAAGCGGCTTTTTCTGCGCCGTGACGGCATTTTCATCGCCCGGAAAGTCCCTCCCCGCAGTACGATTCCGGAACCGCTCCGTCGGGGCGGAAGCAAACCGGCGTTCGCTTCTGCACCCGACGTTTCGTACCTTTGGATACTCCCGCTCGGCAATGTTCAAGTAAATTTGACATTGCCATCGCTTATTCGTACCTTTGCGGCTCAATTTGCGACAACTTATGATTTCAATAGACGGCCTCACCGTAGAGTTCAGCGGCACGACGCTTTTCAAAGACATCTCCTTCACGATCGGCGACAAGGACCGGATCGCCCTGATGGGCAAAAACGGAGCGGGCAAATCGACCCTGCTGAAGATCATCGCCGGAGTGCGTTCGGCCACGCGGGGGCGCGTGACCGTGGGCGAAGGCGGGAAAGTGGGGTATCTGCCCCAGCACCTTCAGGTGGAGGACGGGCGCACGCTCGTCGAGGAGGCGTCGCGGGCCTTCGAACACCTGTTCGAAATCGAGCGGCGGATCGCGGCGCTCAACGAGCAGCTCACGACCCGCACCGACTACGAAAGCGAGTCGTACATGCGGCTGATCGAGGAGGTCACGGCCATCTCCGAGAAGTTCTATGCCGTGGACCTCACCAACTACCAGGAAGACGTGGAGCGCATTCTGCTGGGGCTGGGCTTCGAACGGAGCGACTTCACGCGCCAGACCTCCGAATTCTCGGGCGGCTGGCGCATGCGCATCGAGCTGGCCAAGCTGCTGTTGCAGAAACCCGACCTGCTGCTCTTGGACGAGCCGACGAACCACCTCGACATCGAGTCGATCGAGTGGCTGGAGGATTTCCTGATGAACAACGCCAAGGCCGTAATGGTCATTTCCCACGACAAGGCTTTCGTGGACCACATCACCACGCGCACCATCGAGATCGCCCGCGGACGCATCTACGACTACAAGGTCAACTACTCCCATTACCTCGAACTCCGCAGGGAGCGTCGCGAGCAGCAGCAGGCGGCCTACGACAACCAGCAGAAGATGATCGCCGAGACCCGCGAGTTCATCGAGCGTTTCAAGGGGACCTATTCGAAGACCAATCAGGTGCAGTCGCGCGTGCGGATGCTCGAAAAACTGGAACTCATCGAGGTGGACGAGGAGGACCGATCGGCGCTGAACCTGCGCTTTCCGCCCGCCCCGCGTTCGGGTTCCTATCCGGTCATCACCTCCGAACTGGGCAAGGCGTACGGCGACCACCGGGTGTTCAGCGACGTGTCGATCACCATCGGGCGCGGCGACAAGGTGGCTTTCGTGGGGCGCAACGGCGAGGGCAAGTCGACGATGGTCAAGGCCATCATGGGGCAGATCGACTTCGAGGGCGAGATCCGGATCGGCCATAACGTCCGGATCGGTTACTTCGCGCAGAACGAGGCGTCGGGGCTCGACGAGTCGATCACCGTCTTCAAGACCGTCGACGACATTGCCGTGGGCGACATCCGGACCCGTATCCGCGACATTTTGGGGGCCTTCATGTTCGGCAAGGAGGCCAGCGAGAAACTCGTAAAGGTGTTGTCGGGCGGCGAACGGACGCGTCTGGCGATGATCAAGCTGTTGCTGGAACCAGTCAACCTGCTGATCCTCGACGAGCCGACCAACCACCTCGACCTGAAGACCAAGGAGATTCTCAAAGAGGCCCTGATGGCTTTCGACGGCACGCTGATCGTCGTCTCCCACGACCGCGATTTTCTCGACGGGCTGACATCCAAAATCTACGAATTCTCCCACGGCCGCGTCACCGAGCACCTCGACGGGGTCTACGGTTTCCTCCGGAAGAAGAAAATTGAAAATATCAGCGAAATCGAACGGCGCAAGGCGTAGACGCCGCGCCTGTGAAGTCCCGGACCCTCGGGATTCCGTGCCGCCCGTCCTTGACGCAGACAAAACGGCCGCCCCTCGCAGGGCGGCCGTTTCCGTTATTCGATCATCTTTTTGAGCGTCTTTTTCAGCTTGTCGTGGTTGCGCAGGTCGTTGCGCAGTTTGCTGTTGCCGTCCCGGTCGACGAGCACGTAGGAGGGGATGCCGTCGACTTTGAACTTTTCGCACAGATATTTCCATTGCTCCTCGTTCAGCCGGTAATGCTTGCCGGCGATTTTGCCGATCTGGGTCTTGTAGGTCACCAGCGGCGAGGTCTCGTTGGCAAGGTAAATCCACACGATGTCGTCCGATTTCAGTTCCCCGGTTTTCAGCGGCTCGTTGGCCTTGATCGCCGCCTGGCAGGGTCCGCACCAGGTGTTCCAGAAATCGACCAGCACGACCTTGCCCTTGCAGGGCGCGACGATGGCGTCGAAAAGCTTGTCGGGGGCCACGTCGGGCGTCTCTTCGATCTTCACCTTGCCTTCCAGCGCCGCCAGCTCCCTGCGTACCCTGGCCTGAATAGCCTCGCACGCCTCGGCGTAGAACGGATTCTTCAGCGAACGGAGCGAGGCGAGGTCAGCCTCGGTGAGTTCGCAGTTCGCGGCTTTCGCGGCCATCGGAACGGCTTTGCGCAGATCTACGACAAGACCGTTCTCTGCATGGATAATATCCGCCCAGTCGAAAGCCGAGTAGCTGATGGCTGTCCGGTAGTCGGGTTCGAACTCGCCCATCAGCAGTTTCGGGTCATTGATGTCGAACAATCCGCAGACAGCGGCATAATGTTTCGGCTCCAGTGTGGCAAATTTGTAGTCGATCTTTGCATTGCGGTCCCAAAGATTGTTTACCGAGCGGTAGTTGTGTTCGAGAAGACTGCTGCACGTTACCATGACACAGAGAGCCTCCTGCTTGAGCGAGAGCAGGTTCAGTTCCTTCATCATCTCCGACATGCCGCTGCGGGCGACGCTGTCGGTCAGCATTTTGTATTTGGATACGATCATCTGCGCATATTCGTCCGCCGTCATCCGGTAATCCGCGAATTTGCCCGTATAGAAATCGAACCCGATCTGTTTTTCGGCCCTCATGTCGTACAGCATATTCAGGTCGGCATAGGTTCCCGTCGCATACAGCTTACGGTCGTGTGAGGCTTTTCGTTCCTTGCCGCGGCGCTGGACGATGGATTTGCCCTTCTCTGTGAGGTCAACGTAAATATCCGCGGTTTCCCCGGGAGCCGTCCAGAAATTCAGGTGCATCGAGCCGGGACCGGCCGGATTGCCATAGATCAGCGACGGGCCGTATTGCCCGAATTTAAAGGTCGCAACGCCCGTCTCGGGGTCGATGGGAGCGTCTTTGCGCTCGTGACCGGTCAGCATCGAATTGATATAAAGCGTCATGTCCTTGTACATCCCTTCGCGGAATCCTAACAGGTGGATGTTGACCCTCGTTTCGCCGACGGCGAAGATCGGATCGGGCACCGGACCGTCCTTCGGGGCCTTGCGCAGCTCCCGGGGCAGCCCCTCGGGAAATTCGGGGTACTCCGTTTTGCCCGTCAGGTCCACGCCGTAGAGTTTGAAACAGTCGTCGCAGTCCGATTCGATGAAGTCGAACGACTTTGTTCCGCGGGGCAGGGGAGGGAACCGCAGCATGAACGACGCACGGCCCGAATCGGGCATCCAGAACAGCGAGTCGGGCGTTATGCCTTCGGCCCCGGTGAGCATGAATCTCCGGGCGGGGATTTGCAGATAGCTGTCCGAAGAAATGACGATCCAGTTTTTGGGCCGGTAGTAGGCGTTCATGTGGAGCACGGTCGCCGTGTCGCTCAATTCGACTTTCACGATGTCGAGCGTCTGGGTGTTGGCCGTGGCGATCAGCGGGTTTTCCACGACCCGGTTAGCCGGGGTGCAGGACGGCAGCAGCGCACCGAGCGCCGCTGCGATTAGGAACAGGAGATTTCTCATAGCAGGTTGGTTGGGTTTGTAGTGACAAACAAATGTAGTCTTTTTTTGCTGTTTTTGCAACTGTTTCCGCAAAAAGCGGTTGGATGGCCCGGAACGGAAAAGGGACCGCACTCCGAAAGTGCGGCCCCTTCTCTGCAAACCCTTCAAAAACTATTTTCCGATCAGCGAAATCGAACGCTGGATGAAATCCGTCAGGTTCTTGCCCTTGAGCATGCCGTTGGTCAGCAGCGCCAGGTCGATGATCTGCTTGACGAGGCGGTTTTCGCCGCCGATCTCGCGCAGACGCTGGTTGCGCTCGTCGCGCAGGGTGACGATCTTCTTCGACAGCTCCTCGCGCGTGGATTTCTCCTCGGACGAAAGTTCCTCCTCCTTCTTGCCCTTCACGACCTCGTCGAAACGCTTCTCCTCGGCCACCGCGGCGTCGATCTTCTTGGTGATCGACTTCAGTTTGTCGCCGTAGGACTTCTCCACGTCGGCGAGGATGTCGATGACGATGGGGTGGTTGGCGTTGACCGCGATGGTGAAGTTGTCGGGCATCTGTCCGTAGAACTGGCTCATGCCCCCGCCGCCCGTCTGGGCCATCTCCTTCATGCGGCGCATGAACTCGTTCTGCGTGATCACCACCGGAGCCTCGTCGGGCGACATGGCCTCGAACGAGATATTGTAGTGAATCTTGTCGTCCTTGGGCATCTGGCTCTCGAAAACGGGCGTCAGCACCTCCTGCTGGCCCTCGGTGAGCGACATCTTGACATTCTCCTCCTTCTGGATCAGCTTGTCGACCACGTCGCTGTCGACGCGCACGAAACGCGACTCCTTGTTCTTCGACTCGTACCAGTTGATGTAGTGGCTGTCCAGCTGGCCGTCCATCACCAGCACGTCGTACCCCTTGCCTTTGGCCGCTTCGAGGAACGTGTGCTTCTCCACGGGATCGTCCACATAGAGGAACACCTCCGTCTTGTTCTTGTCGGTCTGGTTCTCCTTCACCTTCTCCGCATACTCCTTGGGGGTGAAATATTTGCCTTCGACGTTCTTCCAGAGCATGATCCCGGCGGCCTTCTCGGCGAACTTCTCGTCGGTGAGGATGCCGTACTGGATGAAGATTTTCAGGTCGTCCCACTTCGCCTCGTAGTCTGAACGCATGGTCGAGAACAACTCCTGCAAGCGGTCTGCGACCTTGCGGGTGATGTAGCTCGAAATCTTCTTCACGTTGGCGTCGCTTTGCAGGTAGCTGCGCGATACGTTGAGCGGAATGTCCGGCGAGTCGATCACGCCGTGCAGCAGCGTCAGGTACTCCGGCACGATGCCCTCGACCTGATCCGTCACATAGACCTGGTTCGAATAGAGCTGGATCTTGTTCTTCTGGATCTCGAAGTTGTTGTGAATCTTCGGGAAGTAGAGGATGCCCGTCAGGTGGAACGGATAGTCGATATTGAGGTGGATCGAGAACAGCGGCTCGTCGCTCATCGGGTAGAGTTCGCGGTAGAACTCCTTGTACTGCTCCTCGGTGATGTCGGCGGGCTTGCGGGTCCACAGCGGCTCGACGTTGTTGATGATGTTGTCCTTGTCGGTGTCGACGTATTTGCCGTCCTTCCACTCCTTGACCTTGCCGAAGGCGATGGGCACGGGCAGGAAGCGGCAGTACTTCTTCAGCAGGGCCTCGACCTGCGCATCCTCGGCGTATTCGAGCGAATCCTCCGAGAGGTGCAGCACGATGGTCGTGCCGCGGTCGCGTGCCTCGTCAGTCTCCTCCATCTCGAACTCGGGCGACCCGGTGCAGCTCCAATGTACGGTTTTAGAACCCTCTTTATAGGATTTCGTGAAAATCTCGACCTTGTCCGACACCATGAATGCCGAGTAGAATCCCAGTCCGAAATGTCCGATAATGGCCTGGTTCTTATACTTCTCCATGAACTCCTCGGCGCCCGAGAAGGCGATCTGGTTGATGTATTTGTCCACCTCCTCGGCCGTCATGCCGACGCCGCGGTCGGTCACGGTGAGCGTTTTCTTCTCCTTGTCGGCGGCGACGCGGATCGTCACGTCGCCCAGATCGCCCTTGGCCTCGCCGATCGACGAGAGGGTTTTCAGCTTCTGGGTGGCGTCCACGGCGTTCGAAATCAGCTCGCGCAGGAAAATTTCATGGTCCGAGTAGAGGAATTTCTTGATGACGGGGAAAATGTTCTCCGTCGTAACTCCGATTTTTCCGTTTTTCATAGTGCTATCGTTGTTGTTGTATTTGATTTCCTGCCCTTCCTGCAACAAACGGTGTGCCAGTACTTTTTTTCTGCCATTCTGTCAGCCGGACCTGCCAAAACGGAGCGCCCGGTTGTATAACGGCGCGAATTTTTATACCTTTGGAGGCGTAACGGCCCTTTTTACCGGTCGGGAGATTTCGAATCGCCCGGCCTGTCCGTACCTTTATATAATTAAAACCTTTGCAAATGGATTTTCTGAAACTGGCGAAAAAGCGGTACGCCTGCCGCAAATACCTCTCCAGGCAAGTGGAGCCGGAGAAACTGGAGCTGATCCTCGAAGCGGGCCGCGTGGCCCCCACGGGCGCCAACCGCCAGCCCCAGCGGCTGGTGGTCGTGCAGTCGAAGGAGGGCATGGAACGCCTTGCGCGCTGCACGCGCGATTTCGGCGCCCCGACGGCCGTCATCGTCTGCGCCGACACCTCCGAGGCGTGGACCCGTAAGTACGACGGCAAGAACATTTCGGACATCGACGCGTCGATCGTCACCGACCACATGATGCTTGCCGCCGCGTCGCTGAACCTCGACACGCTGTGGATCTGCATGTTCAAACCCGAAGCCGTGCGCGAGGAGTTCGCCCTTCCGGCGAACGTCGAACCCGTGAACATCCTGCTGATCGGCTACGGCGACGGCCCGGCGGCCGATCCCAACCGCCACGACACGCTGCGCAAACCGCTCTCCGCGACGGTCTTCCACGAGAGGTTTTGAGACAAAAAAGAGGATCGCCGGTCGATCCTCTTTTTTTACCACTATTTCGCATACAGGCGGAAAGTCGTGCGCCACGACTCGCCCGGGTCAATGGCCCGAAACCCTTCGGCCGCGGGATCGGCGGCGTTGGGGGCGTTCGTGGTCCATGTCTGCGGCTCGGGACAGCAGTAGGGCACTTGCCCTCCGTTGTTCCACAGCGTCCAGTAGGTCGTCTGCTCGTCGACCTCGTAGCAGGTTCTCACGCCCGTGCGCAGGTGCTCGACCAGCGCGCCGCGGAACGGTTTGCCGTCCACGTCGATCTCGCGCAGCGTAAAACCCGCCTCGATCGGCCCGCAGCCGGTGACCTGAAGCCCTTCGCGGCGCAATTTGGAAAATTGCTCCGACAGCGGCAGCCTGCGTCCCGTCGGGAGGTTGCGGCCATCGAGTTCGACCTCTTCCCCGACAGCCAGGCGCATCACGTAGTCGGCGTCGATCCCGCCCGCAAAGGGAATCGTCAGCGGGGTGTGAAAACCCACGCCCAGGGGCATGCGGGTCTCGCTGCGGTTGAAGAACACCACCTCCTGCTCCAACCCTTCGGCCGTGAGCCGGTAGGTGATCTTGCACTTGAACTCGTGCGGGAAATCGCGGTAAACGGCATCGTTCCCCGCATTGGCGTAGTAACGGCATTCGATCATCACCTCCCTGTCCGTCTCGCGGGCCTTCGACACCAGGAACGCCTCGCTCTTGAGGACGCCGTGGTGGTAGTTCCGTTCCCTCTCGATGGTGATGGGATACTGGTACGTGCGTCCCTCGAAGACGTAACGGCCGTCGGCGATGCGGTTGGGCGGGAACAGGATCGGAAGCCCGAAGACCTGCGGACGGCTCCGGAACGTCTCGATCTCCCCGGGTCCGGGCGTGCGCAGAATCTCCGCGCCCAGCCGGGTGTTGGCCAGCCGCACGAGGTTGGCCCCCATCTCCGGAATCAGCAGCGCCGTATACTCCCCCTTGGAGAACTCCACGCCTTTCAGCCCGTGGAAGTCGATGGCGCGCAGCATCAGAGAAGCTTCTCGATCTTGGCCTTCAGGGCATCCTTCGGGCATGCGCCGACCTGCTTGTCGACCAGCTCGCCGCCCTTGAGGAAGACGATCGTCGGGATGTTCCTCACGCCGTACTTCATCGTGATGTCGTCGTTCTCCTCGACGTCGCACTTGCCGATGACGACCTTGCCTTCGTATTCCGCAGCCAGTTCGTCCACGATGGGCGACATCGTGCGGCAGGGACCGCACCATTCGGCCCAGAAGTCGATGACCACCGGCTGATCGCCTGCGACCAGCGCTTCGAAATTGTCTTTGTTGATTGCCAATGCCATAGCTTTGAGTTTTTTGTTGATTATCAATTAAAGTATGCTTATGCGATTGAGTAGTGGATGCTGTTGTCGTCCAAATATCCGACCAGAGATTGCGAGAGGCTCACCTTGTGGCTTTTCGAGAAGAGGCGCAGCGAGACCTGCGCTCCGCGGTCGTAGACGTTCAGGCGCAGCAGCGTGTCGCCCTTCGACTCGCGGACCCTCTCCGTCAGGTCGTGAATGAACGCTTCGGTCACCTCCTCGATCGGCAGCTGCACGATCATCTCCTTGATCGTGTCGCGCATCTCCTGCAACTGAACCATCGAAATGATCTTGAATTCCAGCTCCTTGTCGTTGTAGGGCTTGGCCTGCACGCGGCCCCGGACGAAGAGGAAATAGTCCGGGAAAAGGTATTTGCGGAAGTTCTCGTAGTCCTTGCCGAAGAGGGCGAACTCGTGGCCTCCGTTGTAGTCCTCGAGTTTGAACTTGCCCCACGGCTTGCCGGTCTTGGTCATCAGGTTCTGCACGCCCACGACCATGCCCGCCACGGCGATCTCCTGCCCCTTGAGGGCGTCGAGGTTCTCCAGTTCCGAAAGCTGGGTCTTGCACATGTGGTCGATAATGATTTTATAATCGTCGAGCGGGTGCGCCGAGAGGTAAAGGCCCACCATTTCGCGCTCCTTCGTGAGTTTTTCCAACTGGCTCCAGTCGGCGCAGGCCGGAAGCACCGGGCGCTGGATGTCCACGTGCTCGCCGCCGCCGAACAGACTCTGCTGGGCGTTGTTCTGCTCGGTCTGGAACCGCTGCCCGTAGCGCATCAGCTGCTCGATGAAGGTGATGCCGCTCGAATCGCGCAGGTCGACGCCGAAGTACTTGCAGCGTGCGAAATCCGAGATCGAGTCGAACGCCCCGGCGTAAGCCAGATTTTCGAGGCATTTGCGGTTGACGAGCGAGTAGTTCACGCGCTCGACGAAGTCGTATATGTCCTTGAAAGGCCCGTTGGCCTTGCGTTCGGCGATGATGCTCTCCACGGCCGCCGCACCGACGCCCTTCACCGCCGCGAGGCCGAAGCGCACGTCCCCGGCGGCGTTGGACGAGAAGGTCCGCATCGACTCGTTGATGTCGGGTCCCATGACGCTGATGCCCATGCGCTTGCACTCGTTCATGTAGAGCGTCAGCTGCTCGATGTTCGTGAGGTTTCGGCTCAACACGGCGGCCATGTACTCCGAAGGGTAGTTGGCCTTGAGGTAGGCCGTCTGGTAAGCCACCCACGAGTAGCACGTGGCGTGCGACTTGTTGAACGCGTAGGAGGCGAATTTCTCCCAGTCGCCCCAGATCTTTTCGAGCACCTTCGGATCGTGTCCGTTCTTCCTGCCGCCCTCGATGAACTTGGGTTTCAGGTGGTCCAGCTTGTCCTTGAGTTTCTTGCCCATGGCCTTGCGGAGCGTGTCCGACTCGCCGCGGGTGAAGTTGGCCAGAAGACGCGACAGCAACATGACCTGCTCCTGGTAGACCGTGATGCCGTAGGTGTCCTTGAGATACTTCTCCATCACGGGGATGTCGTACTCGATGGGGCTGCGGCCGTGCTTGCGGGCGATGAAGTCCGGGATGTAGTCCATCGGGCCGGGCCGGTAGAGGGCGTTCATCGCGATCAGGTCCTCGAAGGTCGAGGGTTGCAGCTCGCGCAGGTACTTCTGCATGCCCGCGGACTCGAACTGGAACGTCCCGACGGTGCGGCCTTCGCCGTAGAGGCGGTAGGTCGCGGGGTCGTTGATGATCGTGAAGTCGTCGATGTCGATCTTCACGCCCTTGGTCAGGCGGATGTTCTCCACGGCGTCCTTGATGATCGAAAGGGTCTTCAGCCCCAGGAAGTCCATCTTGATCAGTCCCGTGTCCTCGATCACCGAACCCTCGTACTGCGTGACGAGCATCTTCTCGCCGGTCTCCTTGTCGTCGGCCGTCGAGACGGGGACCCAGTCCGTGATGTCGTCGCGGCAGATGATCGTGCCGCAGGCGTGCACGCCCGTGTTGCGGACGTTTCCTTCGAGCATCTTGGCGTAACGGATCGTATCGCGCAGAATCGGGTTGTCCGACTGTTCGGCGGCTTTCAGTTCGGGGACGTAGTCGATGGCGTTCTGCAGGTTGAGCTTCTTGTCGGGAATCTTGTCCGGCACGAGTTTGCAGAGGCGGTCCGACTCCGAGAGCATCAGTTTCTGCACGCGCGCCACGTCCTTGATGGCCAGTTTGGTGGCCATCGTGCCGTAGGTGATGATGTGCGCCACCTTCTCCTTGCCGTATTTCTGCGTCACCCAGTTCAGGACCCTTCCGCGGCCGTCGTCGTCGAAGTCGACGTCAATATCGGGGAGCGAAATACGGTCGGGGTTCAGGAAACGCTCGAACAGCAGGTCGTAGGCGATGGGGTCGATCTGCGTGATGCCGAGGCAGTAGGCCACGGCCGATCCGGCGGCCGATCCGCGGCCCGGACCCACCGACACGTCCAGCTCCTCGCGCGCGGCGCGTATGAAGTCCTGCACGATCAGGAAGTAGCCCGGGAAACCCATCGTCTTCATAATGTGCAGCTCGAATTTCAGCCGTTCCTCCTGCTCTTCGGTCAGCTGCTCGCCGTAGCGCCTGTGCGCACCGTCCATCGTCAGCTTGGCCAGATAGTCGGCCTCGAACTTGATGCGGTAGAGTTTGTCGTAACCTCCTAATTTCTGAATCTTCTTGAGTCCCTCCTCCTCCGACATCACCACGTTGCCGTTCTCGTCGCGCGTGAATTCATCGAAAAGGTCCTTTTCCGTGAGCCGGGCGCGGTATTCGGCCTCGGTTCCGAACTCCTCGGGGATCTCGAAGTTAGGCATGATCGGCGCATGGTCGATCGAGTAGCACTCGATCTGGTTGCAGATGTCGACGGTCGTCGACATCGCCTCGGGGTCGGTCTGGCCGAAGATCGCGGCCATCTCGGCCGTCGTCTTGAGCCACTCCTGCTTCGAGTAGAGCATGCGCTTGGGGTCGTCGAGGTCCTTGCCCGTCGAGAGACAGATCAGCCGGTCGTGCGCCTCGGCGTTGTCTTCGTCCACGAAGTGCACGTCGTTGGTGCAGACCATTCTGACGTTGTGCTTCGCGGCCAGTTCGCGCAGGTGCTTGTTCACGTGCAGCTGCATGGGATAGGCCTCGTGGTTGGCCCGCTCGACGGTGGCCTTGTGGAGTTGCAGTTCGAGGTAATAGTCGTCGCCGAAGACCTTCTTGTGCCATCGGATCGACTCCTCGGCCTTTTCGAGGTCGTTGGCCGTGATGGCGCGCGGAACCTCGCCCGCCAGACAGGCCGAACAGCAGATCAGCCCCTCGTGGTATTTCTCGATCTCCGTGCGGTCGGTTCGCGGACGCATGTAGAAACCTTCGGTCCACGCCTTCGAGACGATCTTGATGAGGTTGTGGTATCCCTTGAGGTTCTTGGCCAGCAGGATCAGGTGGTAGCCGCTCTGGTCGGGCTTGCCCTCCTTGTCGTGGAGCCGGCGGCGCGCCACGTAGACCTCGCAGCCGATGATGGGCTTGAAGGCGAGTTTGCGCCGGCACTCCTCCAGTTGTCTTTCGCATTTGGCGATCTCGGCAGCGGGGTCGGCGCAGGTCTCCGTGCCGTCGCGCAGGGCGGCGATGCGGGCCTCCGCCTCGGCGGCCTTGTCCTTGCATTTGCCCTTGACTTTCTGGACGTAGTTGTAGAACTCCTTGATGCCGAACATGTCGCCGTGGTCCGTCACGGCGATGCCGGGCTGTCCGTCGGCCATGGCCTTGTCCACGAGCCGCTGGACGCTGGCCTGTCCGTCGAGGATCGAATATTGCGTATGTACGTGAAGGTGTACGAATTGGGGCATTGCGTCAAAATTTTGCTACGACAAAGATAATATAAATCGGGGGTATAATCAAATGCCGGACGACTTGTTTTGCCGGGATGCGGCCCCTCTCCGGTTCCGGACGAAGATAATGTTTTCTTATTGAAGAATTCATGGCAGGGCTATTGCATTTTACCGATAAAATGCTTAACTTTAAACACCGAACCAAGAACCGAAGAATTATGCAAGACGACACGTTGGTTGTACTGGCGGAGTACAACACCATCACAGAGGCCGAGATCGCCAAGTCGATGCTCGACAGCGCCGGTATCTGGTCGACGATCCGCAACGAATACATGTCGGCCATCTACCCGATAGGGACCATGCCCGCCCAGATTGTCGTCCGCGAAGAGGACTACGAGAAGGCGAAGGCGATGCTCCACCACCGATAAGAACCCCATGAAAAAGCTCCGCTGCACGGCGGAGCTTTTCGTTCAGTTGTTGTGGTAGTTGACCCGGTATTCGTAGGCCGTCCGCTGGGGCACGCCGCGCACCTTGCGGGGCGTCCATTTGCCCTTGCTGCTGCGGATGACGCGGAGCACCTCTTTGGTCAGCCGCTCGTCGGGCGACTGCACGACCTCGCCGATGGCGATGCGCCCGTCCGGCTCGATGTAGAACCGCACGTGCACCACTCCCTCCACGCCCTTCTCCGTGAAACGCCCGTCGTAGCGGATGCGCATTTTGGCCCACGCGTGGAAATTCTCGTCCGGATTTTCCCCCATGAAGAGCAGCGGATCGGCGTCCTGCGCCCTCCGGATCTTCTCGACCGGAATGCGGATCGTCATCCGCGAAGTGTAGGAAACCGGACTTCCGTCGGTCAGCGTCGCGGGACTCCACGTTCCGCCCAGACGGTCGTACGCCTTCTCCATCGCCCGGCGGGTTGCCGCCGTCGCCGGAGCGAACTCCGCATGATCGCGGCCCTCCTGCGTATTGTCCATGTAGCGCCACTCCGCGACGTTTCCCGCCTTGTCGATTTGCAGGACGATGCCCACGACCGGAGAGATCGAGTCCGCCGGAATCTGCTGCTCGATGGCAATCTTCTCGACCGTGGCGGCCATGCGCGTCATAAAGACCCTGATCACCGCACCGTTGAATGCGGGAGGCGTCACCTCCGACTGCGCGAAGACCGCTCCCGTTCCGGCAAGCAGAACGAATAATATCGACAACAAGCGGTTTTTCATAACATTATAAGATTTATTTAAAGCCCCGCTTTAAGCATTCCAGATGCGCCACGAGGCTTCGGCCTGCTCAACAAACATCGTCCGCCCGTTCAGAATATGCGCCCCGCGCTGACGGCCGTAGTCGAGGAATTGCGTCAGCGGCGGATTGTAGACCAGGTCGAGCAGGTAGTGCTCCGGCGTGACATAGGCATAGGGGATACGCGGCGCGGCATCGACGTTGGGGTAGGTCCCCACGGGCGATGCGTTGACAATCAACCGGCTGGACTCCACTGCCTCACACGGCAGATCGTCGTAGGTGTAGTTGCCTTTCGCCGCTTCGCGCGAGACCAGCGCAAAGGGGATGTCGCGTTCGGCAAGGGCATACTGCACGGCCTGCGAAGCGCCTCCCGTGCCGAGCACGAGGGCTTGCCCGGGCTGGGCCGCGCCCAGCAGTTCGTTCAGCGCGGCCCGGAGGCCGATGACATCGGTGTTGTGGCCCGCGAGACGCCCGTCCGCCGTGCGGCGGATGCAGTTGACGGCCCCGATGGCCTCGGCCTCGGGCGACACCGAATCCAGAAAGGCCATTACGTCGCGCTTGTAGGGAATCGTGACGTTCAGCCCGCAAAGCTCCGGGAGACGCTCCAGCAGACCGGGCAGGTCTCCGATCGACCCGAGTTCGTAAAGCGAGTATTCACAGTCGGTTACTCCCTCTCTGTTGAACTTTTCCGTGAAGTAGGCGGCCGAAGCCGAATGCCCCAGCGGGCGTCCGATCAGTCCGAAGCGTCGCATGGGTTACTTCTCCTCTTTTTTGACGATGATGCGCGCCAGCAGTTCGATGCCGTAGATGGCCAGAAATCCGACGACGCAGAGCAGAACCGCCTGCACAAGCTGCGATGGCTGGCCGGTGAGCTGTTCGAAGGTCCCGGGAGCGACGTTGTGCTGGACGAGCGGCTGTGCGACGCCGTGGCTGTCGAGGTAGGTCTCGGCGGTCTCCTTCCACGGCCAGACCTTGTTGAGCGAGCCGACCATGAAGCCCATCAGCACGGCCACCGTGACGTCGTGCCAGTGTTTGAGCAGCCACGACAGCAGGTGCGAGAAGGAGATGATGCCCGCCGCGGCTCCGACGACGAAGATCACGATGACGGGAATGTTCAGATCGCCCACGGCCTGCATGATATATTGGTATTTGCCCAGCAGCAGCAGGATGAAGGCCCCGGAGATGCCGGGCAGGATCATGGCGCAGATGGCGATGGCGCCCGAAAGCATCACGAACCACCAGTCGTTGGGGGTTTCTGCGGGCGTGGCGACGGTGATCCACCAGGCCGCGGCGGCCCCTGCGACGAACGCGAGGAGGCTCCGCCAGTCCCAGCGTCCGATTTGCCGGGCGACGAGCAGCGCCGAGGCGATGATCAACCCGAAGAAGAACGACCAGATGGCGATGGGATGGTAGGTCAGCAGATAGGTCATCAGGCGAGCCAGCGAAAAGATCGCAATGGCGATGCCCAGCAGCACGGGCAGCAGGAAACTACCGTTGATATGGCGCCAGAACTCGCCGAGGCGGAGTTTCAGCAGCAGCTTGAGCGCCGTGGCGTTGACGCTGCGGATCGAGTCGAGCAGTTCTTCGTAGATACCCGAAATGAAAGCGATCGTACCGCCCGAGACGCCGGGAACTACGTCGGCCATACCCATGGCGCACCCTTTGAGCGCAAGTACGATGTACCGGGAAAAATTCATGGTTTGTTTGCGTATTTTGGTTTTAAACGCAAAGATACGAATAAGCCGGATACAAAAGCAAACTTGTTTGCGATTTTGTTCAGACGGAGTATCTTCGGCGCAGCCAAAGATAGGGGATAAAAGACGAACGCCCGCGTTCCGAAAATTAAGTTTTCATCAATTTTTCGGGAGCCTGCCGTTTTTCGCACCCGCCTGCGTCCGCCGCTGCCGGACGTTCTCCTGCTCCCCGGCAGGTTCCGGGGACATCCCGTGCGGATAAGCCTCCGCCGCGGAGGGATTTCCCGCAGTCGGCACCGCTCCTTTCGGAATGCCGCGCTGCGCAGGGCGCACATTCGTCCCAAACAACCGCTGCCGGACCTTCTCCCGCTCCCCGACAGTTCCGGGGACATCCTGTGCGGATAAGCCTCCGCCGCGGAGGGATTTCCCGCAGTCGGCGCCGTTCCTTTCGGAATGCCGCGCTGTGCAGGGCGCACATTCGTCCCAAACAACCGCTGCCGGACCTTCTCCCGCTCCCCGACAGTTCCGGGGACATCCTATGCGGATAAGCCTCCGCCGCCTCCCGGGAGCTGTCGCCGGACTCCGGCGCATCTTACGGCGGAACCGGGCCGGCGCCCGATTTCCGCGCGCTCCGAAACGGATCGGAACGGGCTATTCCTCCGGCTCGGGGCATGCCTTGCTGCGGCGGATGAACTCGACGACCTCGTGCAGTCCGTCGGCGAATTTCGAAAAATCCTCCTTGTAGAGGAATATCTTGTGGCGGTCGTAACTCGATGTGCCGTCGGGGGCCGTGATTTTGCGGCTCTCGGTGATGGTCAGGAAATAGTCGTCGCCGCGCGTGGCCCGGACATCGAAAAAATAGGTCCGGCGGCCCGCCTTTACGGCTTTGGAAAGAATCTGGGCTTCGTAATCCTCGCCTTCGCGACGGAGATGGGTTGGGGATAGCATGGGTTTCGTTTTTGGGTTGGTTTCAGCTTTTTCAGCGCACGCTCGTATCTACGAATATACGCAAAAAAAAGTGAATTTCCAAAAACTTGCAGGGCTATTTTACGGCTCCAGAACCGGCTGACCCGATTTGTCCCAATCTTCGAGAATCGCCACGGCCCGGGCGTAGGCGGGGCTTGCGGCGGGGTTGATGACCCGAAAATAGGCTCCCGTGCCGAACAGCCGCTGCGCCGCGAGGGCTTTGAGCTGCATGCGCACGAGAGGCTCGGAGACGGCGAACCCTTCGGCGTCGAACTTCACGCCGCGGCTTTCACCGAGCGCCGTGAGTCTTTCGAGAACCTCGTCCGAGGGGGTATACCCGGCGTCGAAGGCTTCGAACGAGGCGTAGCGGCGCGAGAGGCTGTCGCGCGAACCGTCGAGCCAGTCGCCCACGAAATCGGCCACGATGCCGCGGCGGATCAGTTCGCCGTAGTAGTTCGAGAAACCCGCCGTGTCGGCCTCGACGAGGATGTCGGGACGGATGCCTCCGCCGCCGTAGACCGTGCGTCCGGTGCGGAGCGTGCGGTAGGCCGGGGCCGCCGCGTCGAGCGAATCGCGCGCGGCATCGTCATAACGGCGCAGGTGGTCGAGGTAGTACTCGCGGCGCTTCCCCTTCTCGTAGGGACGCTGGATGACGCGGCCCGAAGGGGTGTGATAACGGGCCACGGTGATGCGCACGGCCGAACCGTCCGAAAGCCCGATCTGCCGCTGCACGAGACCCTTGCCGAAGCTCGGGCGGCCTACGACCACGCCGCGGTCCCAGTCCTGCACGGCCCCTGCGACGATCTCCGAAGCCGAAGCCGACGATTCGTCGATCAGCACCACGAGACGTCCCTTGAGGTCCTCGCCGTTGGTCTGGGCGCGGAACGACGACGCCGGAACGGCGCGCCCCTCGGTCGAGACGATCACCGCGCCGCGCGGCAGGAAGAATCCCGCCATCCCGATCGCCTGCTCCAGCAGGCCGCCGCCATTGCCCCGCAGGTCGAGGATCAGCCCTTCGGGCCGTCCCAGCTTGCGGTAGGCCTCGGTGAATTCGTCCATCGTGGTGCGGCCGAAGCGGTTGACCTTGATATAGCCGATGCCCTCGCCGGCCAGATAGGAGGCGTCGACGGTGTTCAGGGGGATTTTGTCGCGGACGATCACGAAATGGAGCCGTCCGGGCGTGCCGTGGCGCACGACGTCGATTCCGACCTTCGTGCCGGTCTTGCCCCGCAGGTGTTTGGGCACGTCCGTGCGGCTCATCCCCACGGCGTCGAGCGTATCAATGCGCACGATGCGGTCGTTGGCCCTGACGCCGACCCGTTCGGCTGGTCCCCCGGCGATGGTGTTCACCACGATCACCGTGTCGCGCAGGACGTTGAACTCCACGCCGATGCCGCTGAATTCCCCGTCGAAACTCTCCTGCACGCCCTTCATCTCCTCGGCGCCGATGTAGGCCGAGTGGGGGTCCAGCTCTTCGAGCATGCCCGTGATGGCGCCCTCGACGACGGGTTTCATCTCCACCTCGTCGACGTAAAGACCCGAAAGATAACGGAAAACCTGCGCGAGTTTCTGGAACTGGCGCGCATCGTCCTCGTTCTGCGCCGCGAGGGGCAGGACGGAGAGGGTAGCGAGTATGACGAATAATCGGCGCATGATTCGATTCAAAATTCACAATTCACAATTCACAATCCGACTTTGCGGCAAAAGCCCGCAGGTCGGCTTCCGCAACCCTGCAACCCTGCAATCCCGAATTCTCGATTATGAATTGCAGATTTCGGTTGCCAGCTTGTCTAACGAAACCTGCCGCTGTTCACCCGTGCGCATGTCCTTGACGGTTGCGGCCCCGGCCTCCAGCTCCTGCGACCCCACGATCACCACATAAGGGATGCCGCGGCGGTTGGCGTACTCCATCTGCTTCTTCATCTTGCCCGCCTCGGGGTAGATTTCGGCGGCGATTTCACGCCCGCGCAGTTGACGCAGCAGCGGCAGCACGGCGGCCTCCTCCTCCGCGCCGAGGTTCACGAACAGCACGCGGGTCGAACTGTTGACCTCCTCGGGGAAGAGCGAAAGTCCCGTCATCACGTCGTAAATGCGGTCCGCACCGAACGAAATGCCCACGCCCGACATATTGGGCATGCCGAAAATTCCCGTCAGGTCGTCGTAACGGCCGCCGCCGCAGATCGAGCCGATGGCGAAATCGAGGGCCTTGACCTCGAAGATCGCACCGGTGTAGTAGTTCAAACCGCGTGCCAGCGAGAGGTCCAGCTCCACCGTGAGGTCGATGCCCAGCCGCCCGACATAGCCGAATACGGTCTCCATCTCCTCGATGCCCTTCATGCCCGTCTCCGAAACAGCGAGCACTTCTTTCAGCTGGTTGAGCTTCTGCGCATTGTCGCCGCTCAACTCAAGTATCGGTTGAAGTTTGTCGACCGCCTCCCGATCCAGGCCGCGCTCCATCAGTTCGGCCTTCACGTTGTCCAGTCCGATCTTTTCCAGCTTGTCGATGGCGATGGTGATGTCCATCATCTTGTCGGCATGGCCGATGGCTTCGGCGATGCCGAACAGGATCTTGCGGTTGTTCATCTTCAGCGCCACGCGGATGCCGAGGGCCTTGAACACCCGTTCGACGATCTCGACCAATTCGACCTCGCACAGCAGCGAGCGCGTGCCGATCACGTCGACGTCGCACTGGTAGAATTCGCGGTAGCGGCCTTTCTGCGGCCGGTCGGCGCGCCACACGGGCTGAATCTGGTAGCGTTTGAAGGGGAACGTCAGTTCGCCCTGATGCTGCACGACGTAACGCGCGAAAGGCACCGTAAGGTCGTAACGAAGTCCTTTTTCGCAGATTTTCGACGCGCTGCGCACCTCCTCGTCCGACAGTCCGGCGGCGTAGTCGCCCGAATTGAGAATCTTGAACAGGAGCTTGTCGCCCTCGTCGCCGTACTTGCCCAGCAGGGTCGAGAGGTTCTCCATCGAGGGGGTTTCGAGCGGCGCGAACCCGTAGGCGCGGAACACCCGGCGGATCGTGTCGAAAATATACTGGCGGCGCATCATCTCCGCGGGGGAGAAGTCGCGCGTGCCCTTGGGAATCGAAGGTTTCTGCATGGCAAAAACAATTTTTAATTTTTCATTCTTAATTTTCAATTGATACAAAAAACTAATCCGCGATCAGTTTTTTGTACCTCACCCGGTGGGGCTGCGTGTCGCCGCCCTGGGCCTTCTTCCACGCCTCATACTCCGAGTAGGAGCCTTCGTAGAAGACCACCTTCGAGTCGCCCTCGAACGAGAGGATGTGCGTGGCGATACGGTCGAGGAACCAGCGGTCGTGCGAAATGACCACGGCGCATCCGGCGAAATTTTCGAGACCTTCCTCCAGCGCCCGCAGCGTGTTGACGTCGATGTCGTTGGTCGGTTCGTCCAGCAGCAGCACGTTGCCCTCCTCCTTCAGGGCGAGGGCCAGGTGCAGGCGATTGCGCTCGCCGCCCGAGAGCATGCCGCATTTCTTCTCCTGATCGGCGCCCGAGAAGTTGAAACGGGCGACATAGGCGCGGGCGTTGACCTGCCGGTTGCCCAGCGTCATCAGGTCCAGACCGCCCGAGATCACCTCGAAGACCGTCTTTTCGGGGTCGATCGACTTGTGCTGCTGGTCCACATAGGCCAGTTTCACCGTGGGACCCACGCGGAACGAGCCGCTCGTCGGAGTTTCGAGGCCCATGATCATGCGGAAGAGGGTGGTCTTGCCCGTGCCGTTCGCGCCGATCACGCCCACGATGCCCGCAGGGGGCAGCGAGAAATCCAGCCCCTCGTACAGCACGCGGTCGCCGAAGGCTTTCGAAACGTCGTGCGCCTCGATCACCACGTCGCCCAGACGCGGACCGTTGGGGATGAAGATTTCGAGCTTCTCCTCTTTCTGTTTCGTATCCTCGTTCATCATCTTGTCGTAGGCCGACAGACGGGCCTTCGACTTGGCGTGGCGGCCCGAGGGCGACATGCGCACCCACTCCAGCTCGCGTTCGAGGGTCTTGCGGCGCTTCGACTCCTGCTTCTCCTCCATGGCCATGCGCGTGGTCTTCTGGTCGAGCCAGCCCGAGTAGTTGCCCTTCCACGGAATGCCCTCGCCGCGGTCGAGTTCGAGAATCCACCCGGCGACGTTGTCCAGAAAATAACGGTCGTGGGTCACGGCGATCACCGTACCCTTGTATTGCTGGAGATGCTGTTCGAGCCAGTCGATCGACTCGGCGTCGAGGTGGTTCGTAGGCTCGTCGAGCAGCAGCACGTCGGGCTGCTGCAACAGCAGGCGGCACAGGGCCACGCGGCGGCGCTCACCGCCCGAAAGGTGTTTCACCGGCTCGTCGGGATCGGGACACCGCAGGGCGTCCATCGCGCGCTCCAGCACGCTGTCCAGCTCCCAGCCGTTGCACTGGTCGATCTTCTCGTACAGCTCGCCCTGACGTTCGATCAGCCTGGCCATCGTGTCGTCGTCCATCGGCTCGCACAGCTTTTGGTTGATCTCCTCGTACTCCTTCAGCAACGCCACGGTCGTCGCGCAGCCCTCCTCGACGACCTCGCGGACCGTCTTCGAGTCGTCGAGCCTGGGTTCCTGTTCGAGATAACCCACCGTATAGCCCGGCGAGAAGACCACTTCGCCGTCGAAGTTCTTGTCGATTCCGGCGATGATCTTCATCAGGGTCGACTTTCCCGAGCCGTTCAGGCCGATGATGCCGATTTTCGCGCCGTAGAAAAAGGAGAGGTAGATGTTGTTGAGCACCCGTTTCTGGTTGGTGAAGGTCTTGCTTACGCCGACCATCGAAAAGATGATTTTTTCGTCTGCCATATCTTGTGTTTGAATTGTCCGAAATAAGGATTCTTGCAAAGATACGGAGAAAATCCGGAATTTTAAGTCTCCGGGGGCCGAATATTTGCACGTCCGCACATGCAGCGGAAATAAAAAAGCCCCGTCTCCGAAGAGACGGGACTCGTATGCGGGCCGCAAGGCGGACTAATAGTTCTCCTTCTTCGGCTCGAAATAGGCCTGGGGATGCTTGCAGGCGGGGCACAGCAGCGGAGCCTGCTCGGCCTCGATGACGAAGCCGCAGTTGCGGCACTGCCACCAGATCTTGCCGTCGCGCTTGAAGAAGTTGCCGTCCGTGAGGCGGCTCAACAGCTTCAGGTAGCGGCGTTCGTGCTCGGCCTCCACCGTCGCGATCATCTTGAACGCCGTGGCGATCTCCGTGAATCCCTCCTCCTCGGCGACCTTGCCGAATTCGCGGTACAGCACGTCCCACTCCTCGTTCTCGCCCTTGGCGGCAGCCAGCAGGTTCTCGGCCGTCGTGCCGATGGGTCCGGTGGGGTAGCTGGCCGTGATCTCCACGTCGCCGCCCTCGAGGAACTTGAAGAAACGCTCGGCGTGCTCCTTCTCCTGCTCCGCGGTCTCGGCGAAAACGCCTGCGATCTGTTCGTAACCCTCCTTCTTGGCCTTGCTGGCGAAGAATACGTAGCGGCTGCGGGCCTGGCTCTCGCCGGCAAATGCCTTCAGCAGATTCTGTTCGGTACGCGTACCTTTGATGCTCTTTTCCATAATGTCGTATTGTTTAATGTGTGTGCATTCTTACTGTTACAAAGATAACGATTTCCGGAAACAATCTCCAAAAAAACGCCATCGTTTCTTCCTATGGAGCCATTCGGTTTACCTATAAGCCGTTTCCCGGCAGCGCGTCGAGGTCGGCGCGGAAAATCCCGTAGGCCGCGGGCAGCGTCATCGTGTCGGCGGCCTCGGGCGTCAGGATGCGGTAGCCCGGCACACTGACCCACACGGGCGTCGTTTCGAGCCGGTAGGTCATCCGCCCCTCGGGATGCCGGACGGCCTCCACCGTGGCCACCAGACCGCCGTCGGTGTAGCGGCGGCGCTGGCCCGAGACGAGGTTGCCCAGCGAGTAGAGCACCACGTGCGACGAATCGGCCACCCAGGGCTGAATCACGTGCGGATGACTCCCGACCACCACATCGGTTCCGTGACGGCGCAAAAACGCGGCCAAACTCCGCTGCGCGGCGTTCTCGCGCCGCTGGTATTCGTCGCCCCAATGGACGCACGCGACGATGAAATCGACCCCCGAGGCGCGTGCCGCCGCCAGGTCCGCGGCCATGCGCACCGTGTCGATCAGGTTCACCACCGTACCCTCGGGAACGGGCATGCCGTTGGTTCCGTAGGTGTAATTGACAATCGCCAGCCGTATGCCGCAATGCGTGAGGTAAAGCGGGTTATTTTTGTTGTAATCAGCGCTGTCCGCGAACGCGCCCGTGTGGCGTATTCCGCAGCGGTCCAGCTCCTCGACGCTCGTGCGGATGCCTTCGGCGCCGTTGTCGCAGCAGTGGTTGTTGGCCAGCACGGCGACATCCACGCCTGCGTCGCGCAGGGCGTCGGCCAGCGCCGCGGGCGACCGGAAAAGCGGATAGCCCGTATAGCGGCTGCGGCGCGTGAGGGTGGTTTCGAGGTTCACCACGGCCAGGTCGGCGGCCCTGATGCGGGGCGCGAGCGTCCGGAAAACGGGTTCGTAGTCGAAGCCGTCGCCGCGGCGCACGGCATCGACCTGCGGCATGTGCTGCATCACGTCGCCGCCGAAAAACAACCGCATCCGCCGGGGCGGCGGCACGGGCCCCGGTCCCGACCAGCCGGCCGGAGGCGGAGGCGCGACGGGCGCAGGGCCTCCCGCGGGCGTGCAGCACACGGCGGCAAAGGTCAGCGCCGTCAGCAGGCATATCCGGCGTGCGCGCATGCTATTTCCGCTTGGGGTTCTTCGGAAACCAGCCTTTGGCCACGCGCTCGCGCTGTTCGAACAGTTCGCCGATCGACCACAGCGACGAGGCGCCCCACACGGCCAGCAGCGTCGACCAGAGGATGTGCCGCACGGCGATCGAACCGGCGACGGCGGCAATTCCCATCACGAGGAACAGCCACCAGATTTTCACCCCGAAATAGTATTCGCCCTTGGTGACCATCGGGTGAAAGATGCCGATGATCAGAAAGGTGGCGATGCCGATGACGATTCCGGTGAGGTTGTATTGCGCTAAAAATTCCATGGTTTTTATCCGTTAAATCAAGATTCGGAGGATTGAGGATCGCGGTCGGAGGAGCGTTGGTAGGCCCGCAGGCCGAAGTCGGGAAGGACGGCGAACAGGTGGTCGAAAACAGCCCCCTGCACGGCCTCGTAGGCCACCCAGTCGGTCTCCCGGGTGAAGCAGTAGACCTCGACCGGGATGCCTTCCGGGGTGGGCTGGAGCATCCGGACCATCTGCATCAGGTCGGGGTGGATGCCCGGGTGGCCCTTCAGGTAACGCGCGGCGTACTCCCGCAGGGCGTAGAGGTTGACGACGGGTTCCGCGTCGGGCGTCGTCCCGGCCAGCCCTTTTTCGCGGAGTGCGGCCAGCTCCGCGGCCGTGCAGTTGTGCACCGAACTGGCATCGATCAGCAGCGACCGCTTGATGCGCCGTCCGCCGCTGTCCCACATGCCGCGCCAGTTCTGGAACGAATCGCTGACCAGCGCATAGGGCGGGATGGTGGTGATGGTCTTGTCGAAATTCTGCACCTTGACCGTCGTCAGCGTCACCTCCGTCACATAGCCGTCGGCGCCGTATTTGGCCATCGTGATCCAGTCCCCGGGGCGCAGCATGTCGTTGGCCGAGAGCTGCACGCCGGCGACCAGCCCCAGGATGCTGTCCCGGAAAATCAGCATGATGATGGCCGCCGAAGCGCCCAGTCCCGCGAGTACGGCCGTGGCGTCCTGCCCGATGAGGATGCTGACAATGAGAATCGCCCCGACGCATACCGCCAGCAGCTTGATCATCTGGTAAACGCCTTTCAACGGACGGTTGCGCAGCGTCTCGTGGCGGCTGGAGATCTCGTAGAGCGTATCGAGGAACGCCGCGACGAGTTGCAGGACGGCGACGATCAGGTAGATCAGGCAGGCCTTGTGCAGCACGTTCAGCAAAACGGGCGTGTCGTAGAAAGCCACCCGGAGCAGGACGTACCAGATCAGAGGCGGAATCAGGCGCGCCGCGCGGTGCATCACCTTGTCGCTGAAAAGGTGGTCGTCCCACACGGCTTTCGTCCGGGCGCTGATTTTTTGCAGAAGCGGAACGACCAGGCGGCGGAACAGAACCGCCGCCGCATAGGCGACGACGAGTATGCCCAGGATAATGACTGCCTTGACAGCCAGATTGACATACGTTTCGCTCCATCCGGCTTCGGTCAGCCAGCGGGCTATCGCGTGGTTCGTCTCTTCCATATGTTTACGATGTCGATTGGTCCGATGACAAAGATACGAAAAAGTCGGACCGTTGCAAAACCGAACCGCATGCGATTCGGCAAAACCTCCCGACCTCCTGAAAGTGTCGTTACGACACCAAAGGTACGAAAAAGTCGGATCGTTGCAAATCCGAACCGCATGCGGTTCGGCAAAACCCCGGAAGGTAAAAAAGGACCGGCGGTTACATACTCCATGAAGAATCAAAAAGCAGTGACGCAACGTTCAGCCGCCGGTCCGTATGGCCGGGCCGGCGCTTTCGAAAAAGAAAGGCGCAGGCCCCAAGATACCCATACTCACGTGAAGGTCTGCAACAACCCATGCCGAATACAGATACAAGGAACCCACGCCCGTAACGCGCAGTTTCGATAACAAGCAAGTCAGAACCTCTCGTTGCCGGGCCGTGGGCCGACAACTCGCGGAGCATCCTTGCACCTTCGCCTCGACATTTGAAAGTTGCAGTTTTCACGTGAAGCAAAGCAAACAATCCGCACGCAGGCGAATCGTCAAGACAAAGGTAGCAAAAAAAACGTTCCGTGCAACAGTCGGGCCGTTTATTCTGGCGGAACGGCTTCGTTTGCGGATGCCGACGGCAAAAGGCAGAATTACGGTTTTCCCACGCGGGGTATAGCTACCTTTTGCCCCCAAAAGGTAGCTATGCCCCGCGGGCGAAGACCGCGGCTTTACTACTTTTTGCAGCAAAAAAATACAAAAGCACCCCGCGGTTGCCGCAAAAAAGGCGGCTCCTGAAGAAGCCGCCCGAAAATACTCAATACTATTTAATATACGGTGTCGTCAGAAACTGTATTGCAGCATCACGTTCACGCGGTTGGCGTGTCCCTTGTCGTTCGACATGTCCTTGCGCGAACCGTAGAGGTACTCGCCGGCCACCTTGCAGCGCGGGGTGATCGAATAGAAAATGTTGCCGAAGATATACTGGCCCTGCTTGTACTGGTCGTCGGAGTAGAAACCGTGGCTGCGCTGCACGCGGACGGTCGAATAGCCTCCCGAGATGAACAGACGCGGGGTCAGGTTGATCTGGGCCGCGGCCTGCCATCCCCACATGGGCATGGTCTGAATCTGGTCGGCGTTCTCCGGATTGGGCGTGAAGTCGAGCCCCGAGCCGGTCAGGTCCTGGATATACGGGGTGACGCCCTTGCCGTAGACGCCGTTCATAAAGAGCCGCAGGGGCTGCGCCACCTTGATCGTGCCGCTGAACTGCACGCCCCATCCCAGCAGCGAGGTGTTGTTGCCCGTGCGGAGGTTGTGGAGGTACATGTTGCGCACGACGCCCGAAGCCCGGATGTGACTGTCGCGGTTGGCGCCCCAGGCATACTGGAAGTAGGCCGGGAAATCGGGAACGCGCTGTTTCAGCGTCGCGAAATTGTCGTTGTAGGTGCCGCTGACCGAGGGCATCTCGGCCGCAACGCCGAACTTGAGGTGGTTGTCGGCGAAGGCGTATTCGTAGCGGATCATCGTGGCGAAGTTGAAGTTATAGGCGTTGGGACCCTGGAAGTCGATGGTCGTCGGGGCTGCCGAAAGGTCGCAGAAGGTCGTCACGTCGCGACCCAGCGTAAAGCCCAGGAACGACACGTAGGCCGAACGCAGGCGGGGCGTGTAGCTGCCCTCGGCGCCTCCGCGGAAGTCGGCGTCCATGAACACGACCACGCGGCCCAGCGCACGGGTGTTGGTGATGGCCTTCATAAACAGACGCGAGGTCGAAGCGTCCATCATCAGCTTCTGCCTGGTATCGTAATTGCCGTGAACGGGAATGTCGTAGGTCACGAAGTCGATGTTGTCGACGATGCCGTCGAAGTCATACCCGGCGCGGAGGCTGACGAAACCGCCCAGCGAGAAGGAGAAACGGTTGTTCTTCGTGGCGAAGACGAACTGCGGTTTCTCGACCTGCTGGAAGCCCGGACGGTGGGTCTCGATGTAGTCCTGCGTGGCGTTGTCCATGGCCATGCGGTTGAGCACCGCCGCCTGCTGCATCGCATAAGGCCCGTAGTTGTAGATGGTGTCCACCTCCTGCACCGAGATCAGGTAGACCGTAGGCGAATATTCGCCGCGCATGGCCTTGCGTTCGTAACGTTGCGCCGACGCGGAACCTGCAAGCAGCAGAGCCACGATTAAAAGTCGAAATGTTTTCATAAGCCGAATGAATTTGGTTTTATTAATGTTCTTGCTCGTTCTCAAAGAGTTGTAACTCATCGGACAAATCAGCAAGTTGTATGCCAAAGAAAACCGCGGGAAAAGCAATTTTTCGTATCTTTGCCGAATATAAATAAAAGGTATATGCTCTTTTTTCTGACGTCGATACTCTCCCTGACGGCCATCGCCGCCGATTTCATCCATTTCCGCCGTCGCCGCCGCCGGAAGCAGCCCGTGCGCCGCGCACTCGTGGCGTGGGTCGCCGCGACCGACGCCCTGCCGATTCTCTCGTCGCTCATAGGCGCCTTGAGCCGCGACAACGGTCCGGAGCTGATGTACCTCTATATGTGGCTGTTCTGGGCGTGGATCGTCACCGTTCCGCCGCGTCTGGCGTTCTATGCGTTCAACTTCGTGAACCTGCGCCGCACGGGCTACGTCGCGGCCTGCGCGTTCGTGCTGTTCGCCCTCTGGGGCACGACCCGGGGACGCACCTCCATCCGCGTCAACCGGGTGGAGATCTGCTCCGACCGCATTCCCGAGGCCTTCGACGGCTTCCGGTTCGTGCAGATCACCGACATGCACGTCGGGACCCTCGTCCGTCCCGAACGCGAACTGACGCGACTGGCCGACAGCGTGAACGCGCAGCGCCCCGAGGCGGTGTTCTTCACGGGCGATCTGGTGAACATCCGCGCCGGAGAGCTGGACGAACGCACCACGGCGCTCCTGCGGCGGATCGCAGGCCCGGTCTGGTCGGTCACGGGCAACCACGACGTGGGAACCTACATCAAGGATTCGCTGCGTTTCCCGGCGGCCGGGGAGGCCCGCGAAGTGGTCGCGCGCCAGCGGGCGATGGGGTGGACCGTCCTGGAGGACACGACCGTCTACCTGCGGCGCGGCGCGGACAGCATCTCGCTCACGGGGTTGTCGTTCGACCCCGCGCTGCGCGAACGCCGCCACGACCGCGACCTGCCGGGAACGGCCATTCCCAAGGCTTACGCCGGAGTTCCGGATTCGCTCTACAACATCGCCCTCGTACATATCCCGCAGCTCTGGGAACAGATCGTCGAGGCCGGCTACGGCGATCTGACGCTCTCGGGGCACGTGCATTCGATGCAGCTGAAAATCAGGCCCTGGGGTCGCGGATGGTCGCCCGCGAAATGGATCTACAAACACTGGAGCGGACGCTACGACACGGGCCGCCACACACTTTATGTCAACGACGGCACGGGATATGTTGCATATCCCATGCGGCTGGGCGCATGGCCCGAAGTCACCCTGTTTACCTTGAAACGATGCAGATAACACTATCTTTCGCCACGACGGCCGACGGCTACCTGGACGACAACAGCCCCCGGCGGCTGATGATCTCGACGCCCGAAGACTGGGAGGCGGTCCTGCGCCTTCGGGCCTCGCACGACGCGATCCTCGCGGGAGCCGAAACGCTGCGGCGCGACGATCCCGCCCTGCTCCTGCGCGATGCCGCGGCGCGGGAACTGCGCCGTGCCCGGGGCATGCGGCCCGACCTGACGAAAGTCACCCTCACACACTCGGGACGGCTCTCGCCGTCGATGCGCTTCTTCACGGAGGGCGACGCAGACCGCTACGTGTTTTCAGAAAAGGAACTTCCGGAATTGAAAGGCGTTGCAGAGGTTATTTCAAGCGACAGTTCAATTACGGCTTCAGCGATCGTCACCGAACTCGAAAAGCGCGGCGTGGAGCGTCTGCTGGTCGAGGGGGGAGCCTCCGTCCTGCGCATGTTCCTCGCCGAAGGGATGGCCGACACGGTGCGCCGGGCGGTCAATCCGCAGCTGACGCTGGGACCGGAGCGGGGCGGCGCGCAGTTCCGGTTCGAGGTCCCGGAGGGGGCCGTATGCCGGCGGGAGAATCTGGGCGGCATGGAGGTTGCGACCTGCACGCTTCGTCCCGACACCCGGGACGAAGACCTCCGCTACCTGACGCAGGCCGTGGCCGAAGGACTGCGGTGCGTGCCCAGCCGGACCTCCTATTGCGTCGGGGCCGTGGTGGCGCTTCCCGACGGGAGGAGCTTCACGGGCTACACCCACGAGACTTCGCCCACGCACCATGCCGAGCAGGAGGCGATCCGCAAGGCGCTCGACGCGGGCGCCGAATTGCGCGGGGCGGCGATCTACTCCTCGATGGAGCCGTGCTCGCAGCGGAAGAGCGAGCCGGAGAGCTGCACGCAACTGATCCTGCGCCACGGATTCGCGCGCGTGGTCTTTGCGCTGTACGAACCCGACCGGTTCGTCTGCTGCCGCGGGGCGCAGACGCTGCGCGAAGCGGGTGTCGACGTGCGGGTTTATCCCGAACTGGCCGAAGGCGTGCGCCGGGCCAACGCCCACCTCGGGAGGTGAAACGGGCGTGATTTGTGTCCATAAGGGCCTAAAAATGGCCTAAACGCCCTCCGGGCTGAAGAAGATATTGCAAGAAAATCTATCTTTGTCGAATAAACGCATGAATACTATGAAAATAGCTGTCAAGATCGCCTTCATGGCGGCGGCGACGATCCCGGCGGCGGCGTCCGCGCAGGAGGCCGGGCGGATGCTCTCGCTCGACGAGGCGGTCGCCGTCACCCTCACGGAGAACCCTGCGCTGAAAGCCGCGGCCTACGAGGAGCGCGCCGCACAGCAGCAGCGCCGCGCGGCCATCGGTCTCCGCATGCCCCAGATCAACGTCACGGGCGCATACGCCTACATGGCCAAGGACATCGGATTCGACTTCAACGACCTGAAAGGCCCGGTCAAAGAGGGCGTGGCGGGCGGACTGACGGCGCTCGTGCAGAACGGGCTGATCCCCGCCGACAAGATTCCGACGCTCCAGGGGCTTCTGAACCCGATGATGGATGCCGACTGGTTCCTCAAGGTGCAGGATCAGAGCCTCGGATTCGTGGGAGGCGAGGTGACCGTCCCGATCTGGATGGGCGGCAAGATCAACGCCGCGAACCGCGCCGCGCGGATCAACGAGAAGACGGCCGTCGCGCAGGGCAACCAGACCCGCAACGCGCTGATCTCGGAACTCGTGGAGCGTTATTTCGGACTGGCCCTCGCCACGCAGGTCGTCGCCGTGCGTCAGCAGGTGGTGGACGGCGTGCGCAGGCATCTCGAAGACGCCCGGGCGCTCGAACGCAACGGCATGATCGCCCAGACCGAACGCCTCTACGTGGAGTTCAAGATGGCCGAGGCCGAACGGGAGCTGGCAAACGCCAAATTGCAGGCCGAGACCATCGCCAGCGCGCTGTCGAACACCCTGGGACGCGAGAGCGACTGGCGTCCGGTGACGGCGATGTTCCTGCTCGCGAAGGTCGAGGATCTGGCCTATTATCAGGACCTCGCGCAGGCGCGCAACCCGCTGCTCAGCCAGGTGTCGCTCAAGCGCGAATTGGCCCAGGAGGGCGTGCGCGCCCAGCGTGCCGATTTCCTGCCGCAGGTGGCGGCCATCGGCGGCGGTTCGTTCTACAACTACCAGGTGGCGGGACTCGTGCCGCGCTGGGCCGTGGGCGTGGGGGTCAACATCAAGATTTTCGACGGTCTCAACCGCGAATACAAGTACTCGGCCGCCAAGCAGACCGTGCGCCGCGTGGGCGAGTTGCAGAACAAGGCCGGGAAGGACATCGCGGTGCTGGTGGAGAAACTCTACAACCAGATGATGAACTACCACAACCAGATGACCTCGATCGACGCGTCGCTGAAATTCGCCGAGGAGTATCTCCGGATGAAGAACGCCGCGTTCCTCGAAGGGATGAGTTCCTCGTCGGACCTGATCGACGCCGAGCTGAACCTCGCGGGAGTGCGCACCGAGCGGCTGCAAGCGGCCTACAACTACGACCTGCTGCTGGCCCGGCTGCTCGAGGCCGCGGGCATCAGCGACGAATATCCGTCCTACGCGCGCCGCAACGACGCGCAGGCGGTTCTCTTCGACGGCTCAAGAAGCGGAAATTAGATCGGGAAAGGGCGGGCTTCACGTTACGGCCCGTCGCCGGCCCCCGCAAACAATACGAAATAGATAACAAGCAAACGATATGAAACGAAGCAACGTAATCGGAATTCTGGCGGCCGCAGCGGTCATCGTCCTCTCGGTCGTACTGATCAGCTGGTACCTCACCAAACGGACCCCGACGCTGATTCAGGGCACGGTGGAGTGCACCACCTACAAAGCCTCGTCGAAGGTTCCGGGCCGCATCGACGACATGAAAGTGGCCCAGGGCGACCGCGTGGAGAAGGGACAGCTCCTCTACACGCTCTCGACGCCCGAACTGGAGGCCAAGCTCCGGCAGGCCGAGGCCGTGAAGAGCGCCGCCGCCGCGCTGGACGCCATGGCGCTGGCCGGCGCCCGCGTGCAGCAGATCGAGGCCGCGATGAACATGTGGCAGAAGGCGCAGGCCGGGCTGGAACTGGCCCGCAAGACCTACGAGCGCGTGCAGAACCTCTACAACGACGGAGTGGTTCCGGCGCAGAAGCTCGACGAGGCCACGGCCAACTACAAGGCCATGGAGGCCACGGCGCTGGCCGCCAAGGCGCAGTACGACATGGCGACGGACGGCGCCCGCAAGGAGGACAAGGAGGCCGCCGCGGCCCGCGTCCGCCAGGCCGAAGGGGCTGTCAGCGAGGTGGAGTCGTACATCAGCGACGCGATGGTCTATTCGCCCGTGACGGGCGAGATCTCGACGATCATCGCCGAGGAGGGCGAACTGGTCGGCAGCGGCTATCCGGTGGTGGCCATCCTCGACATGAGCGACCTGTGGGTGACCTTCAACGTGAAGGAGACGCTACTTCCGGGCCTTCGGATCGGGACCCGCATGAACGGCTACGTCCCGGCGCTGGACAGCGACGTGGAGTTCGAGGTGACCTACATCTCCCCGCAGGCCGATTTCGCAACGTGGTCGGCGACCCGCACGCAGGGCGGGTTCGACATCCGCACCTTCGCCATCAAGGCCAAGGCCGTCACCGAGGCCGCGAACATGCGCCCGGGCATGAGCGTGCTCGTCGACTGGGACCAAATCGGAAAGTAAGCGATGCCCGGATTCCTGCACAACACCTGCGCCGTGATGCGCCGCGAGACGGGCCGGATAACCCGTCAGCCGATGTATTTCGTGCTGATGATCGTCCTGCCCGTGGTGTCGTTCGCGTTTTTCGCCCTGCTGTTCAACCAGGGTGCAATCCGCAACATCCCGATCGCCGTCCTGGACCAGGACAACACGACGCTTTCGCGCAAGGCCGTGCAGATGATCGACGACACCCCGACGGCGATGGTGGCCTACGGCATTCAGGGCATGGACGAGGGCGAGCGGCTGATGCGCGAAGGGCGGATCATGGCCATCGTGCAGATTCCGGCCTTCTTCGAGAAGAACATTTTGAGCAACAGCCAGACCCGCCTCGAAAACTACGTCTCGGGAACGAACATCACGGTCAACGGACTGCTGTCGAAGGACATCCAGACCGCCGTGACGACCTTCACGGCCGGCATTCAGCTCCAGGTGCTTATGAAGCAGGGGCTTACGCAGCGGCAGGCCATGGCGCAGCTGATGCCCGTGCGCTTCGACAAGCACGTGCTCTTCAATCCGCACATCAATTACGGATACTACCTCTCGCCGAGTTTCATGCCCATGATGCTGATGATCTTCGTGGTGATGGTGACCGTTTTCGCCATCGGCACCGAACTCAAGCACGCCACGGCCCGCGAATGGCTCGGCACGGGAAACGGTTCGGTCGCGGCGGCGCTCGCGGGCAAGGTGCTGCCCATCACGGCGGTGATGTTCCTGATCTCGCTGGTGATGCTGGTGATCAACTTCAAAATCGTGGGAACGCCGCTGAACGGCAGTCTTGCGGTGATTCTCGCCGGCACGCTGCTCTTCATTTTGAGCTACCAGTCGATCTCGGTGCTGATCGTCTCGCTGCTGGCCAACCTGCGCCTGTCGCTCTCGATCGGCGGCGGATATTCGGTGCTGGCCTTCACCTTCTCGGGACTGACGTTCCCGATCATGGCCATGTGGGAGCCGATGCAGTGGGTGAGCAAGATCTTCCCGTTCACCTTCTACACCGATATTTTCGTCGACCAGATGCTCCGCGGCACGCCGTGGGTCTACTCGCTGCCCGACCTCTGCTACATGTCGCTGTTCATCGTTTTACCGCTCCTGTGCCTGCCGCGCCTGAAAAGGGTCTGCACGGAGGAAAAATTCTGGGGGAGATTGTGATATGAACCGATTTACGAAACAAACAGCCTCTTACTGGAAACAGCTCGGATCGGTCGTCCGCAACGAGTTCCGGACGATCTTCAAGGACGGTGGCGTGATGCTGATTCTGATTTTCGCCCTGATCATCTACGCCACGGCCTACTCGCTGGCCTACGGATCGCAGGTGCTCCGCAACGTGCCGATCGGCGTGGTGGACGAATGCCGCACGCCGACCAGCCGCAGTCTGATCGACACCTTCAACGCCGGGCCGAACACCTATGTGGCCTACAATCCGACCTCGATGGAAGAGGCCAAAGAGCTGTTCTACGGCCGCAAAATCTACGGCGTGGTCTACATTCCGTCGGACTACGAGGAGAAACTCTACGGCGGCGAGCAGGCCAACGTGGCGATCTACGCCGACGCCAGCTACTTCCTGATGTACCGCCAGGTTTTCCAGGAGGTCGTGACCTCGATCGGCAAGACGGGGGCGATGGTCGAATTCCAGCGCCTGATCGCCAAGGGGGCCAACATCCCGCAGGCGCAGGCCACCACCCAGCCCGTGATCTACCAGTCGCACAACCTGTTCAACCCCTATCTGGGCTACGGCACGTTCGTCATGCCGGCGATCATCATGGTCATCATCCAGCAGACGATGCTGATCGGCATCGGCATGATCGGCGGCACGTGGCGCGAATTCGGACTTTACCGCAAACTCTGCCCCGCAGGGCGGCGGCGGATGTCGACGCTGCCCATCGTCCTGGGACGCGGACTGGTCTACGCGCTGATCTACGCCGTGACCTGCACCTATATCCTCGGCCTGCACTACCGGCTGTTCCACTTCCCGATGAACGGCGCGACGGGAGCCGTCATGCTCTTCATGGCGGCATATCTGGCGGCCTGCATCGCCATGGGCATCGCCGTTTCGACGCTGTTCCGCTACCGCGAAAACTCGCTGCTGCTGTTGCTGTGGACCTCGATCCCGGTGCTGATGCTCAGCGGCGTGTCGTACCCGCGCCAGGGCATTCCCGACTGGCTGTTCAACCTCGGACAGCTGTTCCCGAGCAGCCACGGCGTCAACGGCTTCATCCGTATCCAGACCATGGGGGCCTCGATCCCCGAGGTTTTCGCCGAAATCAAGTGGATCATCATCCTCACGGTCGTTTACGGCGGGCTGGCCTGCATCGGCATTCACCAGGTGATCGGCCGCGAACAGCGGGAACATCCCGCCCGGAAGGAAAACGGGGACGAAGGGCGCTAACGGCTCCGTACGCTCCGTACACACGCAAAAAGAGACGCCGGATTTTGGTCCGGCGTCTCTTTTGTGAGTAAACGGCAGTCTAAAATTTATCGGGATTTTCCTCCTTATACTGCTTGTAGGAGATATACGACAGGTATCTATCCACCGTCGCCTTGTCGGTGGCGATATGCCCGACAACCCGGCAGTAATCCTCGTAAACGCCCTTCGAAGTCTGTCCACCCATGTATGCAAAGGGTTGCCGGCCTTTCATCACGAATACACCGTCCTTGTAATAGAGCAGTTCGAGCGTCGTCCGGGCAGCATACTGATCATAGTTGGCGGTCTTCGCACTCTCTTCGATCCCGGGATTATAAAGGGCCAATGTATTCTTCATTTCACCGCTGACACTCCATTGATTGCCTTCCGAATATACCGTCGGGCCGGGAATATGCATAAGCGTAAAGAATGTACGGCATATACCAGTGGGAAGAAGCATCATGCTATTCATGAGAGCCGCTCCGTCCATAACGCCACTCTCGGTTTTTCCATTCGTATAGGTTATATCGATGTCGTCAATCAGCCAGACACCCCGCTGTGCGTCCGCTATGAATACGGCCATATCGATTTTTCCATCGTAACCGATCATCAGTTCGTGGATTTTCGCCTCCACCGAAGTTTTAGGAACAAACTCGGGATCACCTTCGCATGCCGACAGCATCGCCGACGACAGGACTAAAATTGTTATCAACTTTTTCATAAGAAATCATGATTTAAATTACTATCAATACGGGGTAAACGGATCGATGTTATCATCTGCAATCCATCGAAGATATATCCATTGCCAGAAGCGACTCCATTTCCAGGAGCAAAATAGCCATCACAACTGCCATCCCAGCCCCAATTATAATGGACCAGATTGGTTGTCTGAACGGTGGAACTTGTCAGCACATATTCATAGTGAGGAATCAGACCGGGTTCATCGTTATCTACCAGCCTCTCTTCGTAATATTCCGTACCGATACGCGAATAGATATATCCATCGGCAATCCATGCGTGGCCTCCTTCTGAAATATCATTCGCCCTTACATAAACGGGGTGTGTTTCGTCCAGATTGGTTCTAATTGAAGCTATCTCATAGCTTGCAAGGCCCGAAGCGCAACTATAGCCAAAAGAGATCATACAACTGGGCACATTAGATGAAGCAGCACCACTTCCTGTCCTTTTATCATTCTCATATTCTGGATAATATCTCATCCCGACCCGTTGTCCGATTTCCCGCATCAGTGCGGGCACTTGGTATACGTATGGATAACTTATCATCGAAGTCCAGTTCAAAGCGATCGTTTCTCCCGCATGCGGAGCATCGGTGTAGGTCGTCGTGATCGAAGCCGGGAAACGGTAATAGGCCATAATCTGTGCAATGGCTGTCGCCACGCAGCCGGAATACCCATTGCTGCAATAGTCTCCGTAGGGAGATTCCTGCCCCCATCTGACCGGAATAAGCGGGTCGCAGGACCGGGATTCATTGACCTCCACCGTCTTGAATTTAGGCGTAGTGCGTATCGTGTCGAACTTCGGCGGCTTTATCACGGCCAGACTTTGCGCCATGGCGTCCATATAGAAATCGAAATTCTCCACGCCGGTCGGCTCGCCGTAGGTGTAGTTTCCCTTTTCGGCGACAGCCAGCACGGGATCGACGGCGCGGTTGGCGGCAATGACCGAAAATCCGTCGTTGTTCTCAAAATTGAAAACATACATCAAAGTGTCGCTCCCGGCGCCACTGCGCGTGGACGGGGTAGTGACGCATTGGCCGCGTTCGCTGCGGATCGAACGGGCAGTGGCCGAGCGGGTCTGGCCCCGGTCGACAAGGGCGATGCTCTTCCAGGCAAGGGAAAGGGCCTCCTCATAACTGCGCGTCGGCAAGAGCACGGTAGGCCGAGCGGGCTGTTCCGGTGCGACGGCGGATGATTCGTCGTCGATTTTCGCACACGAAACGACACAGATCAAAGCAAGGGCAACCAATACGGAGGTCCCCGCCTGTTTCATTGTACTTGTTTTCTCCATGGCATCATCATTTAATCTGTTAGCACATATGTTGTTCGCCCAGAGCGATTTGGCGGAAAACAACCGCGAAAGGCCATCATGCGGAGATACAGTCACATACAAATATCGATAAAATTTTTAGTATATACAAGCATTTTACCGAAAATTTAAAAAAAAATCTGCAATTTATAAAGATTCCATTTCCGCTGCCGGAGACCTGAAAAAAAGCAGGTTGACGGAGATCGCTCTCGTCAACCTGCTCAATCCGGCCCGGGACCGGTTTACCGCGGTCCGTGGAACATCCCCGGAGGAGGTCCGCCCGGCCCGCCGGGTCCCATGCGGCGGGAACCGGAGGAGGACTCGACACCGTCGTAATCCTTTATATTGCGCGAACCCTTCTTGCCGAAACGGCGCAGGTTGTAGTTGAACTGCACCATATAGTAGCGGCCGATGACGCTGTTGGTCGAGTTCTGCGTGTAGCCCGAACCCGTCGAGCGCGAGAAGGCCCGGTTCTGGTTGAAGAGGTCGTTGACGCCGAACATCACTTCGCCGCGCTTGTTCTTGAAGACCTTCTTGCCCAGCCAGACGTTGCACAGGAGGTAATCCTCCGAGTAATCGTTCGTGAAGCCGATATACTGCGAGTAGGCCGCGCTCGCCGTGAAGGTGAAGCCCAGCGGGAAGACCACCTTCAGGTTGCCCTGCGCCGTGTGGTTGAAATAGCGGTTCTTCGACTTGTCCGCGTTCAGCGAGTTGGTGGCCTCGTTGTAGGTGCCGTTCCACGAGAGGGTGAAGTCGACGTTCTCCGAAATGTTGCTGCCCAGCACGGCCCGGAAGTCGTATCCCATATTCTTGGTGTCGTTGCGCTCGCCGCCCGAGATCATACCCGTCGCCGCGTCCACCGTACCGCCCAGTATGCTGGGGGTCTTGGTGTAGATGACGCCCGCCATGACGTTGAAATTCGATTTGAGGAACCCGATCGGCAGGCCGTAGCTCAAGTGCGTCCGCAACTGCCAGTAACCGTCGAGATTCTCGGTCGTCGAGTAGAAATTGGGCGAATAGGCCTGTCCGTCGATGGTGATGTCACCGGGTCTTTGCACCAGATGCTGGGCCGTGTAATCCAGCGTCGTGTTCATCGAGAACATCCACATGAAGGTCCGGCCCTTTTCGACGTTGGAGTTGGTGTAGTGGAAATTCACCCGGTGCGAGTAGGTCGGCTTCAGGTTCGGATTACCGTGGCTGATGTTTTGGGCGTCCGATACGTCGTAAACGCTTTGCAGGTCGGTGATCGACGGGCTGTCGGTGTAGGACGAGACGAAGAGCCGCAGCGAGTTCTCGCGGTTGATGTTCAGCTGGCCCATCATAAAATAGGTCACGTTGTTGTAGGCGTGCTTGATCTTCTCGGCATCGTCGCGCACGATCTGTCCGTCGAGGGCCGAACGCTGGTAGTAGACGTTGGCGATGAAGGTGTTGCGCTCTTTCGAAAAACGGAATCCGGGCCCCACGCTCTGCGTCAGGTAGCCGCTCTCGTAGGAGTTCGACAGCGAACGGTCGGGGGTAAGTCCGGCGGTCGAGAAATCGTCGCCCGTGATATAGGAACGCTTGTCGCGCTCCTGCGAGTTGTACGACGCACGGTACTGGAAGCTCAACTGCGCGTATTTGGCCACCGGCTCGGTGTAGGTGAAGCTGCCCCGCAGGCTGTACGACGACGACGGCGCCAGGTTGCGCAGGTAACGCAGTTCGGTGTAGTTCGCCGGGTCCCAGACGCCGGTCACCGGGTCGACCGCCGGCCGGTCGGGCTGGGTTGCGAGGATGTTCGACCACGAGTTCGAATTGTTCGTGTTGTCCGAGTAGCTGAACGATCCGTCAAGGGTGATCGTGCGGCCGTTCTTGCCCAGCTTGGCCCGGTAGACGGCGCTCGTCCCGACGTTGTAGCCGTGGCGCAGGGCGTCGCTGAAGTTGTCCGTGCGGCTGTAACCGCTGCCGCCGTCGGCGGGTGCGCCGTACTGCCATCCGGTCGTGCTGCTCCACGGATCGTTGGACTGGTAGCTGAAGCGCGGGCGGATCATCAGGTTCTGGTTCTCGGAGATTTTCCACTCCAGACGGGCGTTGAACCGGTGGTTGTAGCCCTTCGTGTCGGAATAGCCGTTGGTCGACAGCGTATCGGGGATCATCGGGGCCTCGTACCATTTCTCCACCGTCGAACGGTTCTCGGTATTGGTGTTGTTGAAGAAATAGCTGCCCTGGAACGTCACCTGATTGCGCTTGCCCCACGTATCGGAGTAGTTGACGCCGATGGCGTTGACCGACGCCACGCCGCTCTGCGGGCGCACCATGTAATTGCCCATGCCGCCGCGACGTCCGCCACCGCCGCCCGAGACGCCCAGAATGTCCTCGAACGAGAAATTCTGCTGGTTGACGTTGTTGAACAGGCCGATGAATGAAATACGGCTGTCGCCGCTGAACACGTTGGCATTGCCGCCGGCGATGTATTTGAACTTGTCTTCGGTCTCGGTGTCGGCGTCGTAGCCGAATCCGGCGTAGAGCTTGCCGAACTGGCCCTGCCGCATGCCCGGACGGGTGACGATATTGAGCGCCTTGTAGCCCTCGCCGTCGTCCATGCCCGAAAATTCGGCCGCGTCGGAGAGTTTGTTGTAGACCTCCACGCGATCGACGGCCTCGGCCGGAAGCGACTTGATGGCCGTGGTGACATCCTCGCCGAAGAACTCCTTGCCGTCGACGAAGACCTTCTTGACCGTCTCGCCCTGCGCCTCGACCGTGCCGTCAGTGACGGTGATGCCGGGCATCTTCTTCAGCAGCCCTTCGACATCGGCGTCGGCCACGACCTTGAACGCTCCGGCATTGTAGCTCACCGTGTCGCCCTTCTGCGAGGTGCGCAGCGCCTTGGCCTCCTTGACGACCGTTTCGATCTGCACGCCCGGCTTGAGTTTCAGCAGTCCGAGGCTGACCTTCGAAGCCGAGACCCGGAAGGTCGTGTCGAGGTTGTTGTAGCCCAGGAAAGCCACCGAAAGCGAATATTCGCCGTAGGCGAGCGACGGAATAGACACCGCACCCTTGAAGGCCGAGGTGAAATACTGTTTCTTCTCCGGGGTTTTCACAGGCGTGAGCGTCAGCACCGCTCCGACGACGCTCTCCCCGGTGTCGGCGTCGACGACCGTGGCTGTGACGCCGCCCCTCTGGGCGAATGCCGCGGCGGCGAAAAGCGTCAGCAGGGTAGTCAGTAGTGTTCGTTTCATATCTTCTGTTTGTGTGTATCTCTTTTTCGGCGGCGAACCGGCTGAAAACGCGCGTCCGTTCCGCCCGCCCCATGAAGCGGGCTTCTCAAGCCCGGGCGCAGAACCGGCCCGATAGCGTTTCCCGTTTCATCCGCCCGTAAATTGGGCTTCTCAAGTCCGGGCGCAGAACCGGCCCGATAGCGTTTCCCGTCCCATCCGCCCGTAAGTCGGGCTTCTTAAGCCCGGGCGGCGTTGAAAACGGGCGTAAAGTTAATTCTTTTTATGCTTGTTTTGCGCCCCGCACGGGGCGAATCGGCAAAAAAAGGGCGTCAGTCGACCAAACCGACGCCCCGGCCGTAACAAGCCTCAAGAGACCTAACCTCACTCCTTTCCCTTCTTGTCCTTCTTCGGACAGGGCTTGTCACAGCACTCCTTGCCGCCTCCGCGACGGTCGCCTTTTTTCATCATCTGGGGACCATGACCGCGCTGGCCGGGCCGCGGAGCCTGCATCTGCGACCACTGCACGAACTGTTCGGTCGTCAGGATCGACTTCATCTTTTCGGCCTCGGCCTTGCGCGCCTCCCGCATCTTCTCGCGCATGGCCTGCATCTCCTTGATCTGCTGGAAATTCAGGTTGTAAACCTCCTTGGCCTGCGCATCGGTGAGCTTCAGCTCCTTCTGCATGCGTTCGGTCATGCGCTGCGCCATCTGTTCCACGGTCGGACGCTCCTTGGGAGCGGCGGCCGGCTTGGCCTCCTGTGCGAAAGCGCCCGTTCCCGCCATCAGGCAGAGGGCTGCGGCAACTGCAAAAATCCTCTTTTTCATAATTTTTCGAATTTGGTTGTGCATCACTTTTTTTGTTTTCCGGCAATCCGGTTTCCCGGAGTTCCTGATGCAAAGGTAACGCCAAAACGAAAACCCGGAGCCAGGCCCCGGGTAAAACGGCAGAACGGCGGGGTCAACCGCCTATTCGACAGGGTGAAGCGACCGCAGCCACGCCTTGAATTCGGGAACGCGGGCTTTGGAAATGACAATCCGCTCGGGCGTTTCGACAGTGAGGTGCAGCGTGAGACGGCTCCCGAACCACACGGCGATCTCCTTCACGGCCTGCCGCGCGACGATGAACTGGCGGTTGGCCCGGAAGAATTCGGACTCGGGAAGCAGTCCCTGCAACGCTTCGAGGGTTTTGTCCAGCGGGTAGGCCGCGCCGTCGAAACCGTAGGCCGTGACCTTCTCGTTCGACGTGTAGCAGTAGGCGATCCTGCTGCGGTGCAGCGGGATGATTTTGTCGCGCACATGCACCAGGAAAACCTCCTCGCGGCGGCTGGCGGCCAGCGTGCGGACCCGCGAGCCGTAATCGCTGCGCTCAACCGACGTGAGGCGGTGCAGCTTGGCCAGCGCACGGCCGACATCCGAAGCGTTGAGCGGCTTGAGCAGGTAGTCGATGCTGTTGACCTTGAAAGCTTCGAGTGCATACTGGTCGTAGGCCGTCGTGAAGATCACCGGGGCTGCGATCTCCACGGCGTCGAAGATGCGGAACGAATCGCCGTCGGCCAGGTGGATGTCCATGAACAGCAGGTCGGGGTGGGGATTCGAACGGAGCCATTCGACGCTCTCCTCGACGCTCTCGAGCGTCGCCACGATCTCCACGTCGGGAGCCGTCTGCCGCAGAATCGCCGCGAGGTTGCGCGCGGCGGCGGTTTCGTCTTCGATAATCAGGGCTTTCATCATACGGAGGGATTTTGCAGCGGCATGCGCACGGAGAAGGTGGCGCCGTCGTCGACGATTTCGATGTCGCTGCCCGTGATCAGATTCCAGCGGTTGCGCAGGTTCTCCAGCCCGATGCCGGTCGAAGGTTCGGGTTCGAGTTTGGGAACCTTGGGGTTCGACACCACGAGCAGCCCCTCTTCGGTGCGGACCGAGATGTGGAACGGCTTGGTGCGGGTGATCGAATTGTGCTTGACGGCATTGTCGATCAGCGGTTGCAGCGAGAAGGCCGGGAGTTTCCACCCGAGGTATTTCTCGTCGACGTCGATGTCGAAAAAGAGCTTGTCGGCGTAGCGTATCTTGAAAAGGTAGCTGTAAGCCTCCAGGAATTTCAGCTCCTCGTCGAGGGTCATCAGCATGCTCTGGCCGTTCTGGATGATGTAGCGGAACGTGTACGAAAGCTGGTCGATGTAGGTCAGGGCCTTCTGGTCGTGCTTCTCGCGCACGAGCATCGCCAGCGAGTTGAGCGAGTTGAAGAAGAAATGGGGGTTGATCTGCCCGACGAGCATGTTGTAACGCGTGGTGAGGTTTTCGTTCTTGAGCCGCTCGTTCTCGACGACGACGGCCTGCCGCTGGGAAATCAGCACGTAGATGCGCCCGTAGAGCATCGACGCCACCACGGCGAACGAGCATTTGAGCAGCAGCATGTAGTCGAACATCCGCCCGCTCATAAAGTTCAGCCCGATGCGCCCCGTGTGCCACTCCGTGACGGGAGCCACGCAGTAGAGCGCGGCCGCCGCGACGCAGCACCACAGGCAGCGGCGCACGAAGCGCGACATGGAGTAGTTGCGCCTGACGGAGGTGAGGATCGAGAGCATGACGAACGACACGACGAGGTAGTAGAACAGTTGCAGGAGCAGTTCCGTCATCTTCGAAGGCCCGTTGTAAAGTTTGCTGTAATCGAACTCCGCGCCGTTGCGCGTGCGGATTTCCGCCAGCATCGGATGCGCCTTCTCGGAGCGCGGCGGCATCAGGTCCGCGACGATCCGGTCGCCGGGCGCGATCTCCAGCCACCGCATGCGCCGCGTGGGCACGTAGACGCTGTCGCCGTTCTCGTAAACCAGATACCCGTAGCCGTCGGGGTGGACCGAAAGCACGCCCTCGTCGGGCCGTTCGACGGCTCTCTGGTCGGAAGGGCGGGGCTGGCTGTCGCTGTTCAGGTCCACGAGCATCAGCAGCACGTAGGAGAAATTGACCACCAGGCTGATCGCCACGGCAACCAACAGGTTGAGCACCAGATCGGCGTATTTCGATTGCAGTTTCATATAGGGTAGTTATCGCTCTAACTAAAAATTACCGGATTTCGCTTCGGACGGTCGTAGCCGCCGCCTACGGCGGCTCGGGTCTCTTCCGGGGAGGATCCGGAGCGGGACGGGCCTGCGAACGCGGTTTCCGGCCGCGTCCTGCCGTGCCGCACGGAAACCGGTCACTCTTCCGGCTCGCCGTACCAGGAGGCGTACAGCATATAGTCGTGGGCCGTGCGGCGGATGATCTCCTCGCGCTGCTCCGCAGTCACCTCCTTGACCTTTTTGGCCGGGACGCCCGCATAGACCGAGTTGGGTTCCAGCTGCGCGTTCGAGAGCACCAGCGCGTTGGCCGCGATGATGCACCCCGAGGGGATGCGGGCGTTGTCCAGAAGGGTGGCGCCCATGCCGATCAGGCAGTTGTCGCCGATCACCGCGCCGTGGATGATGGCGTTGTGGCCCACCGAGACGTCGTTGCCGATGATCGTCTGCGAAGGGTGCTTCGCCTTGTCGTAGATGGTGTGGAGCACCACGCCGTCCTGGATGTTCGTGCGGTCGCCGATGACGATCCGGTTCACGTCGCCCCGCAGCACGGCGTTGTACCAGATCGAGCAGTCGCGGCCGATGGTCACGTCGCCCAGAATGACGGCCGTTTCGGCCAGAAAGGTGTTCTCTCCGATCACAGGCTCATGCCCGCGGACTTTTCGTATAAGCGCCATATCTGAATTTCTGATTTTTAATTCTTAATTTCTCTTGGCTTCCTGCCACAGCTCCTCCATCGCGCCGAGCGACATTTCGTGAAACGTATGTCCTTTTGCAGCAGCGCGTTCCTCCATGTAATTGAAGCGTTGGATGAACTTCTTGTTCGTGCGTTCCAGCGCCGATTCGGGGTCCACGCCGTAGAGGCGGCAGGCGTTGACGAGCGCGAACAGCAGGTCGCCGAATTCGCCTTCGAGGTCGGTCTTGCTGCCCGATTTCATCTCGGCTTCCACTTCGCCCAGCTCCTCGCGGACCTTGTCCCAGACATCCTCCTTCTGCTCCCAATCGAAACCCGCCCCGGCGGCCTTTTCGCCCATGCGGTAGGCCTTGACCATCGCCGGGAGCGAGCGCGGAACGCCGCCCAGCGTGCCGCTCCGGCGGTTCTTCTTGCGGAGTTTCAGCGCCTCCCAGTTCTCCTTGACCTGGTCGGGCGTGTTGGCGTGAATGTCGCCGTAGACGTGAGGGTGGCGGTAGATCAGCTTGTCGCACAGCGCGTCGGCCACGTCGCCGAAATCGAACGCGCCCTCTTCCTCGCCCAGTTTCGAATAGAACACCACGTGCAGCAGCAGGTCGCCCAACTCCTCCTTGATGCCCTCCATATTGTGGTCGGTGATGGCATCGGCCAGTTCGTAAGTCTCCTCGATGGTGTTGCTGCGCAGCGAGTCGAATGTCTGCTCGCGGTCCCAGGGGCACTCGCGGCGCAGGGTGTTCATCACCTCCAAAAGACGGGCCGTGGCCTTCAGACGTTTATCTTCCATGTCGCAAATTATTTTTTCACACCGGGCGCAGAAGCGGAGTCTGTCCGTGATTCGCCGCCGTCCGCCCGCTAAAACCGTGGTTTTACTCCGGCAAAGGTAGCACATTCGGCGGAAAAAAAGTAACTTTGCGGGAAACAAAATCCTCACGTCGCATGAAATTACGACTTCTGATCCTCTTGACAACAGCCCTTTGCGGCCTGTGCACCGCCGCGGCGCAACCCGCCCCGGAAAAGACGACGCCCCGCGAAGGGATCTTCACGTTCGGTCCCGGAACGACAATCTCCGCCGACCGCGAACTGGCCCCCCTGGCCGAATACGCCGCCGAATACCTCGGGTGCGGGGTCCGCAACGGCATGGCGGGGGAAGGCTCCGTCGTGCTGACGCTCGACGCCCCGGACGGGGAGCCGTCGGAGGCTTACACCCTCGACATCGCGCCCGACCACATCCAGATCGGAAGTTCCACCTGCGGCGGGGTTTTCAACGGACTGCAACAACTGTTCCGGCTGCTGCCGCCCGAAGTCTACGCCCGCAGGGGGATCGCCCCGGGAACCGGCATCGCCTGCGTCAGGATCGAGGACAAGCCGCGGTTCGGCTATCGGGGGATGATGCTCGACGTGGCGCGGACGTGGATCGGAATGGATGAAGTGAAACGTTATATAGACCTGTTTTCCTACCACAATATCAACAAATTGCATCTTCATCTTTCGGACGACGAGGGGTGGCGCATCGAGATCCGTTCGCACCCCGAGCTGACCGAGATCGGCGGCTTCCGCGGCGGCGACTCGCCCGTGAGACCCGTATACGGCAAGTGGTCAGAGAAATACGGAGGTTACTTCAAGCAAAGCGAGATGCGCGAGCTGATCCGTTACGCCGCCCTGCGGAATATCGAGATCATTCCCGAAATCGACCTGCCGGGCCACAGCCGCAACATCGCGTCGGTGCATCCCGAAATCCGCTGCAACTATCCGCCCGACACCGTGTCGACCAACGGTTACGACTACCGTTCGGCATGGTGCGTGGCCCGGGAGGAGAATTACGCGCTGCTGGGCGACATTCTGGGCGAACTGTGCGAGCTGTTCCCCTCGGAGTACATCCACGTGGGCGGCGACGAGGTCGACATGTCGCAGTGGGAGCGGTGTCCCGACTGCCGGGCGCTGATGAAACGGGAGGGGATGACCGACCCGCACCGGCTGGAGGACCTCTTCATGGAGCGCATGGCCGCAATCCTCCGTTCGCACGGCAAACGGCCCGCCGTGTGGAACGAGGCCGTGCGCACGGGAGCCTTCGCCCGGGAGTGCCGCGTGCACGGCTGGGAGAGCGTCAAGGCCTGTCTCGACGCCACGGCGAAGGGTTACCGCACCGTCGTGATGCCGGGCCAGTACTTCTATTTCGACATGCGCCAGTCGCCCCGCGAGGACGGGCACGACTGGGCGGCGATCTTCGACGCCAAAAAGGTCTACGGCTTCGGCTTCACGGAGTTCAGCCCCGAACAGATGCGCAACGTCGAGGGGTTGCAGGGGGCGTTTTTCAGCGAAGCCTACGTCTCGCACGAGCCGGAAAAGCCCGACTACCTCGACTATATGCTCTTTCCGCGCGTCTGCGCCCTCGCACGCATCGCCTGGAGCGGCAACGCCGAAGGGTGGGACGCCTGTTACGAGGAGTTGAAAGGAAAACATTACGACCGGATGGCGGCCATGGGCATCCGGTTCCGGCTCTTCCCGCCGAAGGTCGGCTACGGCGACGGCGCGTTCACCGCTTCGGCGGACGACGGCTCCGCGATTTACTACCTTATGGACGGCTCTCCGGAAGAACACCCTTACACGGCTCCGGTCCGCACCGGAAAACCGCATCTCTACCGCTTCTATTCGCGCTACGGCACCGCCCGCAGCCCCTACGTGGCCGACAAGTCTCGCTGGCGGACCATTACGCCCGCCGTGGCGATCACGACCTCGATGGGCGAGAGCGCGAAGTTCCCCTATGCCAACGCCGAGAGCTACAAGGGCCTTTCGCGTACGCGCCGCGCCTGCCGGCAGCAGGATTGGATACGCTACACGTTCAGCGAGCCGGTGAGGTGCCGCGAAATGTATTTGCAGACGGGAAACCGCCAGCTGCCGAAGACGATCGTGACGACGGGTTACGCCGAAGTGTCGTACGACGGCGCGACGTTCGAGCGGGCGGGAGAGTTGGAGATGGGAAGCATCACGCTGCGCCCCGGGCGTCCGGTGAAGGCCGTGCGGATCGTCTCGACGTGCGACGACAACGGCACGCCCTACGTCACAATCCAGCCGCCGCAGGTGAAACCGGCGCTGTAAGCGTCAGTTCCGGGCCGCGGTTTTGAAGGCGAAGCGGAAAAAGAGGTATTGCGCGAGGTAGTAGGTGATCATAACGATCCAGGTCCGGGCCGGAACCGGTCCGATGAAGCGGTTCCAGGCGATCACCGCGTCGGAAAAGACGAACAGCAGGGCCGCACACCTGAATCCGGCGGCGCATGCCCCGTCGTACTGGAGCGCGCTATAAAGCATTGCGGCGATGACCAGCCCGTAGACGGCGACGCCGATGCGTTCGGCCGGAAACGGGGCCTCGGGGACGATGGCGGCGAAAAGGAAGACGAGCAGCGGGACGGTGACGGCCAGCGAAACCGCACGGAGCCTGCGCCGCGCCCGGGGCAGGAACCAGCACACATAGGCGACATGCGCCAGCGCGAAGAAGGCCATCTGGGGAATGAACAGCCCCCTGGCGCCCACGGCATCCCCGGCGGCGGAAAACAGGAAGGCGAACCCGAACGGGAGCAGTTCCCGGCGCCGCGACAGGAAGGTCGCCAGGGACAGCAGCAGGACGGGCCAGGCGACCTTATAGGGAAGCGCGGCGGCTTTGGTAAAGAACAGCACGGCTCCCGCAACGAAGAACAGGGTCGTCCACGCAAATATTCTGGAAAATCGTCGCATCGGCGTATTTTAAGGAAGACCGCCCGGCTCCGATGGGGCCGGGCGGTCTTTCGGTTGCTGAAATTTCGTCAGGCCCGGACCTGCGCGCCGCATTTCTGCTCGAACTGCCGGGTGAGGTTCGCCATCACACGCTCAATGGTCCGCTCGTCCAGCGTGCGGGTCTTGTCCTCCAGAATGAAGCTCAAAGCGTAGGATTTCTTGCCCTCGGGAAGCTTGTCGCCCTCGTAGACATCGAACAGCGAGACGCTTTTCAGCAGCTTGCGCTCGGCGGCGAAGGCTGCGTCGCGCAGTGAGGAGAAGGTCACGGACTTGTCCACCAGCAGCGCCAGATCGCGTCTGACCTCGGGGAATTTCGACAGTTCCCCGGCGGCGATCTTCAGCTTCTTCGTGGATTTCGCAAGGGCCTCGAAATTCATCTCCAGATAGTACACATCCTGCTTGACATCGGTACGGCGGCGGATTGCGGCGGCCACGGAGCCGATCTGCAACAACTGTTTGCCATTGAGCGACAGCGTGAGGCCCTCGCTGAAAAGATCGCTTTCGAGCGTCTCGGCCTTCAGCGCGTAGATGTCGACGCCGAAGCGGCGGAGCAGTTTTTCGGCGACTGCGCGCAGGGTGAAGAACGACGCCTTCACGGGCTTCGCATTCCACGACTGCGGCGTCGAGACGCCCGTGACGGCGATGGCGAGGCGGTACTCCTCGGAGTAGGCCGCCAGGCGGTTTTCGTCCGTGCGCTTCGACTCGTCGTAGAAATAGCAGTTGCCGAACTCGTAGAGGCAGAGATCGCCGTTGCGGCGGTTGGCGTTCAGACCGACGGCCTCCAGCATGTTGAACAGCAGCGTCTGGCGCATCACGTTCAGGTCGGCGCTCAACGGGTTGAGAATACGCACGCAACGCTCGGCGGGGCAGGAGGTCAGGCCCTCGTAATAGGCGGCTTTCGTCAGCGAGTTGGACATGATCTCGGTAAACCCGTTGGCCGTGAGGAAATCGGCCGCGAGGTTCATCAGACGGTTGCGGTCGGGTTTCGGCGCATAGGAGAGCGTCGAACGGACCTGCGTGGGGATTTCGACGTTGTTGTAGCCGTAGATGCGCAGGATGTCCTCCACGAGGTCGGCTTCGCGCTGCACGTCGACACGGTAGGGCGGCACGGCGACCGTCAGCACGCCGTCTTTCTCGGCGAGGATCTTCACCTCCAGCGCCGCGATGATCGTGCGGACGACCGTTTCGGGAATCTCCTTGCCGATCAGCGCGTTGACCCTTGCCAACGAGATGTCGAAGACGAAATCCCCGATCGGCTCCGGATAGATGTCCGTGATGCCGCTGGAGATCGTACCCCCGGCCAGCTCCTTCATCAGCAGGGCGGCGCGCTTGGCGGCGTAGACCTGCATGTTGGGGTCGATGCCGCGCTCGAAGCGGAACGAAGAGTCGGTATTCAGGCCGAAACGCTTGGCCGTCTTGCGCACCCACACGGGGTTGAAATAGGCGCTCTCGATAAATACGTCGGTCGTGGTGTCGCTCACGCCCGAGTCCAGTCCGCCGAAGACGCCGGCGATGCACATGGGACGCTCGGCCGAGCAGATCATCAGGTCCTTGTCCGTGAGTTTGCGCTCCACGCCGTCCAGCGTCACGAAGGGCGTGCCCTCGGCGCAGATGCGGACCACGACTTCGCGGCCCTCGATCTTCGCGGCGTCGAAGGCGTGCAGGGGCTGGCCCAGCTCGAACAACACGAAATTGGTGATGTCGACCAGATTGTTCTTGGGATTGATGCCCGCGGCACGCAGGCAGTTCTGCATCCACTCGGGCGACGGACCGATCTTGCAGCCCGTGACCGTAACGCCGGCATAGCGGGGCGCGGCCTCGGAATTTTCGACGCGGACCGCCACCTCCAGGTCGTGATTGTCGGGAGCGAAGGCCGAAACATCGGGCAGTTTCACTTCGGCATTTTCGCCGCGGCTCTTCAGGTAAGCGGCCAGATCGCGCGCCACGCCGATGTGCGAAGCGGCGTCCACACGGTTGGGCGTGAGTCCGATCTCGATCAGGTAGTCGTCCTCGACATGCAGGTATTCCCTGGCCTCCATGCCCACGGGGGCGTCGGCCGGAAGCTCCATGATGCCGTCGTGCGAAGACCCGATGCCCAGCTCGTCTTCGGCGCAGAGCATTCCGAGCGACTCCACGCCGCGGATCTTCGAACGTTTGATCTTGAACTCCTCGTCGCCGCCGTCGGGGTAGAGCACCGCGCCGACCGTGGCGCAGAGGACTTTCAATCCGGCCCGGCAGTTCGCGGCGCCGCAGACGATCTGCAACGGCTCGGCGGCTCCCACGTCCACCGTGGTGACGTGCAGGTGGTCCGAATCGGGGTGATCGGCACAGGTCACAACCTCGCCGACGACAACGCCCCGAAGGCCGCCTTTCACGGTTTCGATCTTCTCGAAGCCTTCGACTTCGAGGCCGATGTCCGTCAGGATTTCAGCGATCTTTTCGGCCGGAAGATCGGTCGCGATATAACGTTTGAGCCAGTTATACGAAATATTCATATCGTTAAGTTTTGAATTTGCGGATAATCATGCAAAAATATAAATTTTTCCGCAAAGTACGGTAAAAAATCCTTACATATATAGGTGTCGAAAATAATTCGTAAAAAATTTGCATTTTACGAACCGACCGCATATATTTGCAGAAACAAAGCTGAAAGATGATCCGCAATTTCAACATACAGGCATGGTGGTGGCGCTCGTTGACTCTCGTGAACAATGAGTGCGGAACCGCGCGTGTATAGTTGAACCCCGAAAAATACACAAGCCCGTTGTTTACGAAAAGTAAGCAGCGGGCTTTTTCTTTTGTACATTTCAAATTCAAAAACCGATACCCATTATGGAAACGAAAAAATTCTGCCTCACCGAAAAACAGATGCCCACGCAATGGTACAACATCGTGGCCGACATGCCCAACAAACCGCTCCCGCCGCTGCACCCCGGAACGAAAAAGCCCGTCACGAAGGAGCAGATGTCGGCGATCTTCGCCGAGGAACTGATCGACCAGGAGATGTCGACCGAGCGTTACATCGACATTCCCGAGGAGGTGCAGGAGATTTACAGGATATGGCGCCCGACGCCGCTCGTGCGCGCGACGGGGCTGGAAAAGGCCCTCGGAACGCCCGCGAAGATCTTTTTCAAGAACGAAAGCGTGTCGCCCGCGGGTTCGCACAAGCCCAACACCGCCGTGCCGCAGGCCTACTACAACTACAAACAGGGCATCAAGCACCTGACCACCGAGACCGGCGCCGGACAGTGGGGCGCGTCGATCGCCTTCGCGGCCAAGCACTTCGGCATCGACCTCCAGGTATTCATGGTCAAGGTCAGCTACGACCAGAAGCCCTACCGCCGCCTGATGATGAACACGTGGGGCGCGGAGTGCGTGGCGTCGCCCTCGACGCTGACCGAATCGGGCCGTGCGGCGCTGGAGCGCGATCCGCACTGTTCGGGAAGCCTCGGGCTGGCCATTTCCGAGGCCGTGGAGATGGCTTTGCGCCGTCCGGAAGACACGCGCTACTGCCTGGGAAGCGTGCTGAATCACGTGGTTCTGCACCAGACGGTCATCGGCCAGGAGGCCGTGACGCAGATGGAGATGGCCGACGCCGAGCCGGACATGGTGATCGGATGTTTCGGAGGCGGCAGCAACTTCGCGGGCATCGGCTTCCCGTTCCTGCGGAAGAATTTCGCCGAGGGGAAGAAGATACGCGTGATCGCCGTGGAGCCTGAAGGATGCCCGAAACTCACCCGCGGCGAATTCCAGTACGACTTCGGCGACGTGGCGGGATTCACGCCCCTGATCCCGATGTACACGCTGGGCCACGATTTTCAGCCGTCGGACATTCACGCCGGGGGATTGCGCTACCACGGAGCCGGCTCGATCGTCAGCCAGCTGATGAAGGACGGGCTGATCGAGGCGCAGTCGATGCCGCAGGTCGAGACCCTCGCCGCAGGCGTTCTGTTCGCCCAGACCGAGGGCATCATCCCGGCTCCGGAGTCGACGCACGCCATCGCCGCGACGATCCGCGAAGCGCTGAAAGCCAAGGAGGAAGGCGTGTCGAAAACCATCCTGTTCAACCTCTCGGGCAACGGCGTGATCGACCTCTACGCCTACGAGCAGTATCTGGCCGGAGCATTGAAGGACTTCTCGCCGAGCGATGAGGAAATCCGCAAGACGATCAACCAGTTGGAGCATCTTATCTGAAGCTGCGCTCAAAATAGGAGAAGCGAGACTTTCGGGTCTCGCTTTTTGTTTTGCGCCGGAGGTGCAGAACGGGGCGGGAGACCAGAGGGACATTCCATCGCCCCCTAAAACCCGCTTCTTAAGCGGGGCGGCGCAGAACGGGTCGGAAGACCAGAGAGACATTCCATCGCCCCCTAAAACCCGCTTCTTAAGCGGGCGGCGCAGAACGGGACGGAAGACCAGAGGGACATTCCATCGCCCCCTAAAGCCCGCTTCTTAAGCGGGCGGCACAGAACGGGGCGGGAGACCAGAGAGACATTCCATCGCCCCCTAAAACCCGCTTCTTAAGCGGGGCGGGAACCGAGCCAGAGGAAGAACATGCCGACGAGGATAAAGGCCAGGTCGACGGCCTTCGAGCGCAGGTTGCGCTCGCGGAACAGCACCGCGCCGCAGAGAAACGACACCACGACCGAGCCGCGGCGGACCATCGAGACCACGGAGATCATGGCGTCCGGATCGCGCAGGGCGAACAGGTAGGCGAAGTCGGCCAGCGAAAGGAACACCGAGATCAGCGGAATGGCCCAGCTCCAATGGAACGGGGTGGTGGCGTGCCGCCGGGGCCACCAGAGGATGCCGACCACGACGGACATCATCCCGAGCTGGTAGAGGTTATACCAGCTCTGCACGAAAACCGGGTCGAGGCGCGCCATGATATATTTGTCGTACAGCCCGCTGACGGCGCCCGTCACGGCCGCCAGGGCAATGAACAGAATCCAGAGGTTATGGGTGAAGACGACCCCTTCGCGGCGGCTCGAACGGCTCAGCAGGAAGAGCGACACGAGGGCCAGCGCAACGCCGGTCCACTGGTAGGCGTTGAGACGCTCGCCGAAGATCACGAACGCCCCGACGAGCACCATAACGGGGCGCGTGGCGTTGATCGGCCCGACGATGGTGATCGGAAGGTGCTTCATGCCGAAGTAACCGAAAATCCACGAAGTGAGCACGATGGCCGATTTCAGAACGACCAGGGCGTGGGCCTCCCATGTGCCGGGAGCCGTCGCCAGCAGGGTATGGTCGAACCATCCGAGGCCGAACTCTGCCGAGAGGATCGCGGGCAGGAAGAACAGCGTCGAAAAGAGCGTGTTGAGCAACAGCACGGGCAGCACGGCGTTGCCGGTGAGGGCCTTTTTCTTGGCCGCATCGTAGAAGCCGAGCAGCGCCGCCGAGGTGAATGCCAAAGTGAGCCACATAGCGATGAGGAAAGGCGGCCGGAGCCGCCTTTATCTATTTGATTTCGTCGCTGTAAACGGCGCCGGGAAGATCGTGGAGGTTGTAGCGCGAAGCCATCGACATGCCGTAGGCCCCGGCCGACTTGATGGTCAGCAGGTCGCCCCGGTGCGTGCGGCGCAGGGTGACGTTCTCGTCGAAAACGTCCGTCGATTCGCAGGCTGTGCCGACAACCGTGTATTTCTCGCGCACCTCGTCGTCCTTGGCCGTGATGTTCTCGATGTTGTGGTACGAACCGTACATCGCCGGGCGGACCAGCTCGGTCATCGAAGCGTCGACGATCACCAGCTTGCGGCCCGTGGCGGTGGTCTTGTTGAACAGCACCGTCGTGATCAGCTCGCCGCATTCGGCGACGATCGAACGCCCGAACTCGAAGTGCACCTCGCGGTCGCCGATGCGCAGGTGGTTGTGGACGATCGAGAACAGCGACGCGAAGTTGGGGATCGGCTCGTTCTCGGGAACGTCGTAGTTGACGCCCAGGCCGCCGCCCACGTCGACGAAACGGAACTTGCAGCCCAGTTTTTCGAGGTTCTCGACGATGACGTTGACCTTGTTGCACATGTTCTCGAAGACATGCAGCTCGCGGATCTGCGATCCGATGTGCAGGTGCAGTCCGATGATGTTGACGTTTTTGAGCGACCGGATCTCCGCGGCGTGCTCAAGCACTTCCTCGTAGGAGATGCCGAACTTGCTGTCCGCCTGGCCCGTGTCGATGCAATGGTTGGTCTTGGGGTCGATGTCGGGGTTGATGCGCAGCGCGATGTCGGTCACCTTGCCCGCCTCGGCCGAAAGGGCGTCGACCAGCTCCAGCTCCTGAATCGACTCGCAGTTGATGGCCAGAATGTTCTGCTCGATGGCGTATTTCAGCTCCTTGTCGCGTTTGCCCACGCCCGCATAGACGATGCCCTTGGGGTCGAATCCGGCCTCGACGGCCTTGCGCAGCTCGTTGCCCGAGGCGCAGTCGATGCCCAGCCCGTATTCGCGGATGACCGCCAGCAGATGGTCGTCGTAGTTGGCCTTGATGGCGTAGTGGACCTTGTAGCCGTATTTCTTCGACTCGTAGACGACGCTTTCGAGGGTCTGGCGCAACAGCGCCATGTCATAGAGGTAGAACGGGGTCTCGTAGCCCCGGAGCTTGGATGCGATTTGTCTGCTTAACATCTTTAACCTAACTTGTTGAAGTCGCAAATATAAGCAATTTGTGCCATTCCGGCAAACGGAAGCCCTCCGATATATTCAAAAATTTATGTATATTTGCCGAAGATTTTACCCTTATATATGAAAAACATCCGAAATTTCTGCATCATAGCCCACATCGACCACGGCAAATCGACACTTGCAGACCGTCTGCTGGAGAAGACCAACACGCTCAACCAGCGCGAAATGCAGTCGCAGGTGCTCGACGACATGGACCTCGAACGCGAAAAGGGAATCACCATCAAGAGCCACGCCATCCAGATGGAGTACACGGCCCGCGACGGACAGCGGTACACGCTCAACCTGATCGACACCCCGGGACACGTCGACTTCTCGTACGAAGTGTCGCGCGCAATCGCCTCGTGCGAAGGGGCGCTGCTGGTGGTCGACGCCACGCAGGGCATTCAGGCGCAGACGATTTCGAACCTCTACCTCGCCGTGGGGCACGACCTGGAGATCATCCCCGTGCTGAACAAGATCGACATGGATTCGGCGATGATCGACGAGGTGAAGGATCAGGTGATCGACCTCATAGGATGCAGGGAGGAGGATATTCTGCTGGCATCGGGCAAGACGGGACTGGGCGTCGAAGAGGTGTTGGAAGCGATCGTAAACCGCATTCCCGCTCCCACGGGCGACGAGAGCGCGCCGTTGCAGGCGCTGATCTTCGACTCGGTGTTCAACCCCTTCCGCGGAATCATCGCCTATTTCCGCGTCTTCAACGGCACGCTGCGCAAGGGCGACCACGTGAAGTTTTTCAACACGGGCAGCGAGTACGACGCCGACGAAATAGGCGTGCTGAAACTCAAGATGCAGCCCCGACAGGAGATCAGGGCCGGAGACGTGGGGTATATCTGCTCGGGGATCAAGACCTCGTCGGACGTGAAGGTCGGCGACACGATCACCTCGGTGACCAACCCCGCCAAAGAGGCCATCGCCGGATTCGAGGACGTGAAGCCGATGGTCTTCGCGGGCGTCTACCCGGTGGAGGCCGACCAGTACGAGGACCTGCGCGCGTCGCTCGAAAAATTGCAGCTCAACGACGCTTCGCTCACGTTCGAGCCGGAAAGCTCGCTGGCGCTCGGATTCGGGTTCCGCTGCGGATTCCTCGGGCTGCTGCACATGGAGATCATTCAGGAGCGGCTGTACCGCGAATTCGACATGGACGTCATCACGACCGTGCCCAACGTGTCGTACCGCATCACCACGACGCAGGGCGACGTGGTCGAGGTGCACAACCCCTCGGGACTGCCCGAGGTGACAAAGATCGACAAGATCGAGGAACCCTACATCCTCGCGCAGATCATCACCAAGTCGGAGTTTCTGGGCAACGTCATCAAACTCTGCATCGACAAGCGCGGGGTGATGAAGAACCAGACATTCATCACGCAGGACCGCGTGGAGGTCAATTTCGACATGCCCCTCTCGGAGATCGTCTTCGACTTCTACGACAAGCTCAAGAGCATCTCGAAAGGATACGCCTCGTTCGACTACCACCGCACGGGATTCCAGCCCTCGAAACTCGTCAAGCTCGACATCCTGCTCAACGGGGAGCCGGTCGACGCCCTCTCGTCGCTCACCTACACGGACCACGCCTACGATTTCGGACGCAAGATGTGCGAAAAGCTCAAGGAGCTGATCCCCCGCCAGCAGTTCGACATCGCCATACAGGCCGCCGTCGGCGCCAAGATCATCGCACGCGAAACGGTCAAGGCCGTGCGCAAGGACGTGACGGCGAAGTGCTACGGCGGAGATATTTCGCGTAAGCGCAAGCTGCTCGAAAAACAGAAGAAGGGCAAGAAGCGCATGCGCCAGATCGGTAACGTCGAAGTTCCCCAGTCGGCATTCCTCGCCGTGCTGAAAATGGATTAAGAACCATGAAAAAGACCATCATCGACCTCTTCGAGGCCTCCGTGCGGAAATACGGGGCCAAGACCTTCCTGCTCGAAAAACGCCATCACAAATTCGAGCCTACGACCTATGCCGAGACCCGCGAGCAGGCGCTCGAAGCCGGAGCCGGACTCGCCGCGCTCGGCATCCGCCCCGGAGACAAGGTGGCGATACTGGCCGAAGGCAGCAACGCATGGATCATTTCCGAACTGGGGCTGTTCTACGCCGGGGCGGTCAGCGTGCCCCTGTCGGTGAAACTCGAAGAGTCGAACGACCTCCTCTTCCGCATGCGGCACGCCGAGGTCAAGGCCGTTTTCGTGTCGAAACACCAGCTGCCCAAGATCCGCCGCATCCGCGCCGGACTGCCGCAGCTGGAGCAGGTGATCGTCCTCGGACACATTCCGCTGGAATCCGGGGAGACGGCCTACGGGACGCTCAAGCGTCTGGGCCGCGAATACCTCGCCAAGAACAAGGAGGAGTTCATGGAGATCGGGCAGGCGATCCGGAATGACGATTACGCCACGATCACCTACACCTCGGGCACGACGTCGGACCCCAAAGGCGTGATCCTGACCCACCGCAACTACACGGCCAACGTCGAGCAGGCGTTGTCGCGGGTCGACATTCCGCCGCATTTCCGCACGCTGATCATCCTGCCGCTCGACCACTGTTTCGCCCACGTCGTGGGTTTCTACATCATGATCGCCTGCGGAGCCTCGGTGGCCACGGTGCAGATCGGAGCGACGCCGATGGAGACGCTCAAGAACATCCCGCAGAACATCCGCGAGGTGCAGCCGCACTTCCTGCTGTCGGTCCCGGCGCTGGCCAAGAACTTCCGGAAAAACATCGAAAGCTCCATACGGGCCAAGGGGAGACTCACCGAGGCGCTTTTCAACCTCGCGCTCCGCACGGCATACGCATACAACAGCGACGGGTATGGCAGGGGCAGCGGATGGCGCATCGTGCTGGCCCCCGTCGTCGGGATTTTCGACGCGCTGCTGTTCCGCAAGGTGCGGCAGGCGTTCGGAGGCCATCTCGAATTCTTCGTCGGGGGCGGTGCGCTGCTCGACGCGGAGTTGCAGCGGTTTTTCTACGCCATCGGAATCCCGATGTTCCAGGGATACGGACTTTCGGAGGCGACGCCCGTGATTTCGACCAACTCGCCCAAACATCACTGGCACCGGTTCGGATCGTCGGGCAAGATACTCATTCCGCTGGACCTGAAGATCCTCGACGAGGAGGGCCGCGAGGTTCCCCGCGGGCAGAAGGGCGAAATCGTCGTCCGCGGCGAGAACGTCATGGCCGGCTACTGGAAGAATCCCGGGGCCACGGCCGAAACCGTGCGCGACGGGTGGCTCCACACGGGCGACATGGGTTACGTCTCGGAGGATGATTTCCTCTATGTGCTGGGACGTTTCAAGAGCCTGCTGATCGCTTCGGACGGCGAAAAATACAGCCCCGAAGGAATGGAGGAGGCGATCGTGGATAAATCGCCCTACATCGACCAGATCATCGTGCACAACAACCAAAGCCCGTTTACGGGGGCGATCGTGGTTCCCAACCGCGAGGCGCTGCGCCGCGAGCTGGAGGCCCGCAGGACGCCCGAAGCGGAGCGCGCAAACGTCGCAGCGGAGATTCTCGGCGCCGAGATCGACCGTTACCGCGCCGGAGGAACCTATGCCGGGGAGTTTCCGGAACGGTGGCTGCCTGCGGGACTGGCCATTGTCGACGAGGCTTTCACGGAGCAGAACGGATTGGTGAACAGCACGATGAAGGTCGTGCGCGGGAAGGTCGAGGAGCATTTCCGAAACCGGCTCGACTACCTCTATTCGGCCGAGGGCCGCAGTCTGAAAAACCCCGAAAACCTCGCGTCGCTGAAAAAAATCGTGGGGTAGGCGCATTTTTCAGCCGCCGAAAACTTGACAAATAAAAAAAACGGAGTAACTTTGTACTCCGTAATGCGGAAATAGCTCAGTCGGTAGAGCATCAGCTTCCCAAGCTGAGGGTCGCGGGTTCGAATCCCGTTTTCCGCTCGAAGAGGTCCTTGCAGACCTCTTTTTTCGTTGGTGGTGGTAGGGGAGGGGGCAGGGCGAGCTTCGAACCCACATCCGGCAGATAACGGGAATGCTCCGGCGAATGGCAGGATACCTATATCTGCATGGCGGAATGCCCCGACCACCCCCGACCGCTACCGGACTGCCGTCCCGCCCTCGCCGGCGACAGGTTCCGTCCAAACGGAGAACCGCCGGATGCAGGCTCTGCGGGCCGCCTCCTGACAGGCTTCGGCCTCCTGGGGCGTCAGCTCGTGAGGGGTTCCCGCCAGACGGCAGCCGTTCCCGGCGACGTTCGTCCCGAAGGCCGGGGCCACGAGCGTCTGGAACCATGCGCAGGCCGCAGTGTAACGTCCGGTCCCGGGATTCAGGTGGTATCCGTCGCGCGTCAGGTCCAGCGAGTCGCACAGCGCCGTGTTGCGCAGGTCCTGAATCGCCGTGCCCGACGGGACGACCACTTCGACGGAGGTCTCCCGCATGAGTTGTTCGACCGAAGAGACGATTCCCCGGTACATCAGTTGCTGGTTCTTCTCGTATCGTCCGAAATCCCGGTGCTGCGAATTGCGGGCATAGGCCCATGTCTGTTGCCAGGCGATGCAGGCTCCGGCATTGGGGCAACACCATCGCACGATCTCGACCAGCCGGCCGAACCAGGGCTGATAGGTCGGATAGATGCCCGATTTGCCCGACGCCTGTTGCAGTACCACGACGTCCCACCGTTCGTCGGCGATTCCGTCCAACAGGGTCGCTTTCTTCGAAACGGTCTCCCAGCGGTTGGACGTCGACTTGTAATAGATATACGCAGGGGCGTTGCCGGCATATTCCCGGCAATGGCGTTCGAGCGAACACCCGGCTATGTAGAGACGCCCCAGCACGACGTTCCGGATGCCGGCAGCCTCCAGCAGCTCGGGCAGATACATCATGCCGTCGTCGGTGAAGCTGTTGCCGATGCCGAGGATGCGCAGCGTATCGGGCTGCTGCGGGATGGGGTAGTTGGGGAACTTTTGGGCGAACAGGCTGACGCAGACGAGCGACAGCCCTACGGTCAGCAAAAGGCGCAATGTGCGTTTCATAATCATATGGTCGGTTTATCGGGTTTGTTGCAAATGGGTGATGCGCAGCAGCCGGTCGAATTCGGACCGGGACAGCGTCGTTGCGACCCGCACCGTTTTGCTGACGCCCGGTACGAGGTCGAAATAGTTGTCCTCGAAATGTTCGTCGCCGTCGAGAGCGAGCCAGACGGCGCGGACGAAACGGTCGCTCGAGAGCGTAATTTCATAACCGTCCGCCGCAGGTCCGACGCTCCAGCGGATGTCGGCTTCGGGCAGCTCAAGCTCTTTTTGAGAGACGAAATATCCGATGTTGGCGTAGCGGCGTCCGTCGGTCGTGAATTCCGCGACGACGATCGCCCGATTGCGGGCGCAACCGTGCAAAAGTCCGGAAATGTCGGCCGAATAGATATTCCGACTGGCATTGGGTGCGACGGTTAGGCTGCGGGTGTTTTCCGAGAGGAGGGCGCCGTCCATGTCCATGACCGTTATCCGGAGTTTGCCCCGGACCGTTTTGCGGCGGTCCGACACAAGGCGGACGTTCAGCGTGTTTCCCTCGGCAAGGGGCGATACGAGGATGTCGTCGAAGGCCGGGCGGGCGAAATAATGTTGCGCCTTCCAGCGGCCGTACCAGTCGCGGCTGGCCCACGAAGCCACGGGCCAGCAGTCGTTATGCTGCCAGAAGAGCGATCCCCAGCAGTAGGGTTTGTCGCGCCGGTGCGCCTCGATGGCGGTCTTGATGGCGTCGCCCTGCAAAACGTGGCTCATGTAAAGGAACGTGCGGAAATCGCGTGCGGGCCAGTATTCGTCTTCGAGGTATTGGCGGATGCGCATGTTGGCGAAATCGCCGCCGCGCTGGTGGGCCATCATCACCTCCGATTCAATGTCCCAGTCGCGCTCTTCGGGGGCGAAACGCAGGACGGAGGCGTATTCGGGGAACGACTGGAAGCCGTATTCGCTGAAGAAGCGGCTGCGCGTGGCGTTGTAGTCGGCGATCGGTGCGCGGCTGTGCCACACTTTCCAGAAATGCGTATCGCCTTCGCTGTTTTCGCTCGTGCCTTCGTGACGCGACCAGGGCGACGAGGGGTGGTAAGGCGTGCCGGGCGAGCAGGCGGCGACGGCTTCGGGCAGCACTTCGTAGTATTGGCGGCGGAGCTGGTCGCCGATGATCCGGTCCCATTCGGGATGCCCCTGTTCGGCGTACCGGGTGTTCCATCCCCAGCCGAACCACGCTTCGTTGCACTCGTTGTTGCCGCACCATACGGCGATCGAGGGGTGGTTGCGCAGACGGCGGATGTTGTCTTCGGCTTCGAGCCGGACGTTTTCGAGCCATGCCCCCTCGGCGGGATAGACGCTGCATGCGAACATGAAATCCTGCCATACGAGGATGCCCCGTTCATCGCACAGTTCGTAGAAAACATCGTCTTCATAGACGCCTCCGCCCCAGACGCGCAGCATGTTCATGTTCACGGCCGCGGCGTCGTCGATCGTCTTCTCGTAGACGGCGCGCGTGACGCGCGGCAGGAAGACGTCGCAGGGGATGTAGTTGGCTCCTTTGGCGAAGAGCGGCTCGCCGTTGAGTTCGAAGTAGAAGGTCGTGCCGTCGGCGACCTTGTCGCGCACGAGGCGCAGCGAGCGCAGCCCGATGCGGGTGGTCCGGCTGTCGGAGGCGTCGCCCGCCGCGACCGAAGCCCGAAATTCGTAGAGATGAGGTTCGCCCAGTTCGCGGGTCCACCAGAGTTTCGGAGAGGCAATGTCGAGCGGGACGGTTACCTTGTTGATTCCGGAGCGCAGCGGCGCCGTGACCGAGGCTTCGATGCCTTCGCCGGGGGATGCAACGGTGACTACGGCTTCCGCCAGGTCACGGGCGGAGGCGATTTCCACCTCGACCTCGACCCGGGCGCGCCTGGCCGTAACCTCCTGCTGGCGGTAGAAGACATCGCTGATGCGGGCGCCGCTCCAGCCCTCCAGATAGACCGGACGCCAGATGCCCGAGGTCACCAGGCGCGGACCCCAGTCCCAGCCGTAGTGGTAACCCGCCTTGCGGGCGAAGACGCTGACGCGTTTGTCGAAAAGCCCGCCGTTGGCCGACTGATCGTTGACGGCCTCGTAACGGTAGGGCAGCGAGTCGTATTTGGGCAGGTCGACCTTGATCGGCGAGTGGAAATAGACTTTCAGGGTGTTTTCGCCCGGACGGAGCAGCCGTTTGACCTCCGTGCGCCAGCGGCGGAACATGTTGTCGGCGGCGAGCACCTTCTCGTCGTTGAGGTAGACGTCGGCATAGGTGTCGAGCCCTTCGAAGACCAGTTCGATCCGCTCGCGGGCGAGCAGGCCGGCGTCGGCCTCGAAATGCGTTTCGTAGATCCAGTCTTCCTTGTCGACCCACTGTACGCCGCGCTCGTTGAGGCGGAAATAGGGGTCTTCGATGATCCGGTTGGCCATCAGGTCGGTGTGCACCGTGCCGGGGACCGTGGCCGGATACCAGTTGTTGAGCCGCGCCTGACGGAACTGCCAGTCGTCGTGCAGGTGTTGACGGACGGGGGCTGCGGCTGCGGCGAGGGCCATGCAGAGGGACATAGCGGTAAGGATTGGTTTGAAGTTTTTCATAAGATGAAGGGTAGATCAGTATTTGATGAGCATCTGGGAGATGTATTCGCGGTATTCGATCGGGGTCATGTTTTTCTTTTTGGTGAAGATGCGGATGAAATTCGACTTGTTGTTGAAGCCGCAGGCGTAGCAGATCTCCGAGGCGCTGAGCGTCGTGTTGGCAAGCAACTGGCAGGCCTTGGAGATGCGCATGTTGTTGACGAAGGTGATGTAGGAGATGTTCGTGCGCTTCTTGAAAAAGTGCGAAAAGGCCGATTCCGACATGTTGACCAACCCGGCCACGTCGGTGAGCCGGATGTTCTGGCAGAGGTTTTTCTCGATGTAGTCGCAGACTTTGGCGATGCGGCGCGATTTGGAGGTGTGGACAATGTTCTTCGAGTCGCAGAGATTGCTCATAAGCACCTTGCGGTTGGCCGTGGCCAGCGCGTTGAGAATGTCCAGAAAAGCGGTCGCCGACTGGAATCCCTGCATGCGCGTGAGTTCAAGAATCCGGTCCCGGACGCTCAACTGTTCGGGACCTGTGAACGAAAGCCCCTGCCGGGAGTCGAGCAGCAGTTGCCGGATGGGGAGAAACAGGCGTTTGTTGACGATCGGGAAGTCGATCAGGTCGCCCGAGAACTGAATGGTGATGACGTGGTTGGTTTTCAGGGGCGATTTCCACACGTGCGGCACATAGGGACCGGTCATCACCAGGTCCAGCGGACCGAAATCCTCGGTGGAATCGCCCACGATGCGCGATCCCCGAGTGTTCATCACCAGATTGATCTCGTATTCCGGATGGCAGTGGATCGGATAGTCGAAATGCGCGTTGGGGTGGTTGAGGATGATGAAAAGGTCCTCGTTCGTGATCGGGGTGATCTCCTGCTGTATCTCTTTCATGTCCGGTAAGGGTTTCAGGTCCGGTACAAAAATAGGAATAATTCAGAAAGCTCCATGAATAATTCAAAAAAGTATACTTGTTTAACCGACTTATACAATCCGGTAAATTTTCGGGTACATATCTTTGCATTAGTAAAAAAATCCTAAAACGACTTACATGAATTCGATTGCGATTAATTTTGTCGACTGCGCGATTATCGTCCTTTACCTTATATTTATAATATGGTGGGGATTGCGCAACGGCAAGAGTTCCGACGCCGGGTCCTATTTTCTGGCCGGCCGCACGATGCCGTGGTGGATCGTGGGTCTGTCGCTTTTCGCCGCGAGCATCTCCAGCACGACGCTCATCGGCCAGTCGGGCGACGCCTACCACACCGGAGTGGCCGTGTTCAACTACAACCTCACAGGTGTCGTGGTGATGGTGTTTTTCGCCACGTTCCTGCTGCCGCTCTACATCCGTTCGGGGATATTCACGATTCCCGAGTTTCTCGAACGACGCTTCGACAAGCGGTCGCGCTACTACTTTTCCGGAATCTGCATCGTGGGCAACATCTTTCTCGATGCGGCCGGGGCGCTGTATGCCGCCGCGCTGATCATCAAGTTGTTGTTCCCGGAGGCGGACTTGCAGCTCATCATCATCATCTTCGCCGTGCTGGCGGCTTCGTACACCATTCCGGGCGGTCTTTCGTCGGCGATCAACGCCGAGCTGATCCAGGCGGTGATTCTGATCGTCGGGTCGGTGATCCTGACGGGAGCCTGCTTCGCCAACGGCGGGTTCGACTACCTCGCGTCGCTGTTCGAAAGCGGCGACATGAGCGTCAGACTGATTCGCCCGCTGACCGATACGGCCACGCCCTGGCTGGGGCTGATCGTCGGCATGCCGGTGCTGGGCATCTATTTCTGGGCCAACAACCAGACGCTCGTACAGCGCGTGTTGAGCGCGCGGAGCGTCGACGAGGGCCGCAAAGGGGTGATGTTCGCCGGAGCGCTGACGCTGGCCACCCTGTTCATCATCGTCTTTCCGGGCGTTATCGCCCGCCATCTCTTCCCGGGCATCGAGAAACCCGACATGATCTATCCGACGATGGTGCTGCGCCTGCTGCCCACGGGGTTACTGGGGATCATGCTTTCGGCGCTGCTCGCCGCGCTGACGTCGACGTTGAGCGCCATTCTGAACTCCACGTCGACGCTCTTCACGATGGATTTCTACGCCAAGATCGACAAGCGGGCCGACGAACGCAAGCTGGTGTGCGTCGGCAAGCTGGCTTCGCTGGTCATCATCGTGATCGCCGCCCTCTGGGCTCCGCAGATCGGACGTTTCGGTTCGCTGCTCAAATATTACCAGGAGATGCTCTCCTACATTGCGCCTCCCGTCGTGGCGGCTTTCCTGATGGGCGTTTTCTCGCGCCGCGCCAACGGGCGGGGAGCCTTTGCGGGGCTGATCGCCGGACTGGTCGTCGCGGCGGCGATGCTCCTCTGGCGCACGGAGATCTTCGGCGGGATGCACTTTCTGCTGATCGTGCCGTTCCTGCTGGTCTTCAGCCTGTCGGTGATCTGGGCCGTAAGCCGTACGGCTCCCGCGCCCCGGCCCGACAAACTGATCGACACGACCTTTTCGGCGGCGGATTTCCGGGCTGAAACCCGCTCGCTCGCGGAGGTTTCCTGGTGGCGCAACTACCGCGTATGGGGCGGAGTGCTGCTGGTTCTGTGTATGCTTATTCTCATAATATTCCGTTGATATGAAACTGAAGAAATACGAAAAAAATCCGATCATCGCTCCCAATCCGGCCAATGCCTGGGAGAATCTCGTAACCTGCAACCCGGGGGTCATCTACGACGACGGCCGGTTTTACATGCTCTACCGCGCCGCCGGCGACGACAAGGAACATGTCATCCGTTTGGGGCTGGCCGTCAGCGAGAACGGCTTCGACTTCCGCCGTGTCGGCGATTCGCCGGTATTCGGTCCCAGCGCGGACGGTCCCGACGGAGGGTGCGTCGAAGATCCGCGCATCGTGAAGTTCGACAACGAGTTTTACATTACCTACGCCTACCGCGCCCATGCCCCCGGGCAGTACTGGACTTTCGCGCACGACGTGGTGCGTCTGCCCCAATGCGGAGCTTATGCGCCGGCCGCCATGGCGCAGAACCTGGGAAATACGGGGCTTGCCGTGACGACCGACTTCCGGAATTTCCGACGGCTGGGGCGGCTTACGTCGCCCGTGCTCGACGATCGGGACGTAATCCTTTTCCCGGAGAAAATCGGCGGGAAGTTCGCCATGATGCACCGTCCCAAACAGTTCGTGGGCGAACGTTACGGGGTGAAATACCCTTCGATCTGGCTGAAGTTCTCCGACGACCTGCTGGCATGGGAGGACAAGCCCAGCCATCTGCTTATCGCCGGCCGCGAAGGAACCTGGGAGGAGAAGATCGGCGGAAGCACGCCGCCGATCCTGACCGAGGCAGGGTGGCTGACGCTCTACCACGGAGTTGCCGACGGCGGCACGGCCGAATACCGCGTCGGGGCGCTGCTGCTCGACCGGGAGAATCCACTGCGGGTGCTGGCCCGGACGCCGGAACCGATCCTCGAACCCGAATTTTTCTATGAAACCGAAGGTTTTTACAGCCATTGCGTCTTCCCAACCGGCAATGTGGTCGTCGACGGCGTGCTGTACGTCTATTACGGCGGAGCGGACAAATATGTAGGCGTTGCAACCTGCCGGCTGGAGGAATTATTAAATTATTTGACGGAGAAATGCCGTTGCGAATAGCCCATTTGCGCTTTGTTTTCATAAAAGTATAATCAATCAGCGATTTTCTAAAACAGTTCTTCCGTAGCAGCATGTTACTTTGCAGTGTCCGGTGCAGTTCCCGGAACCGCCCCGGACCGTATCAATAAACTACTCTAATCTAAAACTTATGAAAATGAAATTTTACCTGATCGTTCTCTCCCTGCTGGCGGTCTGCCTGTGGGGGACGGGAGACGTCCGCGCCCAGTCCGCATCACGGAGCATGACCGTGACGGGCAAGGTCGTGGATCAGAACGGCGCCGCCGTAACGGGCGCGTCGGTTGTCGTCGTCGGCACGACGAAAGGAACCACAACCGGGGCCGACGGAGCCTTTTCATTGACCGGAGTGGCTTCGGACGCCCGCCTTGCCGTCAATTTCATCGGCTATAAAACGCAGACGGTGGAGGTCGGCGGCCGCACCTCTTTCAACATCGTGCTGGTCGAGGAGGCCACGGCCGTGGACGAAGTGGTGGTCGTGGGTTACGGACAGGTCAAGAAGAGCGACCTGACGGGTTCCGTGGCCTCGGTCAAGGCCGAGAAACTCACCGACATCCCGGCCAACTCGATCGACGGGCTGTTGCAGGGCCGCGTGGCCGGCGTGCAGGTGGTCAACTCCTCGCAGGACCCCGGCGCCTCGTCGACGGTCCGCATCCGCGGCAACTCGTCGCTCAACGGTTCGAACGCTCCGCTGGTGGTCATCGACGGATTCCCCTGGGGCGATGCCGGCGACCTGAAACAAATCAACCCGCAGGACATCGTTTCGATGGAGGTGCTCAAGGATGCCTCGGCATCGGCCATCTACGGTTCGCGCGGCGCCAACGGCGTGATCCTCATCACCACGCGCAAGGCGCAGGAGAACGTGACGCGCATCACGCTGCGCCAGCAGACGACCGTTTCGGGATTCAGCTCCGAGCTGAACCTCTGGCGCGATCCCGTGCTGATGGCGATGCTCTCGAACGAAAGCAGCATCAACGCCGGACTGACGCCGACCTACATCGGAGCGACCAATGCCAACGGCGTCTATTATCCCTCGATTGCGGAGTTGCAGACGACCTGGACAACCAACACGCGCTGGGACGACCTGGTCTTCCGCCCGACGCCCGTGTCGAACAACACCACCGTACAGGTGCAGAGCAGCAACGACCGCACGATGTTCCAGGCCAGCGCCAACTACTACCTCGACAACGGCATGTACATCGAGGACACCTACCGCAAATACGGCGGTAATTTCTCGGTCGAGCACAAGCTGCTGGACAACCTGCGCATGAAGGCCAGCGCCAACATCACCAGCAACAAGCGTCACAACAACGGCGGACTGGCCTACTGGCGCAACCCGATCTTCCCGGTCTACGACGACAACGGCGATTACTGGCTGTACGGTGCCCAGGACTATTCGCATCCGCTGGCCCTGACCAATTTGCAGAAGAACGATTCGAAGGGGTTAGACATCATCTCGTTCGCTTCGGTGAACTGGGACGTGCTTCCCTGCCTGAACGTCATGGCGCAGTTCAACTACAAGCACGGCGAGCAGATCACCGACAAATATTTCCCGAAGAAGTATTCCGAGACGGGCGTGTTCAACGACGGTTACGGGTCGATCGACAACTGGAAGGACGACAACATCGTTTTCGAGGCTTACGCCACGTTCGATCGGACCTTTGCTGAAAAGCACCGGCTGACGGTGATGGGCGGTTACTCTTACGAGAACTACCAGTCGCGCAGTTCGTCGCTGGCCGCCAAGGGCTTCATCAACGAATCGCTGGGCAACGAGAACCTCGCCGCGGGCGATTCGGAGACCTATTCGATCGGCAACGGCTCCTACAAGACCGAGCTGGTGTCGGCCCTCACGCGTATCAACTACACGTTCGACAACCGGTTCCTCTTCACCTTCACGGCCCGCGCCGACGGTTCTTCGAAATTCGGCTCCAACAACAAGTGGGCCTTCTTCCCCTCGGGGGCGTTCAGCTGGAAGATGCACGAGGAGCGGTTCATCCGGAACCTGAACGTTTTCGACGTGCTGAAGATCCGCGCCTCCTACGGTATTTCGGGCAACCAGGGCATTTCGGCCTACCAGACGCTGAGCCGCTACGGACAGCACAAGTATTTCAACGGAGGCAAGTGGGTGACGGCCATCGGACCCGGCTATCAGTCGGGTTACACGGGGCAGGACGGCATCTATGCGCTTTGGAGCGGCATCCCGAACAAGGGGCTGAAGTGGGAGACCACCGCGCAGGTCGACCTCGGACTGGACATGTCGTTCTTCGGCAACCGTCTGAACGTGACTTTCGACTGGTACGACAAGCGCACCTCGGACCTGCTGCGCGAGCGCAACATCGCGCCTTCGTCGGGTTACGACAAGATGTGGGTCAACGACGGCGAGATCCGCAACCGCGGCATCGAACTGACGATCGACGGCGTGGCGTTCCAGAACCGCGACTGGCGCGTGGGCGGCACCTTCGTCTTCTCGCGCAACCGCAACAAGGTGCTCAGCCTCGGAAACGCCGTGCAGACCGGTCTGAAAACCGACCTGCGCACCGGCATGCAGTATGAATATTACGGCAACCAGAGCGAACAGTTCCGCGCCTATACGAATATCCTCGCCGTAGGGCAGCCGATGTACGTCTTTTACGGATACAGGACCGACGGCATCGTGCAGTCGCTGGCCGAGGGCCTGAGCGCCGGCCTTTCGGGCGACGACGCCCAGCCGGGTGAGTTCAAGTATGTGGACATTTACGACGGCGACGGATTGGAGACCGTCGACGAGAACGACATGTGCATCATCGGCGACCCGAATCCCGACTGGATGGCCTCGCTGGGCATCGACGTTTCGTGGCGTCGTTTCGACTTCAGCATCTTCTTCAACGGCGTCTTCGGCAACGACGTGCTGAACACCAAGCGTTTCGACCAGCCGAGCAATATGCCGATGCGCTGGACGGCCGACAACCCGACCAATTCCTACCCGCGGCTGAACGCCAACCGCCAGACCAAGCTCTCCGACTGGTGGGTCGAGGACGGTTCGTTCGTGCGCATCCAGACCATGACGCTGGGATATTCGATCCCCTTCTCGAAGAAGGATGCGGCACGCAAGATACGCCTCTACGTCAGTGCCGACAATCTCTACACCTTCACCGGCTTCGAGGGCTACGATCCCGAAGTGGGGATGACGGGTATCTATTCGGGCGGCTATCCGCGCCTGCGCAAATGGACGTTCGGAGCCGACTTCACCTTCTAAACATTGCCAACCATGAAAATCAAACACCTTATACTTGCGTTCGGGGGAGCCTCTCTCCTGGCGGCCTGCAATCTGGACGAGTATCCCTACGGCTTCTACTCCGAGGACAACTTCTACAAGACGGAGGCGGACGCCGAGTCGGCCGTGAACTATATCTACGACGCGATCAATTACATCGAATATTCGCGTTCGATCGTCTTCCTGGGCGACATGAACACCGACGACATGGAGCCGAAAGGCGACGCCGCGGCGGCCAACAAGGAGCTGGACGGATGGAAGATCAACAATTTCAAGACCAACACCACGCTCGGCAATTTCTACAAGTACTCCTACATCACGATCAACCGTGCCAACGCCGTGATCAAGAAGGTGCCGGGAATGAACATCGACGAGGGCCGCAGGAACCGCTTCCTCGGCGAGGCCTATTTCATGCGCGCCTATTCGTATTTCAACCTCGCGCGCAACTTCGGCTGCGTGCCCGTCCACACGACGCCTGTCGAGACGCTCGAAGATACGGCCGTCCCCGCCGCCGAGTCGCTCGACGCCATGTGGAAGCTCGTCATCGAGGACTTCAAGACCGCCGGTACGCTGCTGCCGTTCTTCGCGGCGCCCGAAACGGGCCGTGCGGACCGCGCCGCGGCCTACGGAATGCTGGCCAAGGCTTATCTCTACATCGCATCGGCCAAGGAGCACGGCGTGCCCCAGTACGCCGCCATGTCGCACGACGTGGACGAATACTATGCCGAGGCGGTGAAATACGCCGGACTGGTGGTCGACAATCCCGAGCAGACGGTCTTCCGTTTCGACGACAACCTGCTTGATATTTACGACGTCGAGCGGCCGGCCGGACCCGAGCATATCTTCATCATGTCGATGGACCGCACGGGAGAATCGGAGGGGCAGTATTCGAAGATCTCGAAGATGTACCTGCCCTATGTTTCGGGAGCCACGATCTATCTCAAGCAGGGCGATTCCGACCAGATGGTCCCGACCCACGACGGCTGGGGCGAGTACCGGACCGCGCTGTCGTTCTACGATGCGTTCGCCTCGGGCGACCGCCGTCACGACTGGCTGATCGTCGACAAGGTGTACGACGCCGCGGGCAATGTGGTGGCTTCGACGGCCGACGGCAAACTGAACTATCCGTTCTGCCGCAAATTCATCGACCCGAATTTCTCGGGAGACAAAACCTCCACGCGTCCCTACCTGCTCCGCTATTCGGACGTCGCATTGACCTATGCCGAAGCCGCCGGACCTACGGTCAAGGCGTATGAACTGGTGAACTTCATCCGCAACCGCGCCGGGCTGGGCGATCTGGAGCCGGGGCTGGACAAGGAGACGTTCCGGGAGCGCGTGATGGACGAGCGCCGTTTCGAACTGGCTTTCGAGGGAAACCGCTGCTATGACCTGCGCCGCTGGAACCGCCTGCACACGGACATCGCCGAAGCCAAGGGACAGGGGCTGAGCGCCGAGCAGATGGTGTTCTATCCGATCCCGTCCGTCGAGTCCGACCTGAACCCGAATCTTTAACCTTTTAAGAAAACGCAGAATTATGAACAAGCTGAAATATTTGCTGAGCGCTTTCGTCCTGCTGTGCTTCGCATCCTGCAAGGACGATCCGTGGGAAGATGTCGCCGACGGCGGCTGGAACCACGAGCGGTCGATCATCGACGTCAAGTTCGAGGGTCAGGCCGGAACGCCGACCATCACGGAGACCGATTCCGAAACGGGCGTCATCGAGCTGCAACTGGCGTCGGACATGGTCGCGGACATGTCGAAGGTCCGGGTCGAAACGCTGACGCTCTCCTATAAGGCCACGGCCAATGTCGCCTCGGGCGGGACGATCGACTTCACGAAGGGCGATCCGCAGATCGTCGTGACCTCTCCCAACGGCGAATCGCGCACCTATACGCTCGAAATGACCGAGTTCACGGAGACGCTGACCGGGACGTATACGATCAGCAACCTCTGGGTCTACGGAGGCACGGGCGCCGCTTACGACTGTACGAAGCTCTACAAACCCACCGACAAGTCGTGGTGCTGGAACGGCGAAGGCCGGGGACCCGCCGCCGAGATGGACAACTATCTGGTGTTCACGCTCGGAGAGATTCTCGCCGACGGCAATACGACCGGAACCTGCATGAACTGGGCCGGCGAGGACGCCAAAAACTGGGACTGCGTCTTTGCCGGAGCGTCGAACCCCGACACCGGAAAGCCGGTGGACCTGACGCAGTTCTACCGTCAGATTCCCAAGGGCGAAAGCACCTGGCTGCGCAACTATTCCGACGGGACGATCACCTTCACCGATGCCGACGGGAACAAGACCTCCTGCACGCTCGTGCCGAAGGGCACCTACCAGATGCCCAATGTGCCGCCGATTCCGCTGACGCTCGAATCCGAGGCCTTCAAATTCAACCTGAAAGGCACGGAGGACTGGAACAACACCTACAACGATTACGGGGTCTTCGCCCGCAATCCGGTGACGTATTACATCGAGATCGTGAAGCAGCCGGCCGGTTTCGAGGTTCCCGAGGCGTCGAAGACGATCGAGGAGCCGGTAGATCCCGAACCGGAACCGGAGCCAGATCCGGAGGAGACCTCGCTCGCCGGAACCTACTCCGTAGGCCGTCTGACGGTCTACGGCGGTTCGGCCGATCCCGCGTTCGTCAACCCGGTGGACAAGAGCTGGGTGTGGGACGATTCGATCGGGAAGGAGTCCGACAACATCCTGGCAATGACCGCCACGGGCACCGACGACGCCGGCCGCGAGACGGGCGAGTGCGAATACCTGCCCGGTGAGGACGGCGGATACTGGAATTACATCCTCAAAGCCGACTACAACAAGGAGGGAACGGGCGCTCTCGACCTGACCAAATATTACGGCCTGCTGCCCCACGGCAAAAGCGCCTACGTGTATGACGCCGAAGCCGGAACCGTGGTGTTCACCTCGGGAATCGTCTCCATCACGGCGAAGCTCCTGCGGGAGGGGGATTACAGCTACGGCTCCTCGACGCTCAGCGTTCCCGGAATCGCCTTCGACTTCGCTCTGCCCGGGCAGACGACGCAGGGGGCCTATCCCTGGACCGATTACGACCGGTTCGCCGTCGGACCGCGCAACTACGTGATGCTCTTCAACAAGCAGGCGGAAGCCGGCGAATGATCCGATAATGTCCGCATGCAGGTCCGGCCTGCATGCGGACTTATAACCGATGCCTATGAAAAACTTCGGAAACCTTCTGCTCGCATGCATGGCGGCGCTGCTGGGGGCCTGTGCGGGAGAATCCGCCGGGAAATGCGACGCCGTGGTGCGTATCGACGCCGACAGCGTCGTCAATCGCGGCTATATCGGCAACGGGGTCCAGTGGGACCCTTATGCCCTCGATTACGGACAGGGGCGCGTCGAGATCAGCGATGCCGACTGGGCGAAACTCTATGCCCGGCTCGATTTCATGCGGCCGGCCTTTATCCGCGTGATGACCAACACGACCTCGGTCGTGCGCAACGGACGGCTCGATCGCATGCGCGGATTCGAACACCTCTCGCACATACTCGGCTACTGCCAGTCGCGCGGCGTGACGGTGATGTTCGGCGACTGGGGCGGATCGCTCATGGACGCCCGGGCCGGGACGGTCAACCGCACGCTGCTGGACCACGCCGCGGCCTATGTCGCCTGGCTGGTCGGCGAAAAGGGCTATGACTGCATCCGTTACTACAACCTCGTCAACGAACCCAACGGCTTCTGGTCGGCGGCCGACGGCGATTTCGACCTGTGGGCGAAGGCCGTGAGTTATTTCCGCGGGCGGCTCGACGCCGAGGGGCTTGCCGGGAAAGTGGAGCTGGTCGGTCCCGACGCCGCGATCTGGGGACCCGAAGAGGCGTGGTGGGTGAGCCGCAGCCGCGATGAGCTGGGCGACAGGATCGGCCTGTACGACATCCACACCTATCCGTCGAAATGCACGGTCAACTCGGGGGAGTACGCCCGTATCCTGGAGGCTTACCGCAGGGAGGTTCCCGCCGGGAAGAAGATCGTGATGGGGGAGATCGGCTTCAAGTTCGTCGAGCCGGCCGATTCGCTTTTGCAGGCCGAGAACCTGCGCCGGGCCGCAGCGCATCCGAACGCCTCGACGGACGATTCGCAGATGTTCGTATACGACCCTATGTACGGCACGGACATGGCCGATGCGTTGTTCCAGACGATTCATGCGGGCTATTCGGGCTGCATCGCGTGGATGCTCGACGATGCGATGCACTTCAAGGAGGCGCCCGACAAACTCAAGATATGGGGTTTCTGGAACATCTTCGGCGACGAGATTTTCGGAGCCGGCGAGGAACGGGTGCGCCCGTGGTATTATGCCTGGTCGCTGCTGTGCCGCACGCTGCGGCCGGGAAGCGACTTCTTCGCAGCCGACGTGCGGGGTGCCGCCGGGGTCAAGGCCGTCGCCGCCGTGAAAGACGGACGGCGCACCGTCGCCGTCGTGAACGTGTCGCGCGAACCGCGCCGCGTGCGGATCGAGTGTCCGGGCTGGGAGCGGTTCAGGCAGGCAATCCGCTATCGCTACGGCGAGGGGCTGATGCGCACGGAGGGCGACCACACGCTGTTGCCCGACGCCACCGGCCTGCGGATTGATTTCCGCTCCGGCGCGGAGTACGATATGCCCGGAGAGTCGATGATTTTACTGACCGAACAAAACGATTGATTATGAAAAGATTTCTGACACCCGCGCTTGCCACGGCCGTACTGTTCTCCGCCTGCGATGCGGGGCAGGCCCTCCGGGTCGAAGTGACCGACCGGGTCATCAGTTCGGATTACGTCGGCAACGGCGTCGAGTGGGACCCTTACGACGAAGCCGAAGCGTGGGGCGCGGAGGTGAGCGACGCCGATTGGGCGAAGCTCTCCGAACGCCTCGATTTCATGCGCCCGGGTTATGTGCGCTGCATGATCAACAGCCCCTACCGCTATTACGATGCCGCGACGGGACGTTACGACCGCATGCGCAACCTCGCGTCGCTCCGCCGCCTGCTGCAATATTGTCAGGACAACGGCATCACGGTGGCCTACGGTGAATACAATCCGCCGACGTGGGCGATGAAGGATTCGCAGCAATGGGTGGAGATGTCGGTCGATTACCTGAATTTTCTGGTCTGCGACCTCGGGTTCGACTGCATCCGCCATTTCATCATCTTCAACGAACCCGACGGCAACTGGGCCTCGACCGACGGCGATTACGACCTGTGGCGCTCGATGGCGCAGCGTTTCGACGCCGAAATGGCCCGGTATCCGGACCTGAAACGAAAGGTGTCGCTTGCGGCGCCCGACGTGGTGATGAGTTACAAGAACCCGGCGTCGGAGTACGACACGGCGGGATGGGTGGCCCGGAGCGCGCAGGACCTCGGCGCGCAGATCGGCATCTACGACGTGCATGCCTATCCCGGCCAGCACGAGGTGCGCAGCGGGGCTTATGCCGAAAAGCTGCGCCGCATCCGCGCCGAAGTCCCGGCCGGGAAAAAGCTGATTCTCGGCGAGGCCGGGTACAAGTACTCGGCGCCGGAGGATTCGCTGCTGAAAGCCGAGTACGACCGTCGGGTCGCCGGGCATCCCTTCACCAAAGGCTCGGACTGCAACATGCTCTGCTACGACTATTTCTACGGGCTGGATATGCCGCTGCTGGCGATGGAGGTGATGAACAACGGCCTTTCGGGGGTGGCGGCGTGGATGCTCGACGACGCCATGCATTCGAACGGCGATTCGGGCCGCACGGAGGACGTGAAGATCTGGGGAATGTGGAACATCCTCGGCGAGGAGGTCTTCGGCGACGCTTCGCAGGAGGAACTGCGGCCCTGGTACTACACCTGGTCGCTGATGTGCCGTCATTTTCCCGCCGGGTGCGACGTCCTCGCCTGCGAGGTCCCGCAGCGCGAGGGGCTGCGCGTGGCGGCAGCCCGCAAGGATGCGGCATACAGCGTCGCTGCGGTCAACTTCTCGCAGGAGCCGTGCACCCTTGAGATTGTCCTGCCCGGAGACTTTGCCGGAGGCGTTCTTTACCGTTATACGGAGAGCGACCGGGCGTGCGACGCAAACGGATTTCCCGCGCCGTGCGAACGCGGCATTGCGGGGAAGCGTTTCCGCACGACGGTTCCCGCCGAAAGTTTCGTTCTGTTGACCAATGTCGAATAATCAAATACCTGAAACCATGAAAAGAATTCCGTTTGTGTTATTGGCGCTGCTGCTTTCCGGCGTGGCGTGCAGCGATGACAGCGAAGGGCCGAAAAAGGAGCGGGAGAGCGATCCCGTGACCCTCACGCTGTCGGACCCGAATGCCACCGAAGAGACCAAAGCGCTCTATTCGAACCTCTGGGCCATCCAGAGCAAGGGGTTCATGTTCGGTCACCACGATGACCTGATGTACGGCCGCACGTGGTACGGCACCGAAGGCGGTTCCGACACGAAGGCCGTCTGCGGCGACTATCCCGCCGTATACAGTTTCGATTTTGCGGAGCATATCGACGATCGCCACGCTTCGGACCCGGATGCCCAGGCGCTGCGGCTGCGCTGCTGCCGGGAGGCTTACGACCGCGGCATGGTGCTCACATCGTGCATTCACATCAACAATCCGCTTACCGGCGGCGATTCGTGGGACAACTCCAGCAATCGGGTGGCCGCAGAGATTCTGACGGAGGGCAGCGCCACGAATAGGACTTTCAAGGAGTGGCTCGACCGCCTGGCCGACATCGCACACAACCTGCGGGGCAGCGACGGCAAGCTGATTCCCGTGATTTTCCGCCCGTTCCACGAACATACGCAGACCTGGTCCTGGTGGGGCGCGTCGTGCACGACGACCGAAGAGTTCGTCAACCTGTGGAAATTCACGGTGAAGTATCTGCGCGACACGAAGGGCGTGCATAATTTCATCTACGCCATCTCCCCGCAGATGGACAGCGCGAAGACCGTCGATGACTTCTACTTCCGCTGGCCGGGCGACGAATGGGTCGATTTCGTAGGCATGGACTGCTATCAGGGTATCAACAATGCGGTTTTCGTGACGAATCTGAAAGCCATTTCGAAGGTTTCGCTGGCCAAACTCAAGCCGTGCGGCGTAACCGAGACGGGCGTCGAAGGCTTCACGGCGACCGACTACTGGACCACGAACATCCATGCTCCGCTGACGGGACGCCGTGTGAGCATGGTGGTGACGTGGCGCAACAAGTACGACCCGATGGAGAGCGGGACGCACTATTTCTCGGTGTTCCCCGGGCACCCTTCGGAGCGTGATTTCGTGAAGATGTACAATCAGGAGAACTCTTTCTTTTGCAGCGACCTGCCCGATATGTACACCCCGGCGGAAAATGTGACGGTGCTGTAATTGGCGAAATATCAATATGCCTGCAAGGGGTTGCCTTTCCGGAGGCAACCCCTTGTTCGGTACGGCAGAGGGGAGTGGCAGGCTTCTCCAACCGGGACCCGGCGAACGTCTTTCCCGAAGGAGCGGAGCAGGCCGGGGAACGGACCGATGGATCGGGGCAGCGGGTCGGCGGACCCGTCAGGCGGAATATTCCCGAAAACAGCCTCCCGAAAAGTTTCGATAAAAAACCCGCCGGTTTCGTTTCGAATCCCGGAATTTTTTCATAGATTTGTAATCGGACGGCCCGGGGACCGCCCGGCCGGATTCCGGCGCAACGATTAAACCGAAAAAATATGGAGCAGTACATTTTGTCATTGGATCAGGGAACGAGCAGTTCCCGCGCGATCGTTTTCGACCGCAAGGGGCAGATTTGCTCGATGGCCCAGCGGGAGTTCACCCAGTATTTCCCCAAACCGGGATGGGTGGAGCACAATCCGCACGAAATCTGGTCGTCGCAGGCGTCGGTGATCGCCGAAGCCATCGCGGCCATCGACATCAACGGGCTGAACATAGCCGGAATAGGCATCACCAACCAGCGCGAGACGACGATCGTGTGGGACCGCGAAACGGAGGAACCGGTCTACAACGCCATCGTGTGGCAGGACCGCCGGACCTCGGAGTACTGCGACTCGCTGAAGGCCGAAGGAAAAACCGAGTGGATCCGCGAAAAGACGGGCCTGATCATCGACGCCTATTTCAGCGCCACGAAGATCAAATGGATTCTGGACAACGTGCCGGGCGCGCGGGAGCGGGCCGAGAAGGGTAAGCTGATGTTCGGAACGGTCGACACATGGCTGATCTGGCGGCTGACGCGCGGCGAAGTGCACGTGACCGACCCGAGCAACGCCTCACGCACGATGCTGTTCAACATCCGCACGCTGCAATGGGACGAGGAGTTGCTGAAGCTGTTCGACATTCCGGCGTCGATGATGCCCGAGGTGCGCTCGTCGAGCGAGGTTTACGGAGCGACGAAAACCACGATCTTCGCCCACAAAGTCCCCATCGCGGGTATCGCCGGCGACCAGCAGGCGGCCCTGTTCGGACAGATGTGCGTCGAGCCGGGATCGGTGAAAAACACCTACGGCACGGGCTGCTTCCTGCTGATGAACAGCGGCGAAAAGCCCATCGCCTCGAAAAACAACCTGCTGACGACCATCGCCTGGAAGATCGGCGACAAGGTCAACTACGCCCTCGAAGGGAGCATCTTCGTCGGCGGATCGGTGGTGCAGTGGCTGCGCGACGGGCTGGGGATCATCCGCTCCTCGTCGGAGGTGGAGGCGCTGGCGGCGTCGGTTCCCGACACCGGAGGCGTCTACTTCGTGCCCGCGCTGACGGGACTGGCGGCCCCGCACTGGGACCAGTACGCCCGGGGCGCGATCAGCGGCATCAGCCGCGGAACGACGGCTGCGCACATAGCCCGCGCGGCGCTGGAGGGCATCGCCTACCAGACGCTGGACATCGTGGGCGCGATGCAGCGCGACGCCGGAGTCTCGCTGGTGGAACTGAAGGTCGACGGCGGGGCGGCGCGCAACGACCTGCTGATGCAGTTCCAGGCCGACCTGCTCGCGACGAAGGTCATCCGTCCCCGCGTGACGGAGACCACGGCGCTGGGCGCCGCCTACCTGGCGGGGCTGGCCGTGGGGTATTGGGAAAGCGTCGGGGAGATCAGGAAGCAGTGGCAGGCGGAGCATATTTTCGAACCCGCGGCCGACCGCACGCAGATCGCAAATGCCGTCGCCGGCTGGGAAGACGCCGTGCGGCGGGTTTTGCGCGAGAAAAACGACTAAAACGAAAGCGGATATGGAAATTAGCTTGTTCACCAAATGCCTGTTCGAGTTCATCGGAACGCTGGTGCTCGTACTGCTGGGCGACGGGGTGGTCGCATCGACCGTCCTCAAACGATCGAAAGGTTTCGACGGCGGCTGGATCGTGATTACGATCGCCTGGGGACTGGCCGTGATGTGCGGCGTGCTGATCGCAGGGCCTTATTCGGGCGCGCACCTCAATCCTGCGGTCTCGGTGGGACTGGCCGTGGCGGGGTCGTTCCCGTGGGCGTACGTCCCGGGATACGTCGCCGCGCAGCTGCTGGGCGGATTCTGCGGCGCCGTCGTGGTCTACCTTTATTATAAGGACCATTTCGACGCGACGGACGACCCCGCGGCGAAGCTGGGCGTCTTCTGCACGATGCCCGCCATCATGGACAAACCGCGCAACCTCTTCTGCGAGGTGGTCGGCACGTTCCTGCTGGTGTTCGTGATCCTGGCCATCGGCAACGAGCAGAACACCCCCGAAATCGGGATGGGAAGTCTGGGAAGCCTTCCGGTGACGATGCTCATCATGGCCATCGGCATGTCGCTGGGCGGCACGACGGGCTACGCGATCAACCCCGCGCGCGACCTGCCGCCGCGGCTGGCGCACGCCCTCCTGCCGATCCGGGGCAAAGGAGGCAGCGGATGGGATTACAGCTGGGTTCCCGTGGCGGGACCGCTGCTGGGCGCCCTGGCGGCCGGACTGATCTACGGCTGCGTCTATTTCTGCGGATAAAGACGCCCGGAAACCCGAATCGTTCGGGTTATCCGGGCGCGAAACGGAAGGAAGGCGCGCTGAAGCAACCGGCCGCTTTCTAAAATCCGTTTTTCAAGCGGATGCGGACCCACCTGCCGACCTCATCCTTCGAGTTGCGCACCGCACTGCCGCGAACGGCGAGTCCGTCGGGGACGGTCGACCGCGGGCAGAGTCTGCGGATGTCGGCCTCGCTGTGTCTCATGCCGCTGCCCTCGTGGGTCATAAACGGCACGACGGTCTTGCCCGCCAAGTCGCAGGAGGTGAGGAACGTCGCCACGGGAGGCGCTATGGTCGCCCACCAGCAGGGCGAGCCGACGAAAATCACGTCGTACTGCGAAAGGTCGCCGACGGGGTTTTTCAGCGCGGGGCGCACCCCGGCTTCGATCTCCTTTTTGCCCTGGTCGACCACGGCCCGGTATTCCGTGGGGTAGGGCGTCGCGGGAACGATCTCGAACAGATCTCCGCCCGTGGCCTCGCTGATCTGCCGCGCCACCTCACGGGTGTTGCCGCTGTGGGAGAAATAGGCCACCAGCACTTTTCCGGAGGGCTGCTGCGCCCCGGCTCCCGAAACGGCGAATGCCGCAATCGTCGCCAAAATAAGTCTCTTTTTCATCGTTCGATCCATTTACACGGTTTCACACCGCAAAAGTAGGGCGAATGCCGGGCGCCGGGCATACCCCGATTACGGTTCGTCGTACCATAATTACCGATTCGGGGCGGAAGGCGGAGCAGGTATCGAAAATTCCGCTAATTTTGCGACAAACAAAACTATTTCAGCATATGGGCACGGTGGTCAAATACGACAACATCTTCCAGTACAACGAATCGCGCGGCGTGGAGACGCTGCATCCGCTGGTGAGCGTCATCGACTTTTCGAAGGCGGAACCCATTCCTCCCGGCCATTACCGCCACTGCTTCGGATTTTACGCCGTTTTCCTCAAGGACGTGAAGTGCGGCGATTTGCGCTACGGACGTAACTACTACGACTATCAGGAGGGAACGCTCGTATTCATGGCTCCGGGACAGGTGGTCGAGGTGGAGGTGAAGGATAAGCCGCAGGTTCCGCCCAAAGGCCGGGCGCTGCTGTTCCATCCCGACCTGCTGCGCGGCACCTCGCTCGGGCGCAACATCGCGGGCTACACGTTCTTCTCCTACGAGGTGAACGAGGCCCTGCACCTTTCGGAGCAGGAGCGCCAGGTCATGATGGACTGCCTGCAAAACATCCAATCGGAGCTGAAACATGCGATCGACAAACACAGCCGCACGCTGATCGTCTCGAACATCGAGCTGCTGTTGAATTACAGCACACGGTTTTACGAACGGCAGTTCATCACGCGCAACAACGTCAACCGCGACGTGCTGGCCGGATTCGAGCGTCTGCTGGGCGACTATTTCGCAGGAGACCGCCCCGAGCGGGACGGCGTGCCGTCGGTGCGCTGGTGCGCCGAGCAGCTGCACCTGTCGGCGAACTATTTCGGCGACCTGGTGAAGAAGGAGACCGGGAAATCGGCCCAGGAGTACATCCAGCTCAAGGTGATCGACATCGCCAAGGAACGCATCTTCGACCCCGGACGCTCGATCAGCGAAATCGCCTACTCGCTGGGATTCCGCTACCCGCAGCACTTCACGCGTCTGTTCAAGAAGGTGGTGGGGTGTTCGCCCAACGAATACCGGACCGCAAACTGACACAAAAAACCCTTCCGCGGCGCGGAAGGGTTTTTCACACACAAACATTAACAATACAAACAATGCAATGGCCGAAAATCCCCGTTTCATTGTTTTCGGGACAAAGGTCGCGCAAAATTCCGGGACCCGCAATCGCCATTAGTAGGTATTTCGGCCCCGGACAATGCTCTTCACCCTGCCGTTCAGGGAAGTAAAGGCGCTTTTTTATTTTGTAATTCGAAATAATGCACTATCTTTGCATGCGAATTCCAACGAACAGGACGACCGTCCTGTTTCTGAAAATCACATTCAACGGAAATAAACTATGCAAGATCTGAAAGCGCTGGAAGGGAAAAGCCTTGCCGAGTTGCGTGAGATAGCCAAAGCATTGGGTATCAAGAACGTTATGATTAAAAAGCGCGAACTGATAGAGAAAATAGCCGGGACGGACACCCCGGAGGAGGCTCCTGCGGAAAATGAGGCCGGAGCGAAAGGGGAGGTTTCGGAAACCGCCGCAAAGCCGGCGCAGGAAGCAGCCCCGCAGACCGCCGCGCCGAAGGCCAAGGCCCCGCGCGGACGCCGTCCGCGACTGGCGAAGAACGAAAACGCAGCCCCGCAGCCGGAGGCCGCGGCAGAGCCGGAACTCCCGATGGAGACGAAGCCGGCGACGGCTGCCGAACCGGAAGCCGCAGCGGCTCCTCCGCAGGCCGAAACGCCCGCGGCAGAGCCGGCGAAGGCCGAACCCAAACGCCGGGGCCGCAAGCCCAAAGCGCAGGCGGCGCCGGAGGTGCAGGCGGTGCAGGAAACGGCGGTCCCTGCCGCCGCGCAGGAGACCCACACGGAACAGGCTCCCCGATACATCGAAGAGGAGGTCATCACCAAGGACGACTTCGCAGGGGAGATCGAAGGCGAAGGCGTGCTGGAGATCATGCCCGACGGCTACGGATTCCTCCGCTCGGCCGACTACAACTACCTCAATTCCCCCGACGACATCTACGTTTCGCCCTCGCAGATCAAACTCTTCGGACTGAAGCCCGGCGACACGGTGAACGGCGCGATCCGCCCCCCGAAGGAGGGTGAGAAATACTTCCCGCTGGTGCGCGTGAACGAAATCAACGGTCTGGCCCCGGAGTACATCCGCGACCGCGTGCAGTTCGAATTTATGACGCCGCTGTTCCCCAGCGAGAAATTCTGCCTCACGGGCAACGGCCACAACAACATGTCCACGCGCATCGTGGACCTCTTTTCCCCCATCGGCAAGGGCCAGCGCGCACTGATCGTGGCCCAGCCCAAGACGGGTAAGACGGTGCTCATGCAGTCGATCATCAACGCCATCGCCGACAACCATCCCGAGGTGTACATCATCGTACTGCTGATCGACGAACGCCCCGAGGAGGTGACCGAAATGGCCCGCAACTCGAAGGCCGAGGTCGTGGCCTCGACTTTCGACGAGCAGGCTTCGCGCCACGTGAAAGTGGCCGAAATGGTGCTCGACAAGGCCAAACGCATGGTCGAGAGCGGCCACGACGTGGTGATCTTCCTCGACTCGATCACCCGTCTGGCCCGCGCCTACAACTCCGTGCAACCCGCCTCGGGCAAGGTGCTTTCGGGAGGTGTCGACGCCAACGCCCTGCACAAGCCCAAGCGTTTCTTCGGCGCAGCCCGCAACACGGAGGAGAAAGGTTCGCTGACGATCATCGCCACGGCGCTGATCGACACCGGTTCGAAGATGGACGAAGTGATCTTCGAGGAGTTCAAGGGTACGGGCAACATGGAGTTGCAGCTGGACCGCAAGCTGGCCAACAAGCGCGTATACCCGGCCGTGGACGTGATCGCCTCGGGAACCCGCCGCGAAGACCTGCTGCTGCCGCGCGACGTGATGAACCGCACGTGGGTGCTGCGCAAGTACCTCTCGGACATGACGCCCGTCGAAGCCATGGAGTTCCTCCAGAAACAGATGGGACTCACCGACACCAACGAGGAGTTCCTCGCCACGATGAACCACTAACCGCACGGAGCGCAAACACCGGGTACAGATGAAAAGGCTGATTCTGACGAGTTTATGTCTTCTTTTCGCCCGCGGGGCGTTCGCATGGGGACAGAAGGGGCACGACGTGACGGCGTATATCGCCGAATGCCGTCTGACGCCCGAAGCGGCAGAGAAGGTCCGCAAGGCGCTCGACGGCTACTCGCCCGTGTATATCGCCAACTGGCTCGACTTCGCCAGCTACTGGCCCGAATACGCCTATTCGAAAACCTGGCACTACCTCAATATCGACGAAGGCGAGACGCTGGAGAGCATGTCCCGGAATCCCGGGGGCGACGTGCTGACGGCGGTGACCCGACTCACGGAGAAACTCAAGTCGGGACGCCTCACACCCGAGGAGGAGACGCTCTCGCTCAAGATGCTGATTCACCTGGTCGGGGACATGCACTGCCCGATGCACCTCGGACGGTTGAGCGACCTGGGCGGCAACAAGCGGCCCGTGCGTTTCTTCGGACGCGACACGAACCTGCATTCGGTCTGGGATACGAACATTCCCGAGGCGGTCCACAAATGGAGTTACAGCGAGTGGCAGCAGCAGATCGACCGGCTGACGGACGAAGAGGCTGCGCAGATCGCCGCCGGAGAGCCGGCCGACTGGGTGAAGGAGACGCACGAAATCTGCAAGGAGATTTACGGCTTCACCCCCGAAGGGACCGATATTTCGTACGACTACCTCTTCAAGTACACGCCCGTCGTCGAACGGCAGTTCCTGCGCGGCGGACACCGCCTGGCCCGCCTGCTGAACGAGATATACCGATAAACGCATCCGCGCAAGACAAAGCCGCCCGCCGTCGAGAGACCGGCGGGCGGTTCGTTTCCGGAGCGCCGAATCAGTAATTCAGGTAGAAACATCCGTAATCCGGTTACTTCGGGAATCCTGTTTTCGGACTATCTTTGCATCGTGAACGGAAGGTTCCGGAATCCGGAACCCGGCGAAACGGAAAATCGAGGACGATCATGGAATACAGAATTTTGGGCAGAACGGGCCTGCGCGTGAGCGCCGTCGCACTCGGCTGCGAGGGCTTCATCCACAAAACGCCGGAAGAGGTGTGCGCCGATTTCGACTTCGCCATCGGGCACGGCGTCAACTTCATCGACATCTACTCGCCGAATCCCGAACTGCGGACGAACATCGGCGCGGCGCTCGAAGGCCGCCGCGGGGACTTCATCATTCAGGGACACCTCTGCACGACCTGGGAGAACGGGCAGTACCTGCGCACCCGCGACCCGGAGAAAACCCTCGCGTCGTTCGACCTTCAGCTGCAACAGCTGCGGACGGACTGTCTCGACATCGGCATGATCCACTACGTCGACGCCGAGGCGGATTTTCACCGCGTCTTCGGCGGGGAGATCATCCGAATCGCGCAAAGGCTCCGGGAGGAGGGGCGAATCCGCCATATCGGCATCAGCAGCCACAATCCCGCGGTGGCCCGGATGGCCGTCGAAACGGGACTGGTGGACGTGCTGATGTTCTCGGTAAACCCCTGCTACGACCTGCAACCGGCCGGCGACGACGTCGAGGCCCTGTGGGCCGAGGAGAGTTACGCCGGCGCGCTGCGCAACATCGACCCCGACCGCGAACGGCTCTACGAACTGTGCGAAAGGACGGGCGTGGGCATCGACGCCATGAAGGTCTACGGCGGCGGCGACCTGCTGAATGCGGAGAATTCCCCGTTCGGGAAGGCCATGACGCCGGTGCAGTGTATCGAATACGCCCTGACGCGGCCGGGCGTGGCTTCCGTGATGGTCGGATGCAGAACGCAGGACGAAATCCGGGCCGCACTCGACTGGTGCGGCGCATCGCCCGCCGAAAGGGACTATGCCTCCGCAATGGCCGGCATGGAGCGGTTTACCTGGGAAGGGCATTGCATGTACTGCGGCCATTGCGCCCCCTGTTCGGCGGGAATAGACATCGCGACGGTCCATAAATTCCACAACCTCGCCGTGGCGCAGGGCGAAATCCCGGAAACCGTGCGCGAACATTACGCCGCGCTCACGCACCACGCATCGGAGTGCATCGGGTGCGGCGCATGCGAAACGCGCTGCCCGTTCGGCGTGGAGATCGTAGCGTCGATGCGCCGCGCGGCGGAACGATTCGGCTATTGACCGCAAATTCGGGAAAAAATGGGAACAGACAACGCAAACAAGGACCGGCAGGCCATAGACCTGCTCTTCGCCGAGAGATGCTCGTGCGTCGTGCGCAACGGCGACACGATCCGGATATTCCGCGAACGGGGCGTCCGGGACCTCTGGAGGCTGCTGCACGAGGAGCCGGAACTGCTCGACGGCGCGTTCGTGGCCGACAAGGTGGTCGGAAAGGGCGCTGCGGCGCTGATGGCCGCGGGCCGTGTGAGGGAACTCTTCGCCGACGTGGTGAGCCACGCGGCGCTGGAACTGCTGAACGGAGCCGGGATTCCGGTAAGTTACACGGTCGCCGTGCCCCACATCATCAACCGCGCCGGAGACGGCATCTGTCCCGTGGAGCGGCTCTGCGCCGGGGCGCGGACCGCCGCGGAGTGCCTGCCGCTGATCGAAGGGTTTCTGACGGCCGGCAAGGGCGCGCCCTGATTCCGGCGAAGGGCGGAAAGAACCGTCCACAGCCTTCGTCCGCAAGCCTGCGGCGGGGGAGACCGAAAAACAAATCAAATACGGAACAATGAACAAGATTCTTTCGATTTTACTGGCCTGCACGGCTGCCGGCGCCGCATACGGCGCACAGGAGACCGCGCAGGAGACCGGGCAGGCGGCGAAGAACGTCGCGATCGACTCGGTGGTGGTGACGGGGGCGCGCTACGCCTCGGACATCCGCCACCTGCCGATGTCGGTGGCGGTCGTGGACCGCGACGAAATCGTCCGCCGGCAGGAGGCATCGGTGCTTCCGCTGCTCACGGAACAGGTTCCGGGGCTGTTCGTCACGGGACGCGGCGTGATGGGTTACGGCGTCTCGGACGGCGCGGCCGGAGGCATCAGCCTGCGCGGCATCGGCGGAGGGTCGGCGGCCCAGATGCTCGTGCTGATCGACGGGCATCCGCAGTACATGGGGCTGTTCGGCCATCCGATCGCCGACGCCTACCAGTCGATGCTCGCCGAGCGGGTCGAGGTGGTGCGCGGACCGGCGTCGGTGCTCTACGGCTCGAACGCCATGGGCGGGGTGATCAACATCGTCACCCGCCGGCAGCGCGAGGAAGGCGTGAAAACCGACCTGAACGTGGGCTACGGCTCGTGGAACACCTTGCAGACCGAAGCAGCCAACCGCATCCGCAAAGGCCGCTTCACGAGCGTCGTGACCGGCTCGTACAACCGCACGGACGGCCACCGCGCCGACATGGGTTTCGAGCAGTACGGCGGATATGCCAAGGTCGGCTACGAGATCAGCCGCCGCTGGAACGCTTACGCCGATGTGAACCTGACACACTTCAACGCCTCGAATCCGGGCGAAATCACCGCGCCCGTCTTCGACAACGACTCCCGCATCACGCGCGGCATGGCATCCGTCTCACTGGAAAACTCGTACGACCGGACTTCGGGCGCGTTGAAGTTCTTCTACAACTGGGGCCGTCACCGGATCAATGACGGCTACGGCGCAGGCGAGGAGCCGCGCGACTACCGTTTCAACTCGAAGGACCGGATGCTGGGCGTCTCGTGGTATCAGAGCGCCGGACTGTGGCGCGGCAGCCGCCTGACGGCGGGCATCGACTGGCAGCGCTTCGGGGGCCGGGCGTGGAACCGGTTCACGGCAGACGGCCGCGAGGAGCCGATCGTGGACCAGACGGAGGACGAAATCGCCGGATACGCCGATTTCCGGCAGTCGCTGGGACGCCTCACCGTCGACGCCGGGGTGCGTATCGACCACCACACCCGCACCGGCACGGAGTGGGTTCCGCAGGCGGGCATCTCGCTGCGGGCCGCACGCGACGGAGCGCTGAAGGCGATGGTGAGCAAGGGCTTCCGCAACCCAGTGCTCCGCGAACTCTACATGTTCGGGGTGAAGAATCCCGATCTGAAGCCCGAACGGCTGTGGAACTACGAACTTTCGTGGACCCAGCGGCTGGCCGGAGGAAGCGTGTCGTACGGCGTCAACCTCTTTTATATCGAGGGCGAGGACATCATCCGGCGCGGCAGGGCAGACGGCCGCAACATCCTGCTCAACCAGGCCCGGATCGAAAACTGGGGCGCAGAGGCCGACGCCGCATGGCGCATCGGCGGGGGATGGAGCGTCAATGCCAATTACAGCTGGCTCCGGATGGAGTATCCCGTGCCGGCGTCCCCCGAACACAAACTCTACGCCGGAGGCGATTTCGGGAAGGGCCGCTGGTCGGTGTCGACGGGCGTGCAGTACATCGCAGGGCTTTACACGGCGGCGGCTCCCGATCCGGAAGTCCGGGAAGCGGGATTCGTGCTCTGGAACCTGCGCGCGTCGCTGCGCGTAAACCGTTTGCTGACGATCTTCGTCCGGGGCGAAAACCTGCTGGCCGAACGTTATGAGATCAATGCCGGATACCCGATGCCCCGGGCGACGGTCTTCGGCGGACTGAAGTTAAACCTTTAATTGAAATAACCATGAAAACACCGTCTGTAACACTCTATTCGACCGGCTACCGGGAGACGCGTACATACCTCGCGGCAGCCCTGTTCGCGGCGGGCAACATCGTCCTGCCGCAGTTGTGCCACCTCGTGCAGCTGGGAGGTCCCACGATGCTGCCGATCTACTTCTTCACGCTCGTCGGCGCCTACAAATACGGCTGGCGCACGGGACTGCTGACAGCCCTCGCTTCGCCGCTCGTGAACGCCGCGCTGTTCGGGATGCCCGCCGTCACGGCGCTGCCGGCGATCCTCGTGAAATCGGCGCTGCTGGCCGGAACGGCAGGGTATGCGGCCCGGCGTTTCAACCGCGTGTCGGTGGCGCTGCTCGCCGCCGTCGTGCTGTTCTACCAGATCGTCGGATCGGCCGGGGAATGGGCCTTGACGGGCAGCTTCACGGCCGCCGTGCAGGACTTCCGGATCGGGATTCCCGGCATGTTATTGCAGGTGTTCGGCGGATACCTCTTTATAAAGTACGTAATACGCAAATAGCCATGATGAAAAAAATCTGTATGATCTCCTTTGTTTTGCATTTCGCGGCCGCAGGCTCCGGCTGTGCGTCGGGCAACGACAAAAAGGCGGCGGAGGCGGCTCCCGCCAAAGTCTACATGACCCGCGACATCTCGCCCGCGGGAATGAAAGCCGTCTACGAGGCCCTGGGCCGGAAGGCCGAAGGGAAGAAGGTCGCCGTGAAACTCTCGACCGGAGAGCCGGGAGGCAACAATTTCCTGCAACCGGCCCTGATCGGCGATCTGGTGAAGTCGGTGAAGGGCACGATCGTCGAGTGCAACACGGCCTACGGCGGCGGACGCGCCAAGACCGAAGACCACCTGAAAGCCGCCGCCGACCACGGGTTCACGGCCATCGCTCCGGTGGACATCATGGACGCCGAGGGCGAAGTGCGCCTGCCCGTCGAGGGCGGCAGGCACCTCAAATACGACATCGTAGGCTCTCACTTCCCGGAGTACGATTTCGTGGTGGTTCTTTCGCATTTCAAGGGGCACGCGATGGGCGGATTCGGCGGCGCGATCAAGAACATCTCCATCGGCATCGCCTCGTCGGCCGGAAAAGCGTGGATTCACTCGGCCGGAAAGACCGAGGACACCGAGAAACTGTGGAGCAGCCTGCCCGCGCAGGACGATTTTCTGGAGTCGATGGCCGAAGCGGCCAAAGCGATCGCCGCCCATTGCGGCGAACGGATTCTCTACATCAGCGTTATGAACAACCTCTCGGTGGACTGCGACTGCGACGCGCATCCCGAACCGCCCCGCATGGGCGACATCGGCATCCTCGCCTCGCTGGACCCCGTGGCGCTGGACCAGGCGTGCGTCGACCTGGTGTACGCCTCGCCCGACGAGGGCAAGGTCCATCTGATCGAACGCATGGAGTCGCGCCACGGCATCCACACGCTCGAACACGCCGAGGCCATCGGCATCGGCAGCCGGCAGTACGAGTTGGTCGATCTGGACAAATAGCGGAAGCGGCACGTCCCGTGGAAGACATCCCCGTTCCTTGGGGCTGACTGTTTTTGAGATACCGTTCTGTAAATCAGGACGGTATTTTTATTGAAAAGAGGAAGGGTTACGAATTGGTGACGGAAGTCTTACATTCTGTTGCACCCTTATACAATAAATCCAAGAACTCACGACAAAGATAGTTAAAATATTATACATAAGCAAATTAACGAATAGAAAAGCATTAAGTACTATTTAAGCATATCCAACTTGGATATGCTTTTTTGTGCTCCGAGCGGGTTGATTATTTAGTTGCCTGTTTTAACTAAATTATTGCTATCGGGATGTTTCCTATCATTGCATCGTCTAACCAACGATCACTGTAATGAAGCCATTAAAAGGTAATCCGACTCTGCGTTTGTTACGTCTGGTATTGCGACGATTCAATCGTCTCGAACTACTGATCCAAAACAATTCTCGACCTTTACCCGATGACCTGATCGACACTCCGGCAGTCCGCATGCTTACCCAGATGTCCGACCGTACCCTTTCCCGTCGTCGGAGCGACGGTACGATCCCTTATGTCAAGCACGGCGGCAAAATCTATTACAGCAGATCGCGCGTTCTCGAAGCCCTCCGGAATGAACCCAACACCACATCAACTAATAAAGTAAAGAAGTCATGAAAAAGATGATTCTTATCGAGCGAAGCAAATTCGCTCTGCTCGTTCGCAGCCACATGAAAGCCTCGAACATGCTCCTCGTATTGCAGCATGTCTGCCGGGAGCGCCGTATTTCTCTTTCGATGACGCAGGAGGAAGTCTGCGAGCTCATCCGACTCGATCCGGATTTCGTCGAGAAATACAAACGTCGCGGGAAACTCTGTCCCGTTGAGGATCAGGATGGCAAGCAATACTACAATGTACTGGATTTCATCAATCTGAAAGACATGCAGGAGAGTAAGCGTATCTTTTATCAGACAATGGAACAAGCGGTGCCGGATACCGCAATTATAATTAAGCGAGAATAATCTATTCTGAAGTATTTATTCAAAATACTGTCTAACAGATTTCTACCTCATTAAGAATTGCATATTCAAGAAAAGGCCTCGAATAATGGAAATTCGAATAAAGAGAAGTTGTCTAATGCATTCATAGACAGCTTCTTTTTGTCTAATGCAACCATGATTTATCATTTATATTTTGTTATTCCACATATATTTACATTGTCGTTATAATCATATAAAATGGCGACACTATATCGTGCCCGCGTTATAGCGACATATAACTTGCACTTACTTGTCGGTTTCAATTCTATTCCTCTGATAATCCAATCTAAAATAGGCTTTGTTGGATATATGAGAACTCTATCGAATGACAAACCTTTGGATACCCCGAAATTCAATGTCGGGTATGCAGGATGGGTATCGGTACTTTTACTCTGTCGTAACTGAATAGGACTGTATTTCTGTAAATATTCTTCCACATCTGTTTGCCGAAGAAAATATACCCCTTTATGCTCTATTTCAGATGTATTATCAGACGTTGTTGCAATCATATCAGGATATAGTTTATTTGAAAAATCACAGATTTCAGATACACACCGATGGTTTACATTCAAAGATTGTGAATCAATATCGAGGTTAAATTTCATTTTGCGACTTTTGAAATAATCCAATATATTAGACCGTCTGAATTGTTTGTGTTTAGCAGAACTATTTGTTGAGAAAGTTCTTTGACGAGGATCTCCTACTAATAGAATTTCCAGTGGAGAAAGAAATAACTTATCTAAAAATTCCAAATCATATCCGGCAAGATCTTGCACCTCATCAATGAAAATATGAGTATATATTTTGGATAATCGGGATATTACCGCTCCATTGGAGCGTTCGTCGCAGCGGCAGGCGAACTTGGCGATTTTGTCGGAATATATTTTTTTATCCCCAGTAAGATAATGACGTTCGACATTCGTTTCTTGACTACGCAAAGCGGATTGGCTGTTTACTAAAGATAACCCGACGATATTCTTGTCATATAAATATCCTTGATAGGGCCTGACCCCATGTTGTAACAGAAATGAGAACCATGTTTGAATGACGACATTGGATGGTATGCATCCGTTTCTTTCAAAAAAACGGGTTCGTATTTCCTTCTCATTTTCGTCTGTAAATGTAGTGATAAGTATAGTGGCATTCCGCAATAGGAGTGCCGTTTCTATAAGATGCGTCGTTTTGCCGGAACCCGCAGCTGCTATAATGACTTTGTTGTTCACAGAATAGCTTTATTTATGTATTCAGGAAATACCAACTCTTCGGTTGTATTGAAAATAGCCAAAGCACAATCCGTCTTATGTGCTTTCATGTATTTGTGCAAATCATCAATATTTTCATATGCAGTGCCCATTATGATATTCATTTTATCCAATGAGTTCGCCTTTACAATTTTAGGCTCCATCGTATTGTAGTTGAACGGCTTATCGCCAATACGCAAATCCCCGGCATCTATCGTGTCATCGAAACAGATGCAAATATTGGGTAAATCCTTGTATTCCTTGTATTTCTCATTCAAAGCATCAATGTTCCCGTCATTGTCTGTAACTACCGTCACCTGAATCGTAAGGTATTTGGCAATTTCCAAGAATCGTAAAAACGACAGATTGCCGACAGCTATTACGTCCACGCCATCTTCTATTGGTAGTTTTCCGTATTTCTTCAAGTAGGCTTTTTGCACGACCAATTCGTCGGAATCACCTTCTACCAATATTGCCTTTTGGCAGAGCAAAAGTCGCAGTGTATCGTACCCCGATAATTTCTCGAAATAATCAATCGTGCTTGGCGACAAATCATGCAGCCGCAATGTCTTTCGATCATGCAACAGAATCAAAGATTTCAGACCTAATTTGTTCGCAACGAAGCTGCTGTGTGTCGAAATGATAATCTGTTTCTCTTTGCAATGCTCCTTTATGGCAGCTATCAATTCGTTCAGTTTGGAATAAGACAGATGATTTTCCGGTTCTTCCATTAAAATTATACTCGCCTCTTTCGCTTTTTTATGGGCTAAAGCCAATTTGGTTTTGACGATACATTGCTCGCCTTTACCGATATAATTAAACGGGATTTTATCCAGATAGGTCATCAGACAATTTTCCCATGCGTTTTTCGAGGACAAATCGACGGATAATTCCACGTCTTTATTCGAGATTCTGCTGGCCCCTTTTAATCGAGTGTTGATATTTCCGATAGATTCTTCCCCCATGAACACCTCCTGCATTTTTCTGTACGCCTGAGTAATATCCACGATCTCTTTCGGTTCCAGACACTCTTTGACGATACGGGATATATAAACATCCGACCCATTCTGATAGCGAGTATTGGACGAGTCTATCAGAGCCGACTTCAACGGAATATTGCGACTTGTTATCGAGCCGTCCCGTGCAAATGACGTCCAAACGACATCGTAATATTCAATGGGTAACGTTTTGACATCCTGTTTGATGAGTTCTTCGTAAACATCCCTATAACGTTCGTCAAAGGTTATCTTGTATGACAGTCCGCAGTCATCCTCTCTGTGGCTATTCGCGTTTCCACAAAACAGAGGACAGTCATCGCCCCCGATATACAACTCTATAAGAATATGCGGCAGAGATGCAGGGCGACCATTTTTAAGATTGTCCAGATACTCATTAACAATATCATTGTTAAACAGATATTGTGATAGCTCATTTTTAAGATACCGGCCATTAAGTATTCCGGTTAGGGCCAGATGTATTGCTTCTATAAGCGTAGATTTTCCTGCTTCATTATTGCCGACAAGAATATTTATACCGTCGTTCAACGATATATCGAAACAACCTTTGTAACTTTTGTAGTTTTCAATGTGTACTGATTTTATGTACATATTACATAATTAGGAAATTCATTAAAATCGCATTTGATGCAATTAAGATAATTGAAATATTCAACCTTTGCAAATCGAAATGAATTTAGTGTGAGCTTTTGTAATCAATATCCCGGCAAAGCCGGGATATTGATTTATATTTTCGGCCCTTTGGCCTTCATGTTCGTCGCGGGCCGCACGAGAAGAATATGATTGCGAATAAAGTCCGATTCGGGCGGAGACACGACGTGCTCCCGTTCTTCCGGCGGTTCTTCTTGGCTCTCGGATGCCGTAGAAAGCGGCTCTGCCTTCGACGGTTTGACGACCTCGTCCACCACCTCCGCGTTTTCGATCTTCAGCCCATTGCCGTTATCTGCTGTTTTCGCCTGCATCTCCTGCTGCTTCTGTGCGATGTCGAGCTGAATCTTCCGAGTCAGCGACTCTGCCTCGGCCTTGAGCCGCTTCAACTCCTCCTCTTTGGGCCATACGGCTGCGATCTGTTGCTCGAAGGTCGGAATATCGCGGGTGAATTGCTTTTTCTCTTTCTCGTAGGTCGCCATTAGTGACGGTATCGTGTCGAGCGCCCGGATAAAGTTCGTCGCCGCGGTTTTCGGCTCCGCAGCCAGATGCCCGTTGTTGAACGTGTACTTGATGCCGTCCAACCCTTCGACCATGAATTTATTGACCGTGAGCGCCAGCCCGTCTTTCTGCATTCGCTCGGTGCGGACGAGAATGCGGAAATCGAACAGCGTGCCGATTTTCTGGTAATCGTCACCGGTATTTACGGTGCGGTCGATCTCCACGAGGCGCTTGCCATGGGCGACAATATCCGCGGATTCCACGCCGTCGATCCGCAGGGGATTGGCCCGCTTGCCTTTGGCGTCCGGCGGCGCCACCTCGTTGATATAGTCCCAGTCGCGTTTCAGACGTTCGAGCATCGCATCCCGTCGCCCGATCTCCGCCGTGTAGCGTTGCAGTTGGCTCTGCGCCTCGTGCCGGGTGCGCATGAAGATCGTCTGCTCGCTCTCCAGCGCCGCGATCCGGCCTTCGAGCTTGGCTTTTTGCAGCAGGTCGGTATTTCCCGACACCACGGCCATCCACTCCGCGAAGTTCATCCCCGAATCCTCGCTGATGGCCCCCTCGTCCAACCGCCGCGCACCTAATCGGTTACGTTTGAGCTGGTCGATGAACTGCTGTTTGTTGTGCAGCAGATTCAATTTGTAGGCATCGAGCGTGCGCAGAACGGCATAGACATAGGCTTTGACCTTATTGCCGGCATACTCCTTGGCGACTATGTTGCCTTTCCGTGCGCCGCGGCCGTTGCGCTGTTCCAGATCCATCGGCCGCCACGGAATGTCGAGGTGGTGCATGCAGACGATTCGTTTCTGGGCGTTGACTCCCGTTCCGAGTTTCTGCGTCGAGCCGAAGAGCACCCGGATTTTCCCTTCGTTCATGGCATCGAACATCGCCTGCCGCACCTTGTCGCTCGCGGCTTCCTGTACGAAGCGGATCTCCTGCGCCGGAATACCGTGGTCTTCGACCAGTTTGCGTTTGATCTCCGAATAGACGTTCCAGATGCCGGGCTTATAGGTCGAGAGGTCGCAGAAAACCATCTGCGTGCCTTTCTGATCTTCGTATCGCCGATAGTATTCAGCGATGTTGGCGGCACTGCGGCTGGCCTTGTTGCCCGGTGAATCCGCATACGCGGGACTTATCAGCCGCATGTCGAGCGAGAGCTTGTTGGAGTACATCGTCACCAACAGCATCAGGGCTTTGACCTCCCCGTCGCTCAGGTCGGCGCGTCCGATATGTTCGGGATCTCCCGTCTTGGCGAAGAGCACCAGCTTGTCCAAAAATGCCTGCTGATCGTCGGTCATAGGTATCTGGCATAGCTCCTCGTCCAGCTCGGGACGGTCGATTCCCACGTCTGCGGCCGTGCGGTAGTCGGTAATCTCGTTGTAGAACATGGCCAGCTCCGGAACCTTGATGAAATAGCGGAAACGCTCTTTGGAGATCACTTCGTTGGTCACCGAAAACTCGAACTCCGATGTTTTCTGCGCGAATACCGCGGCCCACGCATCGAAGCAGGGAATGTCCTGCCGCTCCAGCTCTTTGGGACGCAGATATTTGAAGAGCAGATACAGCTCCGTCAGGGAGTTGGCGATGGTCGTTCCCGAAAGGAACGTCGCTCCGAGATCGCGCCCCGTGCGCTGCTGAATGGTGCGGATGGCGTATAGCAAATTCATGGCCTTCTTACTGCCGTCGGTATTTCCCAGTCCCGACACACGGCTGTGGCGGGTGTTGAACATCAGATTCTTGAAGTTGTGCGATTCATCGACGAACAGATGGTCTATTCCCATCTGCTGAAAATCCACCGTATCGTCCTTTTGCGCGTCGATTGTCTCCTGCAACTCGTGGAGCTTGGCATCCAGATTCTCTTTGCGCTTCTCCAGACCGCGCAGAATCCAGCCGTCCACATGTCCGCCCTGCTTTTCGTAGGACGCCAGATTTTCATCTATGTCGTCCATCTCCTGCCGGAGAATCTGCTGCTGCACCTCGGCCGACTGGGGTATCTTGCCGAACTGTTCGTGCGTAAGGATGATGCAGTCCCAGTTGTTGTTCTTGATGTCGCTGAAGATCCGCAGGCGGTTCTCCGGCGTGAAGTCCTCCTTGCCGGGATAGAGCAGACGGGCATTGGGATAGGCCGTGCGGAAGGTTCGGGCGATCTCGTGGATGTTGGCCTTGATACCGATGATCATCGGCTTGCGGGCCAGTCCCAAACGATGCATCTCATACGCTGCGACGCACATGATGAGCGTCTTGCCCGTACCACAGGCTAAGCGCAAAGCGCCTTGCCGTCCTTTCGGACGGTAGGTTTCTAAACGCTCGCCACCGAACCGTACGTACACGTCTCCATGTATACGGCTCTCCATGGTTATTTTCAGTCTATTTCTTTTCATGAATCTTACGATAACAATTTTCACATACTGCTATTGTTTTTCTCTGTCTGGCAATCATGAAGCGTTCCCACTCCTGTTTGCCTTTCAGGTCTTTTAGCTTGCGGACATGCACCATTCTAAGGTTGTCCTCCGCTCCGCAATATTCACATTCACGGGCTTTCAACCGAGCCATAAGGCTGGTACTTTCAGTCCCGCGATAACTGGGCATGATATGCGCATTGTCAATACGCGCGTCTTTTCTCTGCTTGAACCCTCCATGATAAATAGTACGTTCCAACATTTCGCCCTTGTTGTTTTCATACCTTACTGTAAAGACTTTATTCCGGCAATATTTACGGATTATTTTCCTTACGGTTGATTCATACTTGGATGATAATGTTTTATACATACTCTCTTTCATGTAGTAATAGAAACTATTGAGAATGTTGACATTGTTTGCAATACAGTAGTAGTTATAGATTCCCCGAATTTCCGAATTGTATCGGTTGAGTATTTCAAGGTCATCATTACTACGGAGATACGGGCGTGAGGTCGATTCCCATGCTTCCTTGCCATTCTTGATTATTATGCGCATCGCATTATAGTCAAGCAGTTTCTTTCTCATAACCTCATAAGGCAGGAGAAGAACCACTTTATGGTCAAGTGAGCGTATGGGGATTCCTCTGAAATCCTTTCTCGTCTTGTCCGTACTGCGGACTGTAACATCAAAGCCGAGAAATTTGGCTGCGTCGTGTGAGTTGGTGATTAACGTCTTTTCATCCGAAAGTTCGAGTTTCAACGTATCTTGCAGAAAGGTCTTAATGTCCCCCTTTGCTTTTACACAGTCCTCTTTACTTCCGATTACGCAAATCAGAAAATCATCGGCATAGCGTACATACCTCATGCGTTTGAAGTTTTCGTCCATGTCAAGAGTTGCAGGAAGTTGTTGCATCTCACGGTGGAGAATGGCTATCTCCCTGCGCAATGCTTCTTTCTTCTGCTCGTCTGTTTCATTCTTCAGTTTCTTTACACGTTTGTCCTTACGATTTGCAACCCTTTTATATTCGGGGTTGCGTACACGTGCTTTACCTTTATTGAAGACGTTTATGTAGTTCCGCATAAATTTATCGAGTTTGTCAAGATAAATATTCGCCAAAATCGGACTTATTATGCCTCCCTGCGGTGTTCCGATATAGGAATTTTTGTACTCCCATTGTTCCATGTAGCCTGCTTTGAGGAATTTACGTATCAGTCGCAGGAAACGCTCGTCATTGATTCTTTCAGCAAGGATTCCGATTAAAACATCATGGTTGATGTTGTCAAAGAAACCCTTGATGTCTCCCTCGATGAACCAACGTGCTCCCGTACCTCCCTTTTGTAAGGAAGCCATAGCCGTATGACAGCCACGGTGTGGTCTGAATCCATGCGAGCAGTCTTCAAAATGACCTTCGTAGATGGATTCAAGAATCATCCTTACAACTTCCTGTACAAGTTTGTCCTTAAAGGCTGGTATGCCTAAAGGACGTTGCTTGCCATTCTTTTTTGGAATGTAAATTCTCCGTGCAGGGCACGGACGGTAACTTTCGTCTTTCAACTGTCCAATGATAGAGTGAATGTGCTTTATGCTCATTCCGTCTATGGTCTGCCCGTCTGTGCCTTTCGTATAGTTGCCCGCATTCTGCGACAACTTTTGATAGGCAAGTGCGTACAGATTTTCATTGAACAGCAGTCGGTAAAGCCGTTCAAACTTGTAATTAGGGTCTTGGCTGTGCCCAGCCAGACTGTTTAATACATTTGCTGAATCTCTCATAATGTCTCACACATCATTCGTTAAACATATTAAATAATAACTCACTGTCTCCCTTCGCCATGTACAAGGCTTTCCCTTGCTCGGACTACTACGGAGACTCTGTTGTCATATAGGATATTCAGGGGGCAAACCCCATAGCCTTTCGGCATTCCTACTTAGACAATCCCCATTTAGACATATAGTAACATAGCTCAATAGATTGTCGGATGCGATTTTCGTCCTTTTCCGCTTATTGCGGCTGTTCTGCAATCGGTTTTCGGCTCTCGTACTTGAGGTAGGAAAGTAGAAGTATTGCAGCCCGACGTTTGTAACTATCTTCCGTCGGGGTTTACCAACTAACAACTCGGACTGTCGTTCAAACAGTATAGTCTTCATCCTCATATCTATCATTTCATTTAGACATTCAGTAGCAGCATGATAGTTAGCTGACTTATGCCGTTTCCAACATGCGACACTCCCCACCGCCTTTCGGCTAAGTGGATAAGTTGGCTAATGACCGGCGTTGAAAACCCTTGCCGGGTAGGTTGCTAAGCCTACATTTACTATATGCCCTTATGGGCGCAGCACCTCGTGGTCGCAGATCCCGCCGCCGTTCTGCTTGATCATCCAGATCGCATCCTTCTGGCTGGGATACAAGTCGTCGATGCCCAGCCCCCGCAGGTCGAGCCCCGGAAACTGCTGGTGGCTGCCGTCGTAGCGTGGACGGACATAACAGTTGAATTTGCGGTTGTAGAGATCGGTCAGCCGCTCCTTGAAATCGTCGGGCTGCGCATGCAGCCATTCGACGAACGCCTGCCGGATTTCGGTGATGAGCGTGTCGGCCTTCTGCCGGGCCTCGAAGTCGGGAATCCGGATGGTCTTGCCGTGTTCGTCCTTGCCGCCGTCCTTGTTGATGTTGGGCAGCGTGTTGAGCATGGCATGATGCAGCAGATCCATACCGTCGTAGACCTCGAAGTCTCCTTTGACGACGTATTTCTGGGAGATCAGTGGGCTGTACCCGTGGTTCTCGATGCCGAAGGCATCCATCTTCGCCGAATAGCTTACCGATACGGGCACCTGAAAGAAATGCTCGCAGAAGCCTTCGTAAATATCGGTCGGTATCCATCGCTCGCCGAGGTTGAAATCCAGCTCCTCGAACTCGATGCGTTTGGGTGCGGCCTCACGAAGCAGCGCGAGCGAGCGGCGGCTGGCATCGTCGTCGGGATTCTCTTTGAGGTAATCTTCGATCCATTCGGCTTTGGCGACGACATTCCCTGCCGCGAGCCGTTCGCGGATTTCATACCCCTTGACCATCGGATTGTAGAAAATGCGAGCGCCCAGCTCGTCGGTCAGCTCTTGCCGGGAACGCGATGCGAGCGACTCCATATAGGGAAACTCCACCCGTCCGAACTTGTTGAGCGAGGCGGCCAGCGCTTCGGCCGCCGTATCGACGTGCTTGAGCTCGTAAGGATCGAACGATACGGGGCGTCGGAAGATGTCGGAGAGCTGTTTTCGGCCTTCGACGAAGCGTTCGAGCCCCAGCACCTCCCGCCCGCCGGGATCGTTCAGGATGAAGGCGGCATTCTCCTTCTTGTTCAGATCGCCCAACAGAGCCGTGAAGTTCTCGTAACATCCGTTGAGTTTGCGCCGTAGCCCCTTGTATTCGATCTCGTTCTGCATTTCGAGCCGGTAGAGCAGCTGGTAGGTATCCCGCAACGGGATATAGCGTTCGGCCCGGTATCGGGACAAGGTTCCCAGCTCTTCGGGATGGAACGTGCAGCCCTGTCGTGTCAGGCCGACCAGACGTCCGACCTGTCCTTCGAACAGAACCAACGACCACTCTTTGTAATGCGGAAGCATCGTGCCGGTAAAGGGCCGCGGATCTTTATTCTCCGAAGCCGGCGTAGCGACTGCCGCCGGGGCATCCGCTGCCTCCGCCGGTTGTGCGAACAGATTCCCCTGCGTGAAGAGATCGGATATGCTGGTCGTATCCGTTCTGCGCCCGGCCCGCCGCTGTCCCAGCGGACGGCGGGCGATCGGAACGGCGGCAGCGCTGCCGAAAAGCGATGCGGCCGGAGCCGGTACTTCCGGAGTCGGTGCAACGGATGCCTGCTCCGGTGTCAGCATGGGCTGCGGAGCCGCGACCCGATTTTGCCTCCGGGCGATCGGCGGCACGGTTTGCGCCTGCGGAATATGGAGCGGACGAAGATATTGCGTATATCGTTCGGTGTCGAGGCGGGCTGCGAAATCATTTGCGAGGATTCCGCGCAGCCGCTCTGCGATCCGTTCCGGGCCTCCGTCGTAGTGCAGTACGAGAGCGGATTGTCCATAGAGACCTTTTTCATGCGAAAACGTCGTATGGATCGCGTGCTTGAAATCCCGGTGGTAGTCGTTCAGGTAAATTCCGTTGCCGATCTCGGACGAATTGACGAAGCGTTGCTCGTCGGGGGTAAGTTTCCGCTTTTCGCTCTGTTTCTGTAGGACGACAAGATCACTGGCCACTTCCGTGCCGGCATACTCCGTAAAGAGATTGTTCGGTAGCCGCACGGCCGAAACCAGCCGCGCATGCTCCATCAGATAGCGGCGGACGGGTTCGTTGCCGGGAGCGTCCATGACGCCCGCCGAGGTGACGAACGCCAGAATGCCGCCCTCGCGGAGCGTATCCAGTCCCTTGATGAAGAAATAGTTGTGAACGGCCTTGAGCGCTTGTCCTCGAACCGGGTCGTCGCTCTTCCGAAAGGATGCGTCGAAAATCCGGGTATCACCGAAGGGAATATTGGACGTTACCACGTCGAAATAACTGTCATAGGCCGATTCGATGGTTTGGAAACCGTCGATGACAACCTGCTCTCGTTCCCGGGCCAGTGCAGAGAGCACTTGTCCGGTCAGCAGGTCTTTCTCGAAAGAGAGGATTTCGACTTCGCCGTCGGCGGTCTCCCGGAACGACGAAGGGAAAATCCCGGCCCCGGCGCTGGGGTCGAGCAACCGCCGGGGAACGACGCCGGCATCCCGGAGCGCCTCGGCGAGTGCACGCACGATGGCCGGCGGTGTGTAGAATGCCGTCAGCGTAGAATTGCGCATGCTCTGCACGAAGTCTTTATACCGCTGTTCGCTGCCGGCATAATGGCGCAGCAGTTCGTGCAGTTCCCTCACCTGTGGGAAGAGTTCCCGGTCGGTCTTTCACTGCGCGAGGTCGTCGTCCGCAGCGGCCGGCTGCAAGACGCATTTCAACGCTCCGAAGCCGCTGTACGCAGCCAGGGCTTCACGCTGCTGCGGGGTAAGTACCGTCGATGGAGCGAAAGCGATACGCAGGGCGGCGATGTTCGCCTCCAGATGTTTCCTTTTATTGTATGCCATGCAGTTCGATGTGAGTTTGGATGAGTCCGGTAAGTTCCAATAGAAGATTTTTATAGGACGGGCTGCTCTCGAAGTCGTCGGTCAGGTCGTACATCTCGAATGCCTCTTCGCAGACGGGAAGCAGTTTCAGGCAGAAAGCGGTGCGCTGCCGGGCTGCGACCTCCGGGAACCATTCTGACACGACCTCGAAGATCGCATCGTATTTCGAAAAACGCAGGTCTTGGTACAGAACGGCGTTCGAGAGTTCCAGAGCCTCGTAGACGCTGTTGCCGTTGCGAACGGCACGTTCATAGGTTTGGGCCGCATGGTCGCTCCGCTCGGCGATGAAGTGTTTGTCGGAGAGCAGTTCGGGATGGCTTTCGCGCAAATAAGCGGTAAGAGTTGCCGCGAAGTACGGCAACTCTTTCTCTTCTACATGTCGTTTCATAATGGCTAACCGATTTTCATGCCTTTGGGTTGTGCGCCGGGAAGCGACGGAAGACGCCGGCGGACACGCTGGCGCGGACGCGGATTCTCCTCGCCCAGACGCGAACGGTAATTGCGGGCGTTGTTGCCGAACAGGGGCCGGCCCGTGTCGCTGTAACGAAGGTCGGTGCTGATCGTCTTGCTGCCGACTTTCATACCGGGAATGAAGACGACCTCGTGGTTGGCCAGCTTCGCCTGGATGTCTGCACTTACCTTGACTCCGAAAACCGTATCGTGGATGCGCAGATGCGGATTATTGTCGTTGCGGAACACCACGTCTCCGCGGTTGGCGTCCACGCGTGCATGACCTGAGATGACCCGACCGTCCTTGAGGTGGATGTCTTCGACGAAGATCTCCTTGCCGGAGCGCAGCGCCTTGATGTCGTCGCCGATCTCTTTGCCGTAGATTCGGGTGGGGAGCGTCAGCGCATCGACCGGAAGCGTCGTCAGACGGTTCGTCGCCTCATGGACGCTGACATAACACTCGCACTCGCGCCCCGAGGTAAAATCTTTCATTTTCTTGGTGGAACCCAGATGTCCGTCGGTTTCGAGACGCTCGATTTCCTTGTCCGTGAAGAGCTCCTTATACGGCGATATTTTGTACTGCGGCTCGTCCAGACGTGTGAAGATACGGAGTTGGACATTGCCCGCATCGTCGCGGATCGGCGAAATCGTGCCGAGTCCCAGATCGACCCAGCGGCCGTCCATCTTATGTTTGAGCGGCACCAGTTTGTTGGGAATACGTCCTTTGAGGATGTCGCCCATGCTCTGATTGTCCAACAGGATCTCCTTGTTCAGGCCCAACGCCTGAATCTGATCCCACGGAAGTTCCCGCTCCTCGAACTTATAGCGGTCGGCGAACTTGGCGATACGCCCCTCGTTGTTGAGTTCGTAGTCGGAGATCTCTTTGGCCAGAGAGCCGTCCTGATCCTTGCCTTCGCGGACTTGGATGATGGAGTCGAGGATACGGTCGAGTTTTTCGGTACCGATCCGAAAGAAACTTCAGCCCAGGTCGGACGGGCGTCCGTATTGGTTGCGAAGGTTCTCGAAAAAGGTTCCCAAAACCGTTCGGCTGTCGAACGAAAGGGCTCTGCGCCGATCGCCCGGAGCCGTGCTCACGGTGTTGAACTCTCCCGTCTGCTCGTTCATCTCGCTGACCAGACGCAGATCGTTCGTCTTTTTGTCGAGGACGGCCAGCACGTCCTTCGATAGCTTTTCCTGTTCTCTTGCCATAATGCAGATAATTAAATGAGTAAATTGAATGGTGAAAATCCGGCGGAAAGATAAGACCTTTTTCCAGTTCATAACACCAAATGCGCCCCTTCTGGCGGGAAGAGGCGCGAGATGGCGGGAAATGGCAAGTATAATTTTGATATTACATTGAATTAATGTATTTTTATGCATAAATTTAATATTGCCATGAAATTTGAAGAAGCCATACAAAAAATTCAATATGGTAAATGTTTATTACTTACAGGTGCAGGATTTTCTCTTGGTGCAAAAAATTACAAGCAAGATAAATCTGCATTTCGTATTGCAAAATATATTGCACATGAACTATACAACGAATGTGATGTTCCTAAAGAAAATCAAGATGACGATTTACGTCGAGCGTCACAATGGTATATTCGACAGTATGGAGAAGATAAAATCATAGCCTTTCTCCAACGGGAATTTATAATCAAGGAAATTTCTCCGACTCAAAAAGAACTCGGAAATTTTCCTTGGCGACGATGTTATACGCTAAACTATGATGAAATTTTAGAACGAGCTTACCTCGAAAACAATAAACTATTGTCATCAGTCACTCTTTCCGACGAGAGTGAACAATACCGCACTTCATCAGTTTGTGTTCATTTAAATGGAGTAATTAGTCAATTATCAAGAGCAACAATTGATAATTCTTTCAAATTGACATATAAGAGTTATAATAAAGATTACATCAAAAATACAGGTTGGTGGGAGATATTTGAAGATGATTTATTGTTATGTGATGCAATATTTTTTGTAGGTTGTTCTCTTCAATCTGATACTGACCTTATTCATTTATTGGATCGAACAAAAAATATCAAAGAAAAGACATTTTTTATCGTTGGCCCCGATGAAAATGATATTGATTTGATGCAATTAGAAGATTTAGGTACACCTCTTAAATTGGGGACAGAAGGATTCGTGAGAGAATTGCAGAATGTACCTATTATAAATGTGGATATACCATATACATTTCATCATTTTGTTACTCCTCGAATAACTAATCAAAAGCCTGAACGTAAACGCATTAGCTTTATTGATTTGTTAGTCAAAGGAAATGTCGATGAAAATTTGCTTGCATATTCAATAAAAAATGCAGATTCATTTCCTTATTTTGTTTTCCGAGATAAATTAGAGGTAGTTCTACAAAAAATACAATCAGGATGTCCTTTTATAGTTGTCCTCTCTGATTTAGGAAATGGTAAAACGCTATTTTTGAAAGCATTATCTATATGTTTATTAGAGAAAGGTAAAAAAGTATTTTATCTTGAAAGAGACGCACTATCTGCAATTGATGAATTAGATTACATTTGTAATCAAACAGATGATCCAACTGTTATAATTATTGAAAATTATGCAGATACAGTCAATCTGCTGAAAAAAATTGGACGTTATAAGCATAATCACATTTCATTAGTATTGTCAGAAAGGACTCCTGCCCATGAAACAGCACATCTATTTTTGCGTGACATAATGCTTGATGATCCTTTTGAAATAGATCTTAATGAGTTGACTGACAAGGAAGTTGAGTCATTAATTCAAGTGGTCGAAAAGAATGGATTATGGCAAAAACGCTCCCACTTTACAGTCGATGAGAAGATACAATTTATTAAAACACGATGCAAACGTCATCTAAGCCAATTTATAATTCAGTTAGTTAAATCAGATGATTTAGGAAATCGCTATAATGAGATCGTAACAGCGATCAAACACAGAAGTGATTATTATCAAGCATTATTATACTTACTAATTGGAGCTGTTTTAGATTTCAGATTAAGATTGGTAGATATTGTAGATGATTTAGGATTAGATTCATTAAATAACATATCTTTTAGGAAAAATAAATTTTTAAGAGAATTTATTGATTTTGATACAGAAGAAATAGTTTTCAAATCTTCTGTACTCTCAAATTATATATTGAAAAATCTTTTGAATTATTCAGATATTGATACTCCTTTAATTCAAATTTATGAACGATTACATGAAAAACGTTCTCATAAACGAATTCGTAAATATCTGAAAGAAATTATGTTATATCAGAATCTAAATAGAATATTAAAAAAGGATTCTGATCAGAGAGGACTTAATAGAGCTATTTTTAATATTTATGAAAAAGTCGCATATTTAGAATATAATAGAGAGAATCCTTTATTTTGGTTACAGTTTGCTATTGCTCGTTTAGCTGATGGTGAGTATTCTGATGCAGCAAGATGTTTTGACAATGCATACTCATATGCAAAAAATACAAATTTTGATACCTTCCAAATAGATAATCATTTTGCCCGCTATCTTTTGGAAGATGCAAACGAAAAGAAAAATGTAATTGAGCCAATTGAAGTTTTTAAACGCGCTCATAGAATGCTCATGGCATCGCAAAAGGGAAATCAATACAAACATTATAGTTTCCGTGTAGCAAGACATTATTCTACTTTTTATTCTATATATCACAAAGATTTTTCATTCCATGAACGCTATGATTTTTTTATAGCTTGTCACGAAATGTTAGATGCCGTAGAGAAATATCTTGCATTGCCGGGAGCTTCAAAAAAAGACATGGTCGAAGAAACAAGAAAACAATTAGAAGAACTTCTTATAAATGAAAATTAATCGAGAAGGGAGACTGAATTTTTCAGTCTCCCTTTATTTTACAATAATTTCTCCGCCAATTTTTCATCCTTCTCTATGCGTTTCATCTCGGCTTCGATAATGTCGAGTGCATCCTGCTTGATGCGGCGGTAATTCTCCTTGATCTTTTCCTGCATGATGTTTCGCCCGCTGGCGTCGAGGAACGACGATATTGTGGGTATGGGTTTGTACTCCGCCATTTCTTGTTTCACGGCGTCGTTGTCCACGACGATCCGGGCATGGAAAATCTTCTGCTCGATCTCCTCTCCGAAGTTGTCGCTCACGGCTCCGACAAACACGCCCTGCGAGAGCGTCGAGATTTTCGACGCAGGAATAAGACTGTCGAGCTGGGTATTTATCGACGTCGAGGTATCGCTGCGGTTGATGCTTACGGATTGTCGCTTCTGCACGATCTTTCCGAATCGTTCGGAGAGTGTCCGGGCCGTTTCTCCTACGACCTGTCCGCTGAAGATATTGCCTACGGTATTCTGAATCACGGCGGCTTCCTTGTCTCCGTAGTCGCGCTTTAGCTGGCTGAAATCCTGAAACCCCAGACATACGGCGACCTTGTTGGAACGCGCCGTTGCGATCAGGTTATCCAGCCCCCGAAAATAGATCGTCGGCAGCTCGTCGATCACCACGCAGCTTTTGAGCTGCTTCTTGCGGTTTATCAGCTTGACGATGCGCGAATTATACAATCCGAGCGCCGCACCGTATATGTTCTGCCTGTCGGGATTGTTTCCCACGCAAAGAATCTTCGGTTCCTCGGGGTTGTTGATGTCGAGTGTAAAATCGTCTCCCGACATGACCCAGTAGAGCTGCGGGGAGATCATGCGCGAGAGGGGAATCTTCGCAGAGGCGATCTGTCCCATCAACTGCTCTGCGGCTCCACCTTTCCATGCATCCACGAAGGGCGAAAGATAGTTCTCCAACTCCTCGTGAGCCATCAATACGGTGAACAACTCCTCGTAGGGTTTGTTCAGCAATTCGATGGCATGGGGAAAGGTACAGTATTTTCCTCCGTCGTAAATCTTCAGGAACCAGATGATTGCCGCGAGTAGCACGATCGGCGATTCGACGAAAAAATCTCCCTGCTTCTGTATCCACGAGCGGTTGAGATTGAGCATGATGACATAGCTGGCCTCGTATGCGTCGGTGATGTCGGACATGAGATTCGGCGCGAGCGGATTGCATCGGTGCGAACGGCGCGGGTCGTCGAAATTTATGACATAGAATTTCGGCGTCGTCGCTCCGTAAGCCTTGAGGTTCTTGCGCAAATGGTTATAGGCGATAACCGACAGGTCGTCGAACTTGAAGTCGTAGACGTAGAGCGCATATCCCTTTTCGATGGCCTGCTTGATGTAGTTGTTGATGAGGGCATAGGATTTTCCCGAGCCGGGCGTTCCTAAAACGATACTCGCCCGGAAGGGATTCACGACGTTGATCCATCCGCTGTGCCTGCGTCTCCGGAAGACGAACTCGGTCGGGAAGTTGAACGAATCGTCGTTTTTCAGCAGGCGTGTCTCCTGCATGAAACTCTCGTTTTCGGCATTGAACGGATCATCCGTCATACGGTTTTTTAGCAAACGGCTGCTCCATAGCCCGGCCGCCAGCATTCCGAGGAATCCCGCCAGCAGCGTTGCCGTATAAAGCGCCGCCCGCAGGGTCGTAGCGACATTCATCCCGAGCAGCCAGCCGTTTCCGTAGAATAGCAGTATGCCGATGCCGCCTGCCACGGCGATATGCTTCCACGATATTTTCTCGTCCTTCACGCCACGGTTTCCCATGCACGACAATGCGAGAAATACCGTGCAGAAGAGTTTGGTGCAGAGCGGCGATGAGAACAAGGCAGCCGTCCGCTGGAAATTTTGCAGGATGCGGTCTGCGACGGAAATCGTTCATCCCGTCTGCGCAAACCACTCGTAACAGAACCAGTAAATGTGAATGGCGAGAAACAGAAAGCTGATCGCCCGCATGAAATCCGCGACTTTGGCCAAGCCGCGCAGATCGTCTTCTTCTTGCATGATCGTAACGTATCGAGGTTGTTAAATTCTTTTCCGGATTTTCCGCCGCCGCTTCTTCCTGCGGGGGAAGAGCCGGTATTCGGGAGCTGTTTCCCACTCCTTTTCGGGCGTATATTCCATGAGTTCGCCTATTACGTCGGGCATCGAAACGTAATGGGTATCAATGTACTCCTCGAACTCTTCGACCGAAGATAGTCCCGGCAGGGGCGGTTCGAGGGGCGGCAACGGCCGTAACTCTTCCGGCATGGGTGTGGACGACTCTTGCTCCCGACCGTTGAACCACGCCTCGAAAGCGTTGGCCGCATACTCCTTTCCGAGCCGGGAGCCGTTGAACACCTGATGTGTCGTGCGGTCGATGAAGGTGACTCCGTAAATCCGCCCGGCATCGTTCTCCCGGAAAACTGCGTCGATACCGTTCTCCCGAAGTTCGGCCGTGAATTCCTCGCGGTTGCGGCTTCCGCTCCGGGCGTGGTCGATTTCGCGGCGTGTGCGGTCGAGCGTTTCGGGATGTTGCCGAAGCCGTTGTTTCGAGGCGTCGAATTTTTCTTCCAGCGCCTTCCATCCGAAAAAATCGCCCAGCCGGGACGCTTTGACCGCCGCTCCCGTGCGCTGCCCGTCGTCATCGAGCACGTGGTAAACGAGCCCCCGATACGGTCTGCCTCGCACGTCGCCTCGGATCTCTTCGGCTGCGACGCCATAACGTTCGAGCAGCGTGTTGAACTCCGCGAGGGACTGGAATCCGTACTGCTGTTTGAGCGTCATCACGACGTTGCGCAGCTGATGCTTCAGATCGCTCCGAAGGTAATCGACCCGGTGCAATTCTTCCGGTTCTGTTTGCACGCCGCCGTCTTCGGGCACATGCAGGCCGTACTCGTGTTCCAACGCCCTGCAAACCGCCATGGCGCGCCGCAGTTCGTTGTTGTGGTCGATCTTCCGGCCCTGCTCGTCCACCCTCACCGAGACGACGTGCATGTGTCGCCGTGCGATGTCTTCGTGCAGAAAGACGACATAGGGCTGGCGGCCATATCCCATGCGTTCCATGAACTCGGCGGCAAGTTGCGTAAGCTGCGCTTCCGAAAGCCGGTCTTCGGGCGAGGGGTTGAGCGAGAAATGCACGACCGGTTTTCGGACACGGGGATTGAGCGCCGTGTAGTACCCGAAGGCTTCCGCACACTCCTCGATACTGAACCTGCCGTCGCTGCGTTCGGGTATTCCCTGCATGTATAATATCCGGCCTTCGCCGGCTTCGACCTTAATGCGGTTATACTGGAGTACGCCGTAGACATTGGCCCCGGAGTTTACTTTCGGCACCATTGCAGCAACTCCTTCGTAAGTTCGACGACCGCCTTCACGAGTTGTTCCAACCGTTGTGTTTCGAGCGTCAGGCGGTAGAGATAGGCCAACGCTTTCTTATCGCCGAAGGTCGTGTGTATGGCTTTGACGCACTGGTTGTAGTTCACCCCGACAGCCCGGAACTGGGCGTAAAATCCCGTCAGCCGGACATAGAAATCGTAGGTGTTCTTGTCCCTAACGACGACCGTAAAAGGTCATCCGAAGATGCGGTGGCAGATGAAATCGGCTTTATTCTTCATCCCGGACTGTTCGTACATGCGCAGGAAACGCTCGTTTTGTTCGCTTGTCAGGCGAACGTAATAGCGGTGTATGCGCGGGTCGCCGAGGGCTTTGCGGCCCGCAACGGAGGTCGGTTTATCGGCAGCATCCATAGGGCATCCGTGTTTTGAGGTTACGACTCGGGAGTAACCGTCCACCGCGCCGCAGGTCGCGGCGGCACTTTCGGCGGCTCGGAATATTCCGAGCGGCTGAAGGTACCCCTTGCTATATGCGGGCGCATATAGAAATCCGGCCAGGGGCCGGATGAAGGTGCGTGCCTTCGGCGTCGCAGCGGGATTACTCCTTTCGGAGACAAAGGTAGAGCGTTTTATCTTATGTTGTATCAGATATATACCTGCCAACGGACGCCGATACGCGCCTTTGGGCGCCACCCGTTTTCGGAGCCGCCGAACGGGGGCGTTTTCTCATTTTCTTTGTGCGCGGATCGGTACTTACGAATCTACCTGCCCGCGTAGCCTCTTCCTCCCGTACCTCCGTCATTGCGCGGCTATGCGGATACGGATATAGATGTCTGCATAGATGCCGAAGTTCGTATGTGACAGCTTATATCCGTATCTGCCGACAAAAGTATGTGAATCCGCAAAGGCGTATGAATCGCCGAAGATACGTAAATACGCAAGTACGTATCCGCGTATCGGAACGAATTAAATATTAATCGCTTAATTATTTTCGTATGGAACAGAATCCGTTGTGCATCGCTTTCGCCTCCCAGAAAGGTGGCGTCGGCAAATCGACCCTCACAGTACTGGCAACCTCGTGGCTGCACTACCTGCACGGCATCCGCGTCGCGGTGGTGGACTGCGACTACCCGCAACACTCCATCCTCAAACTTTCGAACCGCGACAAGGCCGTCGTGCAATCTTCGGCGATCTACGGTAGACTCCTCGTTTCGCTCGCCGAGAACAAAGGGGTGAAGCCTTATCGTATTCTCTGCTGCAAACCTTCCGAAGCAATGGCGGAATGGCGGAAATGGGCCGCCGTCGCCGAAGAACGATACGACGTCGTGCTGTTCGACCTTCCGGGAACGGTGGGCAACGAAGGCGTGCTCTCCACGATCGTCGAGTTGGACTACCTCTTTATTCCGATGAAGGCCGACCGCATTGTACTGGAAAGCACGCTCAATTTCGCCTCTGTTCTCAACGACCGCCTGATCAAGACGGGACGGGCGCATCTTCGGGAGCTGTTCCTGTTCTGGAACTTGGTGGATCGCCGCGAGCGGACGCCGCTCTATGAGCAGTACGAGAAAGTCCTCGATCAGTTGGGGCTGCGGCATCTGCGTACGCATATTCCCGTGCGGAGCAACTTCAACAAGGATATTCAGGAAGCGGGCGGCCCGGTGTACCGGTGTACGCTGCTGCCGCCCGACCGGGCTTTCGTCGCCGAGTGCGGTTTCGACCGCCTGATGACGGAGATCTGCGCCGTGCTGAAACTTCCGTGCCATGAGTAGGAAAGTGCCTGTCCGGCAGGAGCTCGACGAAGAATACCTGCGCAGCCTGATGGCCGGCCCCGAACCGGCTGCCTCGGCGTCAGATGCCATAGCCCCGGAGCCGACGGAAGCGTCTGCTTCGGAGCCGCGCGTTAGGCGTTCGGATGCGGAAGACTATGCGTCGCGGTTTCTGAAGAATACTCCTTCCGAAGCGCGGCAATGCGTCTACATCGACCGGCGGCTGCACCGCAAGATCACGACCCTCGTGGGCGTTGCGGGCACCCGGCGTTTTACGGTCGGGAACTTCATCGACAACGTATTGGAACAGCACTTCGAGCGGCACCGAACGGAAATACGGTCGCTCTGCTCCAAAGGACTCAATAAAATTCTGTAAGAATGACACCCGTTATGAAAATCACGGAAACTCTCGTCGTGCTGTTCCTCGTGCTGTTCTGCTACCTGTTTCTGGATAAGTTCCTCTTCCGGGGCGAGTTGGGCGAGATTTGCTTCGGGCCGACGTGCCGGGCGCTGGCGCGTTGGTATCGGCGGCAAGCCGACCGTCTCGACCCGCCGCGCCGCCGCAGGCGTCGGCCGGCGGCCGTTACCCCTAAAGACGATGCGCTGGTCGTCACCCGGGATTACGGCGCCGGTCAGCGGACGCCAGCACGCGCCGTGTCACGCCACTCCCGGCGCAAAGGGAACAATTCAGACAAAAGCGACCATACATTTGTACCGGCAAGCGACGGCGATAAGGAACATCGCGCCGTGCAAGCGACCGTTCAGGGATGGATGCATAAGGAACCTACGGCGCTCACCGCGGAGGAAGAGAACACCCTGACGCGCGAAGCTGCGATCGAAGAGGTGATGGACATAGGATGCGAAACGACGGCCCCGCCTGCCGGGACGCAGAGTTTCACTCCGCAGCAGTTGGATTGCATCCTCGCCTTGTGCAAGGGGCAGGCCGTGCCTGAAGAGCAGCGGCAAACCCTGGCCGGAGTGCTGCGTGACATCCGCCATACGGAAGTGCAGCGCACACTCATGGACGCCATCTCCGGCGCCAGCCCGATCATCGCCCGTTATCTGGACGATGCCGAGAAGGAAGCGGCGCAGCGTATGGCTGCCGCTCCGAAATAGATTGTTCAACTTAAAAAATGCGAAGCTATGAAAGCTCCCGGATACTACGATTCAGGCTGACGGCAGGATGAGCAGCACGCATGAATCACGGGCCCAGCGCCCGGAGAGAAAATCTGAAGTCGAATTAAAAAACACAATCATCCATGAAAAGAAAACTCATTTTCAGTTCGGCATGAATCGCCGTATGACTGCTCGCCACGGTGCAGCACGCCGCAGCGCAGCAAGGCAACGGCATGGCCGGCATTCAGGAGGCTACGCAGATGGTCACGTCGTATTTCGACCCGGCGACCAAGCTGATCTACGCCATCGGCGCCGTCATCGGCCTGATCGGCGGAGTGCGGGTCTATCAGAAGTTCAGTTCGGGCGATCCGGATACGTCTAAAACCGCTGCGAGCTGGTTCGGAGCCTGTATCTTCCTGATCGTCGCCGCCACGATTCTGCGTTCGTTTTTCCTTTAGACGATGGCCGAATATCCGATCAATAAAGGCGTGGGCCGCCAGGTGGAGTTCAAGGGGCTGCGGGCGCAGTACCTCTTCCTCTTCGCCGGCGGCCTGCTCGCCGTTTTCATTCTCGTAGTCGTACTTTATATGGGCGGGGTCGATCAGGTGGCATGCCTTGTCGCGGGCGTGGGGATGGGCGGTGCACTTGTGGCGCTGACCTTCCGTCTGAACCGCAAGTACGGGGCTTACGGACTGATGAAGCTCCTCGCCGCACGGCGGCATCCGCGACGTATCGTCTCCCGAAAAAGTGTGGCAAGAATTCTAAACCGACATTAGAAACATGAATAACACCCTGAAAACCGAAACCCTCGAACGGAAATTTCCGATCTGAAAGGTCGAACACGATTGTATCCTCTCCAAAGACGCCAACATCACGGTGGCGTTCGAGGTTACGCTTCCGGAGTTGTTTACCGTCTCTTCGCAGGAATATGAAGCGCTGCACGGCGTATGGCTCAAAGCGGTGAAGGTGCTTCCGGACTATACCGTGGTGCACAAGCAGGATATTTTCGTTCAGGAGCAATATCGTTCCGACATCGGGAAAGACGATTTGAGTTTCTTGAGCCGGTCGTTCGAGCGGCATTTCAACGAACGACCTTTTCTGCATCATACCTGCTACCTGTTCATTACGAAGACAACCCGTGCGCAAAGCCGCCGTCAGAGCGATTGCAGTGTGCTGTGCCGGGGTACGCTCGTCCCGAAGGAGTTGCAGGACAAAGATACGACGACGCGCTTTCTGGAAGCTGTGGAGCAGTTCGCCAGCATCGTCCGCGAGAGCGGCCATATCCGGCTGCGGCGTCTCGGAGCGGACGAGATTGCCGGGACTCCCGAATCTTCGGGAATCCTCGAACGTTATCTCACGCTGTCACCGTCCGGGAAGACCCCGTTGCAGGACATGCGTCTCGATCCCGACCGGATGTGGATCGGCGACAAGGCGTTGTGCCTGCATACGCTTTCCGATCTGGACGACCTCCCCGGCAGCGTTCGTACGGATGACCGCTACGAACGCCTCTCGACGGAGCGTTCCGATTGTCGGCTTTCATTCGCCGCTCCCGTAGGATTGCTGCTCTCGTGCAACCACATCTACAATCAATATCTGTTTTTGGATAACAGCGACGAGAACCTCAGGCAGTTCGAACGTACGGCTCGTAACATGCAGTCGCTCGCGCAGTATAGTCGTTCGAACCAAATCAACAAGGAATGGATCGACGATTACCTCAATGAGGCGCACTCCTTCTCTCTGACCTCGATACGCGCCCATTTCAATGTCATGGCATGGGGCGAAGGGAGCGAGGAATTGAAGCAGATCCGTAACGATGTCGGGGCGCAGCTGGCGCTTATGGGGTGCACGCCGCGTCATAATACCGTGGATGTTCCGACGCTTTTCTGGGCGGCAATCCCCGGCAACGAAGGGGATTTTCCCGCCGAAGAAAGTTTCTATACGTTTCTCGAACAGGGCTTGTGTCTGTTTAACGAAGAGACGAACTATCGCTCATCTTTGTCGCCTTTCGGCATTAAGATGGCGGATCGGGTGAGCGGTATCCCCATTCACCTCGACATCTCCGACTACCCGATGAAAAAAGGATGGATAAGCAACCGGAACCGTGTGGTCATCGGGCCTTCAGGGGGAGGCAAAAGTTTTATCCTCAATCATATATGCAGGCAATATTATGAACAGGGCGCACATATCGTGATTGTCGATACGGGAAACTCCTATCAAGGATTGTGCTCGCTTATCCGGCAGAAAACCAAAGGTCGGGATGGAATATATTTCACCTATCAGGAGGATGCCCCCGTTGCCTTCAACCCCTTCTTTGTCGAAGACGGAGTGTACGACGTCGAGAAGCGCGAATCGCTCAAGGCGCTGTTGCTGACTTTGTGGAAGCGCGAATCCGAGGAACCGACACGTGCGGAAGAGGTGGCTTTGTCGAATGCCGTGAACCTATACCTCTCGCAACTCAAGACCGGCACTGCGGTCACACCTTCGTTCAACACCTTCTACGAGTTCGTCGCAACGGATTACCGCCGTCTGTTGGAAAAAAAGCGCGTCCGGGAAAAGGATTTCGATATTGAAAATTTTCTGAACGTTCTCGAACCTTACTATCGTGGCGGGGAGTACGACTACCTCTTGAACTCTGACAAGCAGTTGGACTTGTTGGATAAGCGATTCATCGTCTTCGAACTGGATAATATCAGCGAAAACAAAGTCCTTTATCCTGTCATTACACTGATTATCATGGAGACCTTCCTTACAAAGATGCGGCGGCTGAAGGGTATTCGCAAAGTTTTACTGCTCGAAGAAGCATGGAAAGCTATCGCCAAGGCGGGCATGGCGGGATTTATCAAGTATTTGTATAAAACCTGCCGCAAGTATTTCGGCGAGTGTATGTGCGTAACGCAGGAGTTGGACGACCTGCTGTCGTCGCCCGTCCTCAAGGAGAGCGTCATCGCCAACTGCGACTGCCGCATCCTTTTGGACATGCGTAAGTATGCTAACAAGTTCGACGAGATTCAGGAGTTGTTGGGATTGAGTGATAAGGAACGCAATCAGGTGTTGTCGATCAATCGGGCCAATGACCCCAAGCGCTGCTACAAAGAGGTGTGGATCGGACTCGGAGGCGTACACTCTGCTGTCTATGCTACCGAAACGAGTCTTGAGGAATACCTCTGCTATACCACCGAAGAGACTGAAAAACTGGAGTTGCAACGTCTCACGGAGAAGCTCGGCGGCAATATCGAGCTGGCCATACGCCAGTTGGCCGAGCAAAAACGCAATGAAGATCATTAACCTAAAAACCGAAAATCATGTTCATATCCAAAAAAGAACTCGCCGCGCGAGACGAACGGCTGCGCCGGGCGCAGGAAGAGATCGAGTCGCTGAAACAGACCATCCGGGAGTTGCAATCCGAGGTTGCCGACGACCGTATCTGCGGCTGCTGAAAGAACGAATACGGAGAGCGGATCACGATCCGCAAAACGGCTCCGGGATATGCCGCGACGCTTTTCTGCGGCGAACGTCCCGTGCGGGACATGGTCATTCTCAAACGCGATGACGGTCTGTGGCTCCATGTCTTGTACGGGCAAACCGGCGGATGCGTCGTTCATCACACAACCAATGATATTCTGCATATCGGATGTTTCGGGCTTTTCGTCCGCGACGACCGGCCGCAGCGTATAGGGACGGAAGTAATCCTTCAGGCTCCGGTGCGATGGGACGGCGAATAGGCTTCGGCCTGCTGGCAGCGATGCTGCTGGCAGGTCATCCGCTTCGGGCGCAGTGGGTGGTGAGCGACCCCTCGAATCTGGCGCAGGGTATCGTGAATTCCACCAAGCAGGTCGTCGAAGCATCCCGGAACGGAAGTACGCTGCTTCAGAGTTTTCAGCAGACGGTAAAGATTTACGAGCAGTCGAAAAAATATTACGACGCGCTGCGGTCGGTGCATAACCTCGTCAAAAGCGCCCGTCGTGTGCAGCAGACGATGCTGCTCGTGGGCGACATCTCCGATATATACATCTCGAACTTCCGGTCGATGCTTAACGATACGAATTATTCGGCCGAGGAACTCACGGCAATGGCCGCAGGCTATACGAAGCTGCTGTCGGCGAGTGCCGACCTGCTGAACGACCTGAAGCAGATCATCACTCCGTCAGGGCTTTCGATGACCGACAAGGAGCGGCTGGATATTATCGACAGGATCTATTACGAGATGCTCGAATACCGCAATCTTACGGAATACTATACGCGCAAGAATATCTCCGTGTCGTTCCTGCGCAGCCGTCAGCGCGGGGATTCGGAGCGTGTGCGGGCCTTGTACGGCGGCCATAACGACAGATATTGGTAACCTATGACGATGCCGTTAGCCGTAGAGTGGACGAACCTGCATCAGATTCTCCGCTCGTTGTACGCCGATATGTTGCCGTTGTGCAGCGATATGATGGGCATTGCCAAAGGACTCGCCGGATTGGGCGCCTTGTTTTTCATCGCATACCGGGTCTGGAAATCCCTTGCCGCCGCGGAGCCGATCGAGGTATTCCCGCTGCTGCGGCCCTTTGTGCTGGGGCTGTGCATCATGGCCTTCCCGACCCTCGTATTGGGGCCTTTGAACGGTCTGCTGTCACCTATCAGCAATGCCACATCGCATTTGGTCGATCGACAGGCGTTCGATCTGGAGAAATACCAGACACAGAAGGATGAATTGCAGCGTCAGGCGATGCTCCGCGATCCGGAGAAAGCCTATCTTATCAGTAACGAAGAGTTCGACAAACGGCTTGACGAATTGGGCTGGAAGCCCAAAGACCTTATGACGATTGCCGGGATGTATGCCGAACGAGCCGGGTATCAATTCGGTCAGAAAGTCCGTGAGGCATTCCGGGCGTTTCTGGAAACGCTCTTCCAGGCGGCATCGCTGACCATCGACACCGTGCGGACGTTTTTCCTGATCGTCCTGGCGTTGCTGGGGCCCGTGGCCTTCGCCTTCTCCGTGTACGACGGCTTTCACAATACGCTGGCGTCTTGGCTGGCACGCTATATCTGCATCTATTTGTGGCTGCCCGTCAGCGACCTGTTCGGTGCGATCCTTTCGCGCATCCAGATTCTAATGCTCCAGCAGGACATCGAACGACTGCAAGACCCGACGTTCATACCCGACGGAAGCAATACGGTCTATTGCATTTTTATGATTATCGGAATCGTCGGATATTTCTGCGTGCCGACCGTTGCGTCGTGGATCATTCAGGCCGGAGGCGCCGGAAGTTACGGCGATAAAGTCGCAGGCGCAGGACGTGCCGTGGCGATGGGCGCTGCCGGAGTCGCCGGAGCGGCGGTCGGAAATGTCGGAGGCCGTATAAAAGGGGCTTTGAAGAAACGATAAAACGTAATAAAATATGGAATTCAAAACATTGAAGAATATAGAATCGTCCTTTCGCCACCTGCGGCTCTTCAGCATGCTCTTTCTGGGAGCCTGCACGCTGATCTCGGTGGCGGCAGTGTGGACATCCTACCGCTTCGCGGAAGCCCAGCGGCAGAAGATCTACGTACTCGATCAGGGCAAGTCGCTGATATTGGCTCTCTCGCAGGATATGGCCCAGAACCGTCCCGTCGAAGCCCGCGAACACGTGCGGCGCTTCCACGAGCTCTTCTTCACCCTCTCTCCCGACCGCGAGGCCATCGAAGGCAATGTCCGCAGGGCGCTGTACCTTGCGGACGGAAGCGCCATCGCCTATTACCAGAGCCTTGCAGAGAAGGGATATTTCAACCGCATCATCGCCTCGAACGTATCGCAGAATGTCGTCGTGGACAGCATCCGATGCGATTTCGACTGCTATCCTTATGCCGTGGAGACCTTCGCACGGCAGAAGATCGTCCGTGAAAGCAACGTCACGGAGCGGACGCTCGTCACGACATGCCGCCTGCGAAATGCCGTACGCTCGGACAACAACCCGCAGGGATTCCTGATCGAAGATCTGCGTATTCTCGAAAACAAAGACCTCGGAAGTTATGAGCGCTAAAGATTTACAGACGCGGGCCGAAGCGTGGCTGAAGGCCCGCATGAAACGTCTTACGCCGCGCCAGCGGCTCGGGCTGGTTACTGTGCTGCTGCTCGTCTATGCGGCGGTCGCCCTGATGATTCTGTTCGGTGGAATGCGGAGTCGGGAGACGTCGATTCCCGTCGTCGAACACCTCCGGCAGCCACTACTGCCGGAAAGGAGCCTGTTACCTCTAAACACGAGTGAAGATGACACGCAGGAGCGATAACGGAGCAGTTGAAAAGCTGTCGCAATTTCTCACATCGCAGCATCTCCGGCAACTTAAGTTCGTAGGTGTCGTGACGGTGATGACACTGCTGTGCGGCATTTTCCTATGGTACTTGTTCGCCCCGAAACCGGCTCCGCAGCAGGCGGGAACGGGCGGATACAATGTTACGATTCCGGAAGCGACGGTAAAGCCGGCGGAAACGGACAAACGCAAGGTCTACGAACAGGAGCAGTACGAGCAGCAGCGGCGCGAGAAACTACAATCGTTGGGTGATGTTATGGACGACCGCTTGCCTGTGACCGGGGAAATGGCGGATGCTACAGTTCCGGCAGCACCGACGGCGATCGACGAATCGGATGCTGCCTACCGGAGGATATCGGGTGAAATGGCGGCTTTCTACACCCCGGCCCCTTCTTGCGGCAATACCGAGGTCGAAGCACTGAAAGAGCAGGTCGCGGCCCTGCAATCCCAGCTCGACGCCGAGCGGCAGCAGCCCGATCCGCTGGAACTGGCCGAGGAGCAGTACAAGCTCGCACGGAAGTATCTCGGCGGCGGAACGGCCGCGGACGAAGAGGCCGGGCCGACGAAGCAGCGAAGGGATTCGCGTCTGTCCGTCATGCAGCCCGTTCGGGAGGGTGAGGTCGAAGCCTCGACACTCGATCCGCGGGCGGATTTCACCGTCGAACGTAACTTGGGATTTCTCACGGCAGCAGGTGATGTCGCGCATGCCGACATTCCGACTGTCAGGGCTTGTGTCGCTCAGACGCAAATCATACGTGCCGGAAGCACCGTGCAACTGCGGTTGCTGGAAGCCGTGCGTATCGACGGAGTGACCATTCCCCGTTATACGCCGCTATACGGTCTTGCGACGATCTCCGGAATGCGGCTGCAAGTCACGGTGTCGTCCGTCGAATACGGCGGACGGATCTTCGCTGTCGAAGCCGCGGCTTACGACCTCGACGGCCAGCCGGGGCTGAACGTCCCGAACTCCCGCGAACGGACGGCCCTCAAAGAGGCGCTGGCGTCCGTAGGACAGACCGCCGGGACGAGCGTAAACGTCACCCGTTCGGCCGGGCAGCAGGTGTTGTCCGAGCTGGCCCGCGGAGGATTGCAGGCTTCGTCGCAGTATGTCGCCGGGAAGCTCCGCGAGGTGAAGATAACCCTCAAAGCCAACCATCAGCTATTATTGATTTCAAAAGAATAGAACGTTTATGAAAAGAGACCTTATTTATCTGATTCTGATCGTCGCGGCAATCGCGGCGGTCAAAGTCACGGCACGGACGGCACCGGAAACGCCGGTGGAGATCCGCCCCCTGCGGATCGAAGCGGGATTTACGAAAACCGTGCATATCCTGTTCCCGTCGCCTGTTACATATATCGACATCGGCTCGATGGACATCATCGCTGGCAAAGCCGACGGGGCCGAGAACGTCGTGCGCGTGAAAGCCGCCGTGCGGAATTTCATAGCCGAAACAAACCTGACGGTCATCACCGAGGACGGAGGATTTTTCACTTTCGATGTCCACTATGCCGAGAATCCGGCTGTCTCGACCGTCAATCTTACAGTGCAGGAACCACAGACGAAAGGTGTAAAGGAACCGACTGCTGCGGGCGATCCGCTGTCGCCGGCCCCAGTAACCAAAAGCCGGGTGCTGCTGCGCGAGGTAGGCCGTGAGAAGCCCGCGACCGTAAAGCGCATGTTGAGCGACATATACCGGCAGAACCGTACGGATGTGAAAGGCATTCGCACGAAAAAGTACGGCATCGAAGTCGAAGTGCTGGGAATTTACGTGTTCAATGACGTGATATACATGCACACCTGTATCTCGAACGACACGAATATCTCTTTCGAGGTGGATGCGCGGCGATTCATCGTAGCGGATCGCAAACTCACCAAGCGCACGGCACAACAACAGACGCCGCTCGAAATCCTGCGCGTATGCAACGATCCGGCCGTCGTGAGGGGACACCAGCGCCAGCGGACGGTATTCGCGCTGCCCAAACTCACGATCTCCGATGACAAGGTGCTTTTACTGGAAATCATCGAGAAGAACGGAGCCCGGCATCAGACGGTGGAAATACCAGCCGAAGAGTTGTTAGAAGCAAAACTGCTGTAACGGGAAAAATAAGATTCGATGCTCGTACACTTTCTAACGGCTCTTTGCCTGACAATGGGAATATTGTCGGTACTGGTCGCCATCGGACTATGTTGGCTGATCCTCTTTCCGGAGTATCCGAAACACAGATATTGATCCGGGGTTGAACCCAATTAAAAGTGCCCGGTAAAACCGGGCACTTTTAATATTTTACAACTTACAATTCTCTGGTGTGGTGGGCAGGTCATTCCACGGCCTGTCCGCCATAGTGCAATGTGCATATTTCACGATGTATCTGCCGACATAGCAGCTCGATAACCCGTTCGGAAAGATCGTGCCGCACCGTGTGCATGAAGCGGCGGTTCTCGATGCGGCTGAACAGACTCGTGCCGTCTTCGGCGACGGCGCAGCAGATTTGCTCCTCGCGGAAACGGTCGTAATCGGTGAAATATTCCACATCGGGAGCGATACGTATATAAGATTTCATAGGTTCGTCAGATGATGTTTTGACACAATTCGGGGTGGCGGTATGGCGGGAGCCGCGGGCGTCCGCCCGTTCGCGTCTGCGGCAGTCATGCCGCAGACGGAAACCGGGACTTATTTATGGTGTCGCAAGGTCGTTGAATCGCAGTTCGATAGTTGTCAGCAACAATCCCGGCGGACAGGAATAAGTGCCCCTTATGTCCGATTCTTCGGAGAAGATATGCACGGTATAACGGGGTTCGCCTCGTTGCCGGGAAATCCGGATACCCCAAGTATGGCCGTTTCGGCGTGCGAAAAAAATGTGATTCCCCGCACCTGCCTGGATCAGATCAAAAACGGCGATTCCATGCCGGCGAAGAGCGTCGATAAATTCTTTCAACATGATTCATTCGGTTTTATGGGGACGGCCCGCAGGCCGTCCCCGATCAGACTTTAGGCGGCTTTCTTTGTTGTTTTCTCGGGTTTCTTACCCCTTTTGCCCTCTTTCTTGGCGGCTTTGGTCTTGGCTTTCTCCTGCGCCTCGGCAACGGCAATACGCTCGTCGAGACGGTCGTTGCGCTTCGTGTATTCCTCGTCGAACTGAGCTTTCACAACCTCGTATTTCTCTTTGTGGTGCAAGGCTGCAAATTCCATCAGCAGTTGCTTCCCCGTTTTGTCGAAACCGATGTCGGATGTAAGGCTTTTTACAAGAAAATCACGGGTGATGAGGTCGCGTTGTTCGTCGGTCAGCGCATTGATGACGGAGATTTTCTGTTCGGATGTCAAATAATACGCTTCGGGGAATCCCACGGCGGCGAGGTGTTCGCGCCGCAGGCTTCTGAGCATGATGTAATAGAGAATGTTGTCTTCCAGCTGGGTAAACGGCGTCGGGGCGATCTCCTCGTCGCGGACGATCTGCCGGACGGCTTCGACGGTTTTTTCGTGTGCGAGTTCCGTGTTGCGGATTTTCTTCTCCTCAAGGAGGGCGATCAGTTCCCTGGTTGATTCCCTGCCTTTAGCGGCTTGGTTCACATAGACCAGCCGGGCGTCGTCGCGCGAAGTCTTGACGAAGATACGGATCGCCCCGGCGTCGTGCTTGGCCAGCAGGTCGGCGGTCTTTTCCTCGGCAGCCTTTTTCTGCTGTTCATAGATCTGCATCGCCGCGGTATAATCGGCATCGGTGGCATAATCCGCCGGACTTGGTTCCGCGGGCATAGCGGGCATTTCCTGCACCTGCCCGTATTCGAACGCCTTGCATTCGACCCCGTTTTCGGTCATATGCTCTATGGCCTTATCATGGTCGTCGCATCCGTAACGGTCTTTGCAAAGGATGAATTTCGGGTTTTGCGCGAGCAGTTCTCCGCTTTTTCGCTCGATGAACTTGCGGTTCTTGGCTTCGAGGCATTCCCGGTTCGTGCATCGTCCGGCCCCCGTAGCGAACATATCGTAGGTATTTGCGTTGTACTTGCATGCGGCACACGCCGTCTGGTCGAAGCGATACCGGGCCAGATCGTTCGTATAATGGGCGTCCACCATCCGCTTGAACTCCTTTACGGAGTATTTCCGCCACCCCTCCTCGTCTTTGAGGCGGTCTTTGCAGATCGTCTTTTGCAAGTCTTTCCCGTATCGTGCCAACTCCATAGCGAGACCCAATGTAATAGAGTTTTCGCGCAGGAGTTTTTTTGCATCGGGGAGCAGTTCGTTGAGTTTCATCCGGTAGTAGATATACTGCTCGCTCTTGCCGAAGCGTGCGGCCACGGCGGCGGCATCCCCGCCGAGGGTCTGCATGGCGGCTTTGTAGGCTTCGGCCTCGTCGAGCGGCGGCATCTCCTCGCGCTGAATATTCTCCGAGAGCGCGAGGTCGAAGATCACCCGTTCGTCGGCGGGTGCGGCATCGACGATGGCCTCGATTTCGGTCTGGCCGAGCAGTTGCACGGCACGGTAGCGGCGTTCGCCGCAGACGATGATATAACAGCCTTGTTCTGCGGCTCGCACCCGGATGGGCTGAATAAGGCCGTGCGTGGCAATGGAGGCGGCCAGTTCCGCGAGGGCATTTTCGTCGTAACTCCGCCGCGGATTGTTGGGATTGGGGCGGATTTTGTCGATAGCGAGCAGAACGGTCGATTTCGTGCTCTGATCGGCGGTTGCGGTCGTGGTGTTGTTTTCGTTCGTTTTCATGGCATGATGGTTTTAAGATTATTTTGAAAGGTATTTAATCAGTTGCTTGTGGCGGTCGTACGGTATTTTGAACAGCAGGTAGGTAATGCCTATGCCGTTGCGCGATGCGTTGTGAAGGAGTTGCCGCAGATCGGGATCTTCCCCGGCCGTGACGCCGAACACCTCCGGCATGTATTTTTCCGGCAACCGGGTGCGCATCATGTAGTCGAAATCCGCCGTGCGCTGTATGATTTCTTCGTATGATTTCATAATAAAGTCGTTAAGAATGAGAGGATCGAATCGCCGGACATGGCATGCGCGTTGTCCCAATTCCGCCATTGCTGTCCGTCTTTGTTTTGTAACGAGAGGTTGAAAAGAGGGTCTTTCCCCTGCGACCACTTGCCGGAATAAATCCGGATGCTGAAAGTGTGTACATGGCCGCTGAAATCGAAAAAGGCGGTGTATTTTTCTTTGCCGTTGATCTCCAGCAGGAGCGCGGCGATAGCAGTTATCTGTTCGTTCATGCTCTCGGGTGTTGTGGGGCGGGCGGATGCCCGCCCCGGATTGAATGTTATTTGAGATAGGCAGCCAATGCGCTGCGCACCTCTTGTTCTCGGCGTTTGGAGAAAATCCACCCGGCGCACCGGGTGCCGTCGTGCGTAAGGCAGGCGCGGAACAGCCCGTTCAGATCGCGGAGCGTGTCGCGCAGGGGTTTCGTATCGCCGAATACGGCGATCGACTTCGCGGAGTATTCCACGATCTCGACACGTGCGTCGGCCACGGTTTCGGGGGCGGCGGTCTGCACGGGTGCAGGGTTCTCGATGCATACATTGTCGGAATTTCCGGCCACGACGGCGAAACGCTTGATAATGCCCTCTTTGTCGCGGCACGATTCCTTGCTGACCTGCCAGCCCGAATAGCGGTGCGTACCAAGGTAATAGCCGTGCCCCATGCTGTACTTTTCGCGGTGTTCGTACTCGGCATTACGCTCGGCCAGGTGTGCCGTGCCCTCGAACCGTGCCGCGGCCTTGCGCATTTCGGGGAACAGATCGCGCGAGTGGGTCGAGAAGCCGAGAATCACCGTGCGCACGATACGCGAGCCGAAATAGTCCGTATAAGGGTCGCACTCGCTTTCATGCTGTTCGCCGATGATGACGGCCACGGCATCGTCGGGAACGATCTGCCGCAGACGCTCCGCGCCGATGGTGCGTAACCGTTCCGCGTCTTCCGCCGCCGCACGTCGGGCGGCTTCCTGCTCGGCTTTGAGGGCGTCGGCACGGGTACGAAGCGCCGCGACCTCGGCGGCATCCATAAATTCGGGGTGCTCGTCGTCGTAATAGTGCCCGATACCGAATTTGTCCCGCAAGGGCCGGATCAGATCCGCGGAGTGCTCCTCGGCGGTTTCGGGGTCGATCAATCGGTAATTGTAACCGGATTGTGTGTGTGCGATTCCGGCCACGACCATGCGCTGACGCATGTTGTAAGGGCCGTCGAAAATGACGATCTGATTCTCCCGCACGTTCTGTACGTCGGTGTCGTAACTCTTTCCTGCGAATAACAATGTGACTTTTCCCATAGTTGTAAGGTGTTGAATGTTAGTAAAACAGCCGCAGAAGAAACCGCACGAGGACAACCACGGGGGAAAGGACGAGACGCACGATGTCCCGACACCGCCGCAAGAGCCATAACGAGAGGCAGAAACCCAAAAAACCGCCCGCACCGAGATAGATGCCCGCGAGAAATTTGAACGCCGCAAACGCGCCGAAAAGCACAGCCGCGAAACTTGCCGCAGACCTCCAAAACCCGCAGATGCCGGTGGGAGCGGTGCCGCTCCGTTTCAAAATTTCCCGTATGTCTTTGTGCTGTTTCATAACTACGACCTTTTTTTTATGCCGTATGGGCCGCGTTTGCCTTGCTTCCGTTTCCGTGGGCTATATTTCAGAGGGGCGGAATACAAACAAGATTTCAGGACAAAAAAATCAGCCGCAACTTATATATTGCGGCTGATTTATTTGTCTGAACCCGAAGGGCCCCGATCTTGGTTGTTTTCCGACCCCCTGCCATAGCTTCGCCCACGGAAACGGAAGCAAGGCAAATGCGGTGCATAACGTGCTAAACGGGGAGTAGGTAGTCTCGGAAACAGCACAAAGACATACGAGGAATTTTCAACCCGGATATAAAAAACAGATATGTCTTTTAACATATCTGCTTATCTGTCTTTGGCCGGATTGTATCTTGCTATCGGTAGCCAATAATTTCAAAATACTGCGAGCCGTAAATCCTTTGCCGTAGGCGGCGGTTATTTCCATTTTGGAAACAACCGATTCTGTATCGGGATTTTCAGCGTTCGACCGTTCCCAATGGCATATATTTATTCTAATTGGATATCCCATTTTGTGATTTCGAATTCGAGGTCACAAATTGCGGCCTCAAACCGATTGCGAACCGTCGGATCATTCTGTCGTATCTGCCTCCGGGTGTTCGATCCCTTCGGCTGTTTTTTCGGCCAATGCCTGTTTTGCCGTGAGCGGCGATACGATTCTTTTTCCGGTCTGGGCTTCGATCTCGCGGCGGGTATTCCCGGCGATACGTCCGCCCTGTGCCGCCACGGCACGGTTCGCTGCGGCCGTCCGCGGTTTTCGCTCTTTCGAAATTTCGGTGGTCGTCGCTTCGGCAAGCATGTTGAGCACCAGCTCCAGATTGGTCATGTTGTCGCGCAGGCTTTCGGTTTTCAGTCCCTTGTACTGCTTGTACTGGCGCGTGGTCATACCCGACCAGCCCAGCGTAATAATATCGGTCAGCGTGGCGTATTCCTGTCCCTTTTTGATACCGCGGCGTTCCCATTCGTCGGTCAGTTCCTTGCGTACCTCGATGGATTTCAGCCGCTGGTTGATCCAGTTCTCGGAATAGCCTTTGCGGTGGTAGTATTCCAGCATCCGGTCGATGCCCTGTTCCGGGTCGTCGATCTCCTCCAACCGTTCGCGGGCAAGCGAAGAGAGCCACAACTTGAACGGCTCGGCTTTCGGCGAGGGAATCGACTGCACCAGTCGGAAAAGCTGCTCTACGTCAGCCACATCGGTTAGGCGCATCTTGCCATCCGGAGCGGTCATTTTCAAACCGTGACAATTTGTCACGGTTTCATTCCCTTCAGCTTTCAGCCGTTGTTTGAGTTTGCGCCAGTAGGCTGCGGCATCTTTACTTTCGGTCAAAACTGCGATAACATCGACAATCGAAACGTACCACTTGCCCGCTTCGTCGTCCCAGACGGTGCGTACCTTACGCTCTTCAAAAAGTTGTATCGCTTGCTTTTGGGTCATGGCTCTTTTTACTTTGATTGCTTAAAACCGATGGGCCGGGGCTGTTTGCGGGCCTTTGGAACTTTGACCGACAGGGCTGCGATGGCCTCGTAGATGTTGTCAAGCTCCTTGCGCATGTCTTCCGAAAGGTCGTTCACCGCCTCGGCATTGTCCTCGTCCGCCCGCTCCAGCAGAGCCAGCTTCGCCCGGATTTCAGCCAATTCCGAAGTAACGGTTGTAGCTGTCGTAATATAATTGCGCATGGCGACAAATGCTTTCATAATAGAGATACTTACTTGTATTGCCATTCCACTGCGCAATACCGCAGAAAGCATCGCAACTCCCTGTTCGGTAAAAGCATAAGGTAGGGATGTCTTCGGCCGCTTCACTCTGGATGTCGTCACAAATTGTGATGACATATTTTTCCATTCAATTTCGGAAATGCGGAACATGAACTCTTCCGGAAATCGTTCGATGTTACGTTTTACGGCCTGATTCAATGCACTGGTCGTAACTTGGTAGAGCGCCGCAAGGTCGAAGTCGAGCATCACGCGCTGGCCGCGGATTTCGTAGATTTTACTTTGTATGGTTGTGAGTTCTTCCATCAATAAGTTTGGGCAAGTTCTTTCCTTCAACACAAATATAGTCGCTTTTTTGCAAAAAGAAAGACGAAACCGCTCCGTTTCGTCTTTTCTATTCTTTTTTCGCAGGATAATTTATCGGTGCGAAGAATTCAGCGATTGTGATGTTATATAATTTACAGAGTTTCAGTATAGATTGTGTGTTTGGAATGGAGGTTCCTGATTCATACCGAGAAATATCTAAATGTGTAAACTCAATAACTTCTTCTTGAGAATACCCATGATCCGAACGTAATTGTTGCATACGTTCTATCAAGAGCCGTTGAAAAGTAGTATCTCTATATTTGGGAACCTTTGTTCGCATTTTTTGCAAAGGAAAGGTGATGTCTAAAATTTTATACACGTGATTTCACGTGTATTCGAAAAATTTGATTATATTTGCATACGTGGATTTCTAAATACAGAAATTATGCTACATTTGCGATTGAATAGTTCGGCGTAGCCGACGGACATAATCATAAAGGGTAAACAACTCTTTATACCTACTTGTAAACTTGGAGACCTCTTCGGAGGATGTTTAATCAGATGGTATAATGGTTGTCAGCTCCGGTTATGTCCTGTTTGTTGTTTGCAAGCAGGGCTTGACTGGGGCGCAGGACAGCTTCCATCTGAAGGTAACTCCAAGACCGACAAGTAGGGGCTGACACCGCGCCCCCTTTTTATTTTCTGCGGGCGCATCATCCACTAACCCGAAACCGTCATGCGCCGCCATTTGCCGAATACATTACCTCATACGGATTGCACCCGCCGAGCGACCGCCGGCAGACGGAATCGGTATGTGCGGGCGGCACATATTATATACGGAACGGCCGCCGGCAATATAATTCCCGCAACAACTGTGGCTCCTAAATATGGCAACGGTAGCCCGGTTCCTGTTTCCGGGATAAATTTTTCTTACCGGATCGACCATAAAAAAATAACGGATGCGGCTGCTATTCGGTTGAATTCTTCAAAAAACAGTGTGAAGTTGCGTCACTATCACGTCGAATATCACCGCATCCGTTTTATTATACGCCTCCTCGCTCCGTTATCGACTGCTACGAGGAGGGGCAATATTATAAAATTCAGTCGGAATAGTAGTTGTTTTCAGCAAAATACATCAATGCAATATGATTTTTGTATTTTTGCAGAGTCGACACTACGGACAATGCCGGTACCTGATACGGATTTACATCACCGTTTTTTCCGAACAAGAACGTCGCCTAACGTCACCGGCATTGTCCTTTTTTATTTTCGATATGTAGAGTTCTGGTGGAAATCGTTGTATTACGCCGAACTTTATCAGCAAATTATAGTATCAGGGCAGAGGACTATTTCCAATCATCAATACCCTTTAATCATTCGGAATCAGGACGAAAGGAATATTATGAAAACATGAATATTTCTGCTCTTTTTATCGAAAACATTCCGATTTCTTGTAGGAAAAAGGGACGGCCCCCGATCAGTTCACGGTGTTTCACGAAATTCAACCGCGATCGCAATCACAATCACGATTCGGCCGTCCCTTTCTTTTTTCTACGGTTTGCTGAGCAGGTTCGGGAATAGCAGCATCACCACTGGCAGGTAGTCGCCCAAGTCTTCGCGTAGCAGATGCAGGCATCGCTGGATTTCGCGTGTGACCTTGCGTACCGATATGCCGTAGCGCTCGGCAATCTGCTGATAGGTTTGATCCTCGAAACGATTGGCAATGAAAATCTGCGCCGACAGTTCGGGCATTTCGGCCAGACGCCGCCGGAATATTTCTTCGACATCCTTATGAAAAAGCACCTTCGAGAGATCGCAATCCTCAAGTAGTCCGAGGCTTGTGCGGATGTTGCGCATGCCACGCAGATACATCTGATGCTGTATTTGAAGATGGGTTTGACGCTCGCGCAATGCGTCAATACACTTGTGGCGCACAATACCGAGAATATAAGCCGGAAATTCATTTTGTGACAACTGAATTTCCTGTCTTTTTTCCCAAAGAAGCAGGAAGCTATCCGTAACAAGATCCTCGGCTAACGTCTTGTCACGCAACAGGGCATAGGCGATCACGATGAACCGTGATTTATATTCGGAGTACAGTCGATCGAACTCATGCGTATCTAATATCGCCTGCGTCATTGAGTATAGCGGATTCGTAGTTTTTTGGGAATTCAAAGATAAGTTATATTCTGAAAAAATAAAATAGATTTGATATTTTTATACAAATTAATGTATTTCAATAATTTACATTAATCAATATTTTATATAATTTCATAAAAATATTTATTTGCAAAAAAAGGGGTAAACATACCCACGCTCATTCGATATATTATTAAAGACCAAAAAAAATAACAACCGATCCGGGGAGATCGAACAAGAATTTTGACAACTATGGACGAGAAATTATTATTCAAATATTTTCGGGGCGAAACTACGTCGGAAGAAGAAGATGCGATATTGGCATGGGTCGAGGAGACCCCAGCCAACCGTAAGGAGTTCAAGACCGCTTTCATGATTTTCTCCGGTCTGGCGGTGTATGCCGCCAAGCCGAACGCTATGCCGACAGCCGCGCCGCAGCGCCGCCGAATCTGGAGGCAAGTCGTCCGTTATAGTCTGCGTTCGGCAGCTGCCGTCATACTGATGATCGGAGCCGCGTATACGGGTAAAACGCTTTATCGGAATGCGTTGTCGCAGCAGAATATGTCGATTGTCGTTCCTGCCGGACAGCAGATGTCTCTCACGCTTCCGGACAATTCACAGGTACAGCTCAATTCGGGTACTCGACTGGAATATCCGGTCGTCTTCGGCAAGACCCGCAGCGTGAAACTCTCCGGTGAGGCGTTGTTCGATGTTGCACCGGACAGGAAGCATCCGTTCATTGTCCAGACCTTCGCGTCGGATATCCGGGTACTCGGAACGAAATTCAACGTGCTGGCCGATGCCGAGCGTGGTGAATTTACCACCACGCTGATCGAGGGACAAGTACAGGTGACAAACCGCGCCAATTCTAATGAGCGAATCACCATGTATCCGCACGATGTTGTCTCACTCTCTAACGGGCGCCTGTATAAAGAACGTGCCGAAGATTTTGCAGAACTCTGCTGGACGGAAGGGTTAGTTCATCTGAAGAGGATGCCATTCGACGAGTTGATGGCCAAGTTCGAGCGGGCGTTCAATGTCGAAATACGCATCGAATGCGAGCGGATGCCGCAGATTAACGTGATGAGCGGAGAAGTCCGCATTTCGGACGGTGTAGATTATGCGCTCCAGATTTTACAGCAGGTATCTACCGGCTTTAGTTATACTCGTGATGAAAAAACGAACGTGATTGTAATTAAATAATAATGTGATTGTAATTGAATTTCGTGCAAGCACTCATGTTTCACTAAAAACTCTAAAATAACTATGAAGAAATGACCGCGTGACTTAATACACTAAAGCGTTGACTATAATAAAGAAAGGTCTGCGAAATCGCCTATTCGCAGACCAGCGATAATAGTCAGCAAAATACTAATCGAGAAAACTATTATCTAAATTTACAAAAGTATGAAAAAAACAGTATTCCACAAAATCAGAAGACTGTTTCGATTTACTTTACTTGTTTGTCTGAGCCTCGGCATATTATCAGCCAAGGCACAGACGGCCCGAGTGACGCTTAAAGTACAGAATGCGTCGCTTGGACAGGTTATGGACGAGATCAAGAACCAGACCAGATATCTTTTCATCAATCAGGATGTCAAGGATCTCAATAACCACAAAGTAAGTCTGAATGTTTCGGATAAAGCTATTGCCGAGGTGTTAGATCAGATTTTTACCCCTTTCAATATCGGTTATCGCATCGAAAAAACAAGCATTATTATTTTCAACCGACCGAAATCCACATCCAACTCAGTTCTGATTGGAGGTAAGGTCAGCGATGTCGGCGGCGCACCGATTATCGGCGCCACGGTGCTGGTCAAAGGTACGACGAATGGTGTTTCAACCGATGCCGACGGTCGTTTTACGCTAACGATCGCTTCACCTGCCACTGCACAGCTCGAAATAAGCTACTTGGGCTACGAACCTCAAACTTTAGCTGTCGGCAACCGCACCTCTTTTGAGATTACACTGGCGGAATCGGCTTCGGAAATCGAATCGGTAGTCGTTACTGCCTTAGGTATCAAACGTGAAGAGAAGGCGCTGAGTTATAATGTACAACAAGTTGAAGCTGAAGACATCACGACTGTCAAGGACGCCAACTTCATGAACTCGCTGACAGGTAAAGTCGCTGGCGTTACGATCAATGCTTCGTCGTCAGGTGTCGGCGGTGCATCGAAAGTCGTGCTGCGCGGTAATAAATCCATTTCGCAGTCGTCGAATGCCCTCTATGTGATCGACGGTATTCCGATGTATAACTTCGGCGGTGGTGGCGGTACGGAATTCGATTCGAAGGGTGCTACCGAAGCCATCGCGGACATCAATCCCGAGGATATCGAATCCATCTCGGTGCTGACAGGTGCAGCAGCCGCGGCTCTTTACGGCTCGAATGCTGCCAACGGTGCTGTGATGATCACCACGAAAAAGGGACAGGCTGGAGCTTTGAAAGTGACGCTTTCGAGTAATACAGAGTTTCTGAACCCGTTCGTTCAGCCGGAGTTCCAGAACCGCTATGGCACGGGACTAAACGGTCTTCAGTCCGGGTCGGCCATTTACAGCTGGGGCGAGAAATTGGCACCTGCGGCGCGTCTGGGATATACGCCGGATGATTTTTTCGAGACAGGACACGTCTACACCAACGCCGTGACGGTATCGGGCGGTACGGACAAGAACCAGACTTACTTTTCGGCAGCCTCGGTCAATTCGGACGGTATCATTCCCAATAATGAATACGACCGTTACAACTTCACATTTCGCAATACGTCCTATTTCCTGAAAGACAAGCTGCGTCTGGATGCTTCGGCCAGCTATATTTACCAGCAGGATCAGAACATGACCAATCAGGGTGTCTACTCCAACCCGCTGGTTCCTGCTTATCTTTTTCCCCGCGGGACGAACTTCGACTCCTATCGTATTTTCGAGCGTTACAATCCCGCCTCTAAACTTATGGAACAGTTTTGGTCGGACGACCTTGAGGGCGGTGACCTGCGTATGCAAAATCCTTATTGGATTGCCCACCGCAACCTACGCAATACCGATAAGAAGCGTTACATGCTGTCGTTCTCGGCCTCCTATGACATTCTTCCGTGGTTGAACGTTGCTGGCCGTGTGCGCATCGACAATGCGAACTCGCTCTATACGCAGAAACTTTATGCTTCGTCGAATACGACGATTACCGACGGCGGTAAGAACGGTCACTATACCGAACAGCGCGAATACGATACGCAGACTTATGCTGACATTATGGTGAACATCAACAAGACCTTCGGAGACGATTGGTCGCTGCAAGCCAACGTCGGCGCTTCGATCAACAACGTCAAAATCGACCAATTGTCGTACCGCGGCCCGATTCAGGAAAATGGATTGCCGAACGTGTTCAATGTTTTCGACCTCGACGATTCGAAGAAGCGCGCCGAAAAATACGGCTGGCAGGAACAGACGCAGTCGATATTCGCCTCGGTGGAAGTGGGTTGGAAACAGATGCTCTACCTGACCCTCACGGGCCGTAACGACTGGGCTTCGCAATTGGCCAACTCCCCGCAATCGTCGTTCTTTTACCCGTCGGTGGGTCTTTCGTGGGTGCCGACCTCACTTTGGGATATGGGCAATGCGCTGACATATCTGAAGATTCGCGGTTCGATCGCTTCGGTAGGTATGCCTTTTCCGCGTCACCTGACCGTTCCGACCTACGAGTACGACGCAACGAATAAAGTTTGGACAGCCAAGACACACTATCCGATCGGCGATCTTTATCCCGAACGCACCCGCACTTATGAGTTGGGCCTCGACGCGCGTCTGTGGAAGCACTTCAGTTTGTCGGCTTCGTGGTATTGGGCCGATACCTACAACCAGACGTTCGACCCGCAGATTTCTGTATCATCGGGTTATTCGACGATCTATCTCCAGACGGGCCACGTCCGCAATACGGGTGTCGAAGCGTCGCTCGGCTATCAGAACCAATGGCGCGATTTCGGTTGGTCTACGAACTTTACCTTCTCGTGGAACAAGAACGAGATCGTGGAACTGGTTCACAACTATGTGCATCCCGAGACCGGCGAACTCATCACCAAAGAACGACTGGAGATCAAGGGGCTGGGTAAGGCCAAATATATCCTTAAACCGGGCGGAACACTGGGTGACCTCTATACCAATTCCGATTTGGTCTATAACGACGACGGGTATATCGAAGTGGACAAGAACGGCAACGTAGCCGTCAAGGACGACTATATGGATGACATTTATCTCGGTTCGGTATTTCCTAAATACAATCTCGCATGGCGTAATGATTTCAACTATAAGGGTATCAATCTCGGCGTACTGTTCACGGCCCGCATCGGCGGTATCTGTTATTCGGCTACGCAAGCCAATATGGATTTGTACGGCGTGTCGGAGGCCTCGGCCGCAGCCCGCGATGCCGGTGGCGTGATGATTAACGGCCGTGACATGATCGACGCACAGAAATGGTATCAAGTAATCGGTTCGCAGTCGGGATTACCGCAGTATTACACTTATTCCGCCACGAATGTCCGCTTACAGGAGCTCTCGCTGGGTTACACGCTCCCTTCGAAATGGTTCCGCGACAAGATGCGTATGACCGTTTCGTTCGTAGGCCGTAACCTGTGGATGATCTACTGCAAGGCCCCGTTCGACCCCGAAGCCGTAGCTTCGACAGGCATGAACTATCAGGGTATCGACTACTTTATGATGCCTTCGATGCGTAATCTGGGCTTCAATGTAAAATTCCAATTCTAAAGAACAGCAAAACCATGAAAAAGACAAACAACAAAATGCAGCTACTGCTGCTTTCGGTGGTGCTGCTCGGTACGACTGCCTGTACGGGCGATTTCGCGGACATCAATCGTAATCCGAATGAAGTGACCGACGAACAGTTGCAGGCTAACAACTATAAGATCGGTACGAACCTCAAGACCCTTCAGGGCCTGGTCGTTCCGACGGAAGAGCACCGGTTTCAATTCGTCGAGAGCATCGTCGGATGCCCTTACGCTGGCTACAACGGTAAGACCGTCGATACCTGGCAGGCGACATTCGAAAACTACAATCCCTCGGCTGACTGGCGGAAAGTTCCGTTCGTGGATATGATCTCCGATACCTATCCGGCCTATCGTGCGATTATCAACGGTACGGAGGACGTAGTGGCGCAGGCATTGGCCAAATTGTTCCGCATTGCCATCATGCAGCGCGTCACGGATAGCTACGGCCCGATTCCCTATACGCAGGTCATGGCCAGTAAGACCGAATCGCTGGAGGTAGCCTACGATACACAGGAAGAGGTCTACACGGCGATGTTTACAGAATTAGACGACGTGATCGCTTCGCTTCAGGACAACCTTTCACTACCCTCGGATGCCTTCGGCCGTTACGACGGTGTTTATTCGGGTAATATCTCGCAGTGGCTCAAATTCGCCAATTCGCTCAAGTTACGTATGGCCATGCGTCTAACGGAGGTTAAGCCCGATCTGGCGAAGTCGAAAGCTGCCGAAGCCATTGCCGCCGGGGTCATCACGACCAACGCAGACAATGCCATGATGCACACCTCGGACAACCGAACGACGCTCATTTACAACGACTGGGGCGACCATCGTATTGGTGCCGACATCATCAATTACATGAACGGCTACAACGATCCGCGCCGCGAGAAGATGTTTACGACTGTAACCCTTGTGGAGAACGGACAAGAAATACAGGGATATGCGGGTATTCGCATTGGTATCAACGTGACGAGTAAGGCGCAGGCCGTGTCGTCCTACTCGAACATGCGCGTTACGGGTACGGATCCCTATCTGTGGATGAACGCCGCTGAAGCGACGTTCCTACGTGCCGAATATGAACTGCGCTGGGGCTCGGCCGAAACTGCCGGAACACTCTATGAGCAGGCTGTCACGCTCTCGTTCGAGGAGCGTGGTGCCGATAACGTGAAGGGCTATCTTTCCGATGCGACAAGTACTCCGGCAGCCTACAAAGATCCGTTGAACAAGCACTCCATGGCTTCTCCGCAGAGCACGATCACCGTGGCATGGAACGCCGCGGCGGATTTCGAAACCAACCTCGAACGGATCATTACCCAGAAATGGATTGCCATTTTCCCGCTGGGAACCGAGGCGTGGACAGAACACCGCCGTACGGGTTATCCCCGTCTGCTGCCAGCCGTGGTGGATAACAGCGGTGGCGCCGTGAACGTGGCGCTGGGCGCACGCCGTCTGCCTTATCCGGTCGAAGAGTACACCGAGAACCCGACGAACCTGCAAGCCGCCGTTTCCGCACTGAACGGTGAGTCGGTAAACGGAGCGGGCGATACGCAGGGAACCCGAGTATGGTGGGATCGCAAAAACTTAAATTAGTATGGATATGAAACGAAATAAATTGATCGGGCTTCTCTCCTTATGCCTGCTGGCCGCGACGTTCGCTTCGTGTGAAGACTGGAACGAAACGGAAGCCGTCAAACAAAAAGTCGAACGCCCGGAGGATCAAAATCCGGAATTGTGGGCGGAATATACGGCGGCGTTGCGCGACTACAAGCAGTCGGAACATTTTATCGTCTACGCCCGTCTGTTTAACTCTCCCCAACCGGGTACCAGTGAAAAGGATTTCATGCGTTGCCTGCCCGACTCGCTCGATATCGTGTCGCTGACCAATGCCGACAACTTCTCGAAGTACGATGCGGAAGATATGCCGGCTATGCGTGAGAAAGGTACGAAAGTGCTCTATCAGGTCGATTATGCAGGCCGCAGCGGGGAACTGACCGATGAAACAAAACTCGGCGCTTACCTCGATAAAGTTATCGCCGCGGTCGAGAAGAATGGACTGGACGGTTACTCGTTTACGGGTATCCCCAATGCGGGCGACGCAGCGACCGCAACGGCGGCTGCACTTATCGTCGAACGACTTTCCGCGGCAAAGACCGAAGGACAACTGCTCGTTTTCGAAGGTAATCCGCTTTTCTTGACGGAGGACGCTTTGTCGAAGGTCGATTATGTCGTGCTCGACACCGAGGCTACGGAGAATGTGACCGACCTGAAGATGCAGGTACTCAACGCTACGGGGTATGCCGGCGTTCCGGCTACGAAGTTGCTGCTGGCCGCTGCCGCAGGCGCTCCTCTCTATGACGAGAATGTCGAGGAACATGCCGCTATCACGGAAATGGCCGAGCGGGTTGTATCGCTCGGGCCGCTGGCCGGACTGGGAACCTACGACATTTATAATGACTATTATGATCTGGACATGAACTATAAACTTGTTCGCAATGCCATCCAGACGTTGAACCCCTCAAAATAGTGAGCAATGAGAAGAATTAATAAATACTTATGGCTGATCGCTTCGGCCGCTTTCTGCTCCTGTCAGTCCTATAATGCCGACGACCACAAGTTCGGTAATGTGGTCTACCTCGACGTGGCGGAAACGACTGACGTGCAGACGGCAACGATCAAAAACACGCTCGATGAACTCGATCGGACATTCTCCGCAACGCTGGCTTATCCGTCCGGTGGCGACGTCACGGTCTCCATTGCAGTCGATCCATCGCTCGTCGATACCTACAACGCCCGTCACAACACCTCGTGGCCGATGCTCGATGCGAAATACTATTCGCTTTCCGACGAGCGGGTAACCATCCCGGCCGGCAAGACCGCTTCGGATGCCGTGACGCTCCATCTGCAGGAGTTGCTGGGCGAGGGCGAAGACCAGACAGGTGCGCTGACCCTCGATGCTACCTATCTGCTGCCCGTGACGATCACGAATGCGTCCGTTCCGACGCTGGACAGTTCTTCGACCGTCTGGTATGTTATCAAACGATCGTCGAACATCACTACGGCAGCGCAGCTTACCGACAACTGGATCAATTTCCCGACACTCGACAAGGATACGGAGCAGGCGATGGCCCTCAACAACTTGACGGCCGTGACCTACGAGGCGTTGATCTATATCGACAAGTTCGCCACCTCGGCTCTGAACTCGGCCGGTGTCGCCAACCCCGTCAGCATCTCCACCATCATGGGTGTCGAGGACTACCTACTTCTGCGTATCGGCGACACGAATTTCGAGCGCCAGCAGCTGCAGTTCGACGGTTCGGGCAGCGGTTCGGCCTTCGGTAAGTTCCCGGGGCGTGATGCCGGCAAGATCCTGAACGAAGGCGTATGGTACCATATCGCATGCACTTATGACCAGGCGACGCGCACGGTACGGATTTTCGTCAATGGCGAGTTGCAGAGCGAGGGCAAGGATATGGGGCTTGCGTCGATGAGCGACGACACGCGCATCAATCTGGCCATGCGTGCTTTCTACGATCGTTACCTCAATAATCCGACGCCGGAGAACGAAGAAAAATACGGCGGTTGGGCCGATGCCCGCCAGTTCTTCATCAGCTATTCCTACGACGCCTACCGCCCGCTGAACGGCAAAATCGCCGAGGCCCGTGTCTGGTCGGTAGCCCGCACGCAAGAGCAGATCTGGGAGAACATGTACGAAATCGCCGATCCCGAAAGCGACCCGACGCTCGTCGGTTATTGGAAGTTCAACGAGGGAGCCGGCAATACGATCAAGGACTATTCGCGCTACCATAACGACGGAGAGGCCGAGTACGATCTGGTATGGCCCGACGGTGTGGAGATTCCGAAAATTAACGAAACGGAGGAGTAAACTATGAAAACAAGGATAAATAATGTAAAGAAGGGAGTAGTGACGCTTCTTTTCGCGGCGGTCATCGCGGGCCTTACGGCCTGCGAGACCGATCCCGTGAAATCGCAGCGCGGAGAACTTCCCGACAAAGATTTGTTGGAGAATACCTATGTCAAAATCCGCAGCATCAAATCCCCGACTGAATTTGCCGTTGTCAATCTGTCGGAGGGAACAACAGTAACAGAAGATCGAATTTACTGCCGGCTGACCCGCCCGGCAGAGAGAGCGATGACTATCACGGCTGCCGTGGACGAATCGCTGGTCGAAGCCTGTAACGAGGAGTACGGTACGGATTTACTCCCGTTCCCGGCAGGGAATGTTACCATTGCCGGTAACGGTACGATTGCCGTAGCGGCGGGAGAGCGTATCTCCGACAAAATTCAGGTATCGTTCAAGTCGGACGGACTGGCTGCCGGAACGTACTTATTACCGATTGCGATCTCATCGAATGATGCGGCTCTTACGGACGGAGGCAAGGCGGTCTATTACGGCGTGAAAGTCCGCGGGATTGATATAGGCAACTACGAACTGGATACGGAATACCTGAACGTATTCTATCTGAACACGACCGAATACCAGCCGCTGTTGGCCGACATTTGGATATTGCAGAAAACCGAAGCCATGCCGCCGTTCAATACGCTCTGGGAGCGGACTTACGGCAATATCGTCAATCTGCGCATCGTGCAGATAGGTTACGAGGCCGATACGGAGCGTGCCTTGTTGGTGCTTAACTCTGACATACGCTATGTGCTGGAACATGCGGACAAGTATATCCGTCCGTTGCAGGACAAGGGGCGCAAGGTCTGTCTTTCGCTGGAGGGAAATGGCTCGGGACTCGGATTCTGCAACCTGACCGACAGCCAGATCGCCGACTTCACGGCGCAGGTGAAAGCCTGTCTGGAGTTGTATGATCTGGATGGCGTGAATTTCTTCGACCGCAATGCCGGTTACGGTCAGGTGGAAGGAATGCCGGAGATGAACACGACTTCCTATCCCAAGCTGATAAAGGCCATGCGCGAAGCCATGCCCGACAAACTGCTGACGCTGGCCGATTACGAAGAGCCGACCGAATATTTCGGGGACACCGAGGCGACGGGCGGCATCGAGGTCGGACAGTACCTCGATTATGCATGGTCGGGATATATGTCGGAGAGCGAGGATATCCAGTTGCTCGACCCGTGGGAAGTAATCGACCTCACACCGGGCGATGCGGCCGATTTGGGCATGATGCTCCCGACGACGAACCATCCGCGCCGGCCGATCGCCGGGGTACCGTCTGAGAATTTCGGATACTTCGCTGTGCCGTGGTATCCGGCGGCAAGCGATTTCCTGATGACGGCACAAGGTTTTATGAATGTGGCCATCTGGGATATGATGGGCTATGCGCCGAACAATACGATCGTATGGGCCGACCTTATCTCCAATCAACAAAATGCATATGAATCGTCTTGGAACGCGGTTCCGAGTATGTTATGGGCCGTATTCGGCGATGAAGCTATGGATGGAACGTATATGTATAATGTCTTCGTAAATTACGGGTGGGGAGCTTTGAACTACGGAGATCTGGCGAAAGACTGGTAAAAACGATAAAATACGGATTTGCATCGTGCAATCACAAATTACAATCACCATTTTAAAATTATTAACTATGAAAAAGACTTTATTTATTACGACTCTGCTCCTTTCCGCGGGTGCAATGTTTACATCCTGCAACAAAGACGTGGAAAATCCCGACATGCAGGCACAACCGGAAGAAACGGCTCAGGTAACGCGGGCCTACGGCGACAAAACACCGCTGATCGAGGTGTATTACGAGATCAACGACACCAATCCGCTCAACGCGTTGTCGTACGAGATGAACGGCAAGAAATTCATCGATCTCGTACAGCTTTTCGCTTCGAATATCCAGAAAGACGCGAATGGTGATCCCTGCATTTTCTTCAACGACAAGCTGGCTCCGGTGATGGCTGCGAAGGCGACCTATATCGAGCCGTTGCAGAATGCCGGAATCAAGGTGATTCTGAACGTTCTGGGCGACCACAAAGGGATCGGCATCTCGAACCTGACGGATGACCAGATCGAGAAGTTCGCCGCTATTCTCACCTACATCGTGAAGGAATACGGCCTGGACGGAATCGGATTCGACGATGAATATGCCGACTATTCGACTCCCATTGATCCCACTTCGGCCAGCAAACTCGTTCTCAAACTGCGTGAGAAATTCAATGCTGAATTCCCCGGCGAACGCAAAATCATCCAGATGTTCCAGTGGAATTATGTGTCTAACATTTCCGCAGCGGCAGGCGCGGAGATCGATTTGGCCGATCACGGATCGTTTGGCCCGAATGTTTTCCAGACTTCCAGCGCATTCGCCGGCGTAACGAACGATCGCTGGTGCCCGCAGGCTATCCAGATGGGACAATCGTACAATGCAATTTTCCTGAATCAGATCAAGACCCGCTCCTCGCAGGCTGCCAGCGGCAACTACGGCGGTATTATGATGTTTAACGTCCGTAAGGCATCGAATGTCAATCCGCTGCCTGTATTCCAGAAGATCGCAGAAGGTGCATTTGGCGCAACTGTAACTTATACCGGTACGGAGTATTCTCAGGATTGGACATTCAACCCTGCGGGATACACGATTACTTATGCAGATATTCAGTAGCACTCACTCGATGTAAATCCGTATAGGATAGACATTAGGCGACGTCATCTGGCCCGTGCATCGACCGAAAGGCGGTGTACGGGTTTTTCTTTAAGTTAAATGGAAAATAAATGGATTTTGCAAAGGATGTAACGATAGCGCGATTTAAACACTCGATTACTAAAGAGTAAATTCAAAGTTATTCATACTGCTTTTATCATTTTTCGGTCTATTATTTCGTCATTAGTAACGGTCATATGCATTGATGACATAGGTAAGTGACAATCTCTATTATGTCTGTATCTAAAAAATATTTTAATCGCATATGATTAAGAATATTGCAATGTGACCCTATAGATACGGAATCCTGTCTTATGAAAACGCTTATTCATACCCGTATATACGCGTTGCTAACTCAAAATGAATCGAATCCGTCGGAATTAGCCCATGCATACGAAGAGTTTATCGAGACGATGACCGAGATGGTTGCTAATTTCGATAACCGGGATGATATTTTGAGAATACTGTATTACAGCCGGGTTGAATTCGACGTATTGTCCCATCCATCGTTTAATCGATATTCGAACAATGTTTTAAGGACGACGTTCATCTATAAAATCATGTATATTCTGGATTGCGAAATCAATATCGTCAGCAATAGTACGAAATATAGCTCGAACCAAGACTATTCGTTTCCTTTATCCTATCAGGACGGCGAGTTGCTGTGGACAGGGACGCAGCAAGAGTTGCTGGAGCTTGCCGTTGCCCTTCATAAAAACGGGATTATCATGTACGGCAACCGCAAGGCGCGTTTCATCGAGATCGTCCGTGCCTTGTCTTCTACATTCCATATCACGATCAACGATGTCTATGTCAAGAAAACCAGGATGCTTGACCGCAGCACGGCGGTCACACCTTTTCTGGATAAATTGAAAAAAGCCTATGAGCAAGTCGTCGAAAGACACCTGCGATAGAGAGAGCGGAGACCTGTCAAGGACGAGAAAATCAGAAAGTTTTTCTCCGTTTGCAAAGTTTCAACAGTTTATTTTTCAGTTGATTATATTTTCATACTTTACAAAAAACTTTTTGATTTTTCCCGAGAGGCATCCGGAAAAGTGTACTTTTCAGTGATTTTGTATTATACATTTGCAGCAGAAAGCGACGCATAGTGCATCGCTGCATTCAAAATCCAAATAACATGAAAAACATCCTTTTAGCCGTTGCAGTCTTCGCTGCCGCATTCGTTTCCTGCAACAAGGAGACCGAAGTCGTACCTTCCCCCAATTCTTTCACCGATGGGGCACGTATCGCACTTACGCTTACCGATGATGCTGCCGACACCCGCTCCTTCTTCGATTCGACAGCCTCGGCCGAGGCATGAGAGTCTTCGTTGTCGTCACTGTCGATTTTCGTCTTCGATAATGCCGACAACTTCGTTATTCGCCGGGATTTAACATCCAGCGAGCTGGCCGCGAAATCGGCGACATTCTCCCTACCTAAATCTCTTGCCAGCACCCCCTGTTCATTCTACGCCATAGCGAACTACGACGCCTCGTCGGCCAAGACCCGGGCGGCCCTTACGGCCCTTGTGGAGAAGTCGGCCGCCGACTATAACGGCACCTTTGCCGAGATGTCCACCGCAGCCAAGCGTTCGGGCGGCTTCGTGATGTCGGGCATGAAATCGCAGACCGTCGGGGCCGTGAACTCCACGACCAATGTCGGCATCACACTCAAACGCACTGTCGCTAAAGTAGTCCTCCAGACGACCATCGACCCGTCGTTCGCCGACAAATATGCAGGAACGCTTACCATCAACTCGGTAAAACTCTCCAAAGCCGCCTCGCAGTCGCTCGTCGTGGCCGGAACGCCGACACCCGGGGCCATGACCTTCAGCCACACGCAGACTCCCGCCACGGCTTCGGGAAAATGCAATGCGCTGTTCTACTGTTTCGAGAATGGAGCTTTGCCCGCGGGCAGCCGCGTTCTGCTGGAAATTAACGCCACATACGATTCGGACGGCAGCACCTCGACTACGGACGACCGCTCGGAGGTGACCTATTCGGTCGAGTTGACGGGTAAGGCCGCGGGCGAGATTCTCCGAAACGGCTACTACCGTGTCGCGGCCAATATCACGGGTCTCGTAGGTCAGGAGTGCGCCGTATCGGTCACCGTCGCCGATTGGGAGACGCCCGTGACGCAGAACGTCGAGCTGGGGGCATAGCCCTCTTGTTTTGGCAGCTCCCGTCCCTCGCGGGCGGGAGCTGTTTTCAATCCCTTTTTCAGATTTTTCCGACTATGAAAAAATATCTGTTGATACTCGCTGCCATCCTGTTGCTGTGGGGCTGCATCGCCGAGGACAGGACAGAATGTACAAATCCCCGCGGTGTCTTCGTCAGCCTGACGGTACGGCCCGAAAGGATGTCCTCCGTAACTCGCTCTGCGGATGAAACGGCCATCCGCGACCTGAACCTCTACCTTTACGACGATAACAGCAATGTTGTCCTGCACCGTTACCAGACCTCTGCGACGCTGCGTTTCGAATGCCTACCGGGCGACTACCGGATCTGCATTGCCGCCAATCTGGGCCGCGATCTGGGCGACAATCTGCTGTGGAAGGATTTTACCGTTACACACGCCGACAAGTACGATGTATTGCCTATGGCCTATGAGGGCGATATAACGATAATTCCCTCGGCAGACGGGATGCTGACGCTGCCTGCCGTCGAAGTACAACGCTGCGTGTCGAAAATCTCCTATCACATTACCGTTACTCCGGCCGTTGCCGACATCGAACTGCGCTCCGTGCAACTGTTCTCGGTACCGCGTTTTGTATCCGTGTTCGATATGGCGGCCGCACCGTCGGATGATCCCGACGACTATACGGATTGTCCGGAGGTGGAACTTTCCGGACAGCAGGCTGCGGGCGACTGCTATCTGTTACCCAATATGCAGGGCATGGTGGCGGCCATTACCGACCAACGGCAGAAGAACCCGGAAAATGCCCCTGCGAATGCCTCGTATCTGCTGATCCGCGCCGTGCGCGGGTCGAAAATATTAGCTTATTATATTTACCTCGGAGGAAACAACACCTCGGATTTCAATGTCCGGGCCAACACGCATTACAGGCTCAATATCTCGATCTTGGGCGACAGCGAGGTCGATACCCGCATTAGCAGCTATGCCGTCAATGTGCATGACACCTACGAAGAAAACTCGGTCGGCGGATATTGCACCTACAATCCGTTTCAGATGCTTGCCGTGGAGATCGACGGGAGTCCCGCACCCCTGACGCTTCGGGGACGTATCGGTGTCGCGCAAGGCAACGCCGGAGCGTTCTGTCTGAACGGCTCTCCCGTAGGGGAAGGCCGCGACCTTATGCTTCCGGAACAGCCCGGCCCCAATATCTTCGGCGTGAACTACGCTCCGGGAATCTATACGACAGTCAATTCGCAGGTGGTCTATACCGTCACGGTCGAGGATGATGCGGGATTTGCACAGTCGTTCGACATCGGACACCGCTTCGCCAACCGTCTCGACGTATATATTCACCCCGCGACGGCTGAAAACGGAAACGGTACGGTAACCGTCGCCGGAGCGTTGTATGACGCTGAACCGTCTTTCCTGACGCACGACCGGGTCGTCTTGTGCCATGAAAAGGGATGCACGCTGACAGCCGTACCCGAAGCCGGATACCGCTTCGAGGGATGGTATTCGGCAGCCGACTACAAGACACGGCTTTCGACCTCGGCTTCGTATGCCTACATTCCGACCTCGCCCGAAGCCGCGATCTTCCCGAAATTCACGGTCAATACCCGGCCGCTCGACGACGGGGGCACGGCCAACTGCTATATCGCGCCGGAATTGAATACCTCCTATTCGTTCGACGCTACGACGATGGGCAACGGCCGTGCGACGACGAACATCCGCCCGGAGCCCCTGCGGGGTGCGGAAGCACGGGTGCTTTGGGAAACGGGCACGATCCGAGGCGCGATCGTTGAAAGCGCGAAACTGACCGGCGACGGACGTATCGTCTTCCGAACCGGCATGACCTATGGCAATGCCGTAATCGGACTTCTCGACAGCCGCGGGGTATGCATATGGTCGTGGCACATCTGGTCGGTGGATTACGATATCGAGGCCACGGCCCAGACCTATGCTTCGGGAGCCGTCTTTATGGATCGCAACCTCGGGGCCCTGGCTACGGACTGCACGCAGGCCGCTGCCAAAGGACTCTATTACCAGTGGGGCCGCAAAGATCCGTTCCCGTATCCGGCGCTGGCCACGGACGCCTACACGCAGGCTCCGACCGTCTATGCTCCGGGATTCGAGTATGCTGAAAGCAATCCCCGAACCTCCGGAACTGAATCGCCTTACGACGTGATGACCCTCGAATGGGCCACAGCGCATCCAACGACCTATATGGACGGTGTATTTTACGAGGATTGGGAAGAGTGGACGTCGGTCGCCGACTGGCTCTACGACCACCACCCGAACCTCTGGGGCAACGTCACGACCGGGAAGAACAATATCAGCCGCACCAGCCATAAATCCATTTACGATCCCTGCCCTCCGGGATGGAAAGTGCCCGGTGCCGAGGATTTTGCGGAAATAGAGCGGATAGGCGTATCGACACCTTATTACATTACAATCCGCTGTAACAGCACGCAGACAGCGAAGATACCTTTGGGCGGAACATTCTACGAAGGACGTTACGACCGCAACGGGTCGCTCGGAAGGCTCTACACGAACGCTCCGTATTATCTTCATTGGGGAGACTCGACCGGCGTGTTCCATGACGTAGCCTGCACCTCGATCCTATTCGATACGAGCAACTACCCGCCGTTCGTCAACACAACGGATTTTTACCGCTATGCTGCCAATCCGGTGCGCTGCATCCGGGAATAAAACCGAAATAATAGCTAACGATAATGAACAAACAACGAGTCATACTGTTCGTGCTGCTGTCGGCGGCCTTGTGGGGGCTGCCCCGCAGGGCTGCGGCGCAGATCTTCGCCGTAAGGGCCAATGCTCTTGCGGTGTGCAGCGCGACGCTGAACGTCGGGGCCGAAGCGGCCCTGACGGACAACTGGTCGCTGGAGCTGTCCGGCTACTGGAATCCGGTGCAAACCGCATCCCTCTCGATGAACTTCCACGCCGTACAGCTCGGCGGCCGCTACTGGTTCTACGAATCCTTCGTCGGACACTTTCTCGGACAACACCTTACCTATGTCGGTTACGACCTCGGAAGCCGGACAAAACGCTATAAGGGTCATGCCTATGGCCTCGGTGTCAGCTACGGATATGCGTGGATGCTCTCGAAACGATGGAATATCGCCCTCGAAGCCGGCATAGGGCTGTTCCATACCGAAGACACACGCCACGACCCGACCGTCTCTGACTGGGAGGATGAATACATCTACCGTTACCGACGCTGGACGCTGGCGCCGACAAAACTGGAAGTCTCATTCTCTTATATCTTTTAGCCATGAAGATATGCAATAAGATATTGCAGATAGGTCTGCTGTCGGCAGCGCTCGGAAGCCTGTTCGGCTGCTCGGTAGCCGGACGGCTTCAGCGGCAGCAGATGACTGCCTCGCTCTCGCAGCTTACCCGCGCCGAGCGGCAAGAGCGGCAGCAGGACTACCGCCCGCAGGTCGTAAAACTCCAGCGTGACAGCAATACATTCTTTCTTGCACCCGTGGATACGCTTGCCGACGGTGAGCGTGTCATGGCCCTTCAGATCGAGCAGGTGACGGTCGTGGCGAAGATGCGGTCTATTCCCGAACGCAACGGGCGCGTCGTGCTGGATTTCATCGTGACGCTGCCCAAGCAGTTGTTGGGCAAGAGCCGCAGCGTCGTAATCACACCGATACTTCACAAACCCGACGAATCCGTGGCGCTCGAAGATCTGATGATCCGCGGCGGACGGTTCTCGCTGCTGCAAGAGCGCGACTACTGGCAGTACGAAACCTATGTCGAACGCTTCCGCCCCGATACCGTGGGGCGTGAGGCGGCCTTCAACCGCTTCGTGAAGTTTCCCTATCCCGAAGACGTCCGGCTCGACTCGCTGGTCGAAGGCAGGAGCACCGTCACGTATTACTATTCCCAAGCAGTGAAAACCCACGAGACCTCGAAGAAGATGCTCGTAACGCTTCAGGGGCAGGTGTTGGCCGTGGACGACAGCGCCTACCGTCTGCCGCCGTCCGATACGCTGAGCTACGTCGTATCCTCGATGCTATCCTTTGTAGATACCGTACCGAGGTATCGCATCAAGGTCATCGACAAGTTCGTGACCGTCGAAGATCGCAACTACATTCAGTTCTTCGTGGGCGATACCCGTGTGGTCGATACGCTGGGCGATAATCGGCGGCAGCTGGACAAGATCACCGGCCTGATGCGGCAGATCGTCGAACAGCAGGAATTTTGGGTCGATACCATCACGCTGACGGCGGCATCGTCTCCGGAGGGAGCCTATGCCTTCAACGACCGGCTCTCGCAAGGAAGGGCCGCGGCGCTCAAACGCTATCTTGTCCGCCGATACGGCAGAAGCATCGACACGATGCTGACCGTGCGGTGGGTGGCCGAGGACTGGCAGGAGTTGACAAACCGCATCCGAACAGACCGGGAGGTCGTAAGCCGTGACGCTATTCTGGAGCTGATCGTCGCAGAAAAGAATCCCGACCGGCGGGAGCAGGCCATCCGGCAGCGGTTTCCGAAAGAGTATGCCTATATCCGTTCGGTGATCTACCCGCAGCTGCGGGCCGTGAATTTTCGCTACAGCCTGCGCCGCAAAGGAATGGTCAAGGATACGATCCATACCACGGAGCTGGATACGGCCTATGCCCGCGGCGTGCAACTGTTGCAGAAACGCAAATACGCCAAAGCCTTGTACATTCTCAACGACTACAACGACCGCAATACGGTCGTGGCGCATCTGTCGCTGGATCATAACGAGCGGGCGATGGAGCTGTTGGCAACGATGCCCAAGGATGCCGTGACGGAGTATCTGCGGGCCATCGCCTGCTCGCGGCTGGGACGCAAGGCGGAAGGCCGGGAGCATTTCCTCGAAGCATGCCGCTTGGACGGGCGTATGGAGTATCGGGGCAATCTCGATCCGGAGATTGCTGAACTCTTAAAACAATAGTCATGCGGATCGGACTGGTGGATGTGGACGGGCACAACTTCCCGAACCTTGCGCTGATGAAACTTTCGGCATGGCACAAGCGCCGGGGCGATACGGTGGAGTTCGCCGATCCCGCGGCGAGGCGTTATGACAAGGTCTATATGTCGAAGGTCTTTACCTTTTCGCGCGATTGTACGGATCGCTACGACTGCGAGGTCGTGCGTGCCGGGACGGGTTACAGGGACTATGCGACGATTCTTCCCGAAGAGATCGAACATATATGCCCGGATTACTCGCTTTATGGGGTCAAGGAAGCCTATGGGTTTCTGACGCGCGGATGCGTGAACCGCTGTTCGTGGTGCGTCGTGCCCCATAAGGAAGGTGAAGTCCGGGCACACGCTGACAACGAAGAGTTTCTCGACGGGCATAAGCATGCTGTACTGCTCGACAACAATGTCTTGGCTTCGGAGTGGGGACTTATGCAGATCGAGAAGATCGTCCGCATGGATATCCGGGTAGATTTCAACCAAGGACTCGATGCCCGGCGTATCGCCCGCACACCGGAGATCGCTGCGCTGCTCGCACGGGTCAAATGGATACGTTTTCTGCGCATGGCCTACGACAGCCGTGCCATGCAGGACGACGTTCATAAAGCCATAGAACTCCTCCGTAAGCACGGCGTTCCGGCCCGGAGACTATTTTTCTATGTGCTGATAAGGGATGACACCGAAGATGCGCTCGGACGTATCCGGGAGCTGAAAGCGTTGGGGTGTCAGCCTTTCGCGCAGCCGTACCGGGATTTCGAACACGAGGGGAAACCCTCGTGGGAGCAATGGCGGCTGGCCTACTGGTGCAATCGCAAACCGCTGTTCCACTCCGTGGATTATGAGGAATACCGAAAAAAACGAACTTAACAATCGAACTTATGAACAGACTGAAAATCAAATATGCCGTCGCGTACGGCTTTCTTGCAACAACGGCGGTCGCGCTTATCGCATCGCTATTTACAGGCTGCCATGTCTACGAACATGAAGAGGTGGAAATTATCCGCTGCCCGGTGATCGAAGCCGATACGATCGACATTCCCGGCTGGGATAAGGAAATCGCAACCCCCGAATTTTAACCGCTGTCACGATGAAAAAACTGTTGATTTGGCTCCCGGGCATGCTTTCGATGCTCGCAGCCTGCACCGAAGCGGTAGAGATACCGGCTCGGGCGCCCGAAAAACAATCGCCCGTCAGGGTCGAACTGCATCTGACGACCGAGCAGCAGGCCGCCACCCGCGCAATGGATGAAAATTGCATTCGGGATGTGAATTTGTATCTGTACGGAGATACAGAATATCATTTTTATTTCCCCTCCGTTTCCTCGCCGCTGGTGTTCAACGTCCTTCCCGGCAATTATCGGAGTTATGCGATTGCGAACGCCGGACAGGATCTGGGAGATAAAAATGCGTTCAAGATCCAGTTTTACGAAACAGCGGTAGACGTGATGGAGTCTTCGGACGCTATCCCGATGACGGATCGGGGAACATTGGCGGTCGATGGCGCTGGCCGGTGTACCCCCTCATCGCTTCGCGTAACGCGCAGTGCGGCGAAGATCGCCTATACCATCGAGGTCGCCGACGCCGTCGCACCGTCGCTCCGTCTTCGCTCTGTGCAGTTCTGCAATCTGCCGCTGACGATACGTCCCTTCGATTCGGGCAGTATTTCTTCGACGGTCGAGGCGAACTACTATGACGGCGAGGCGATGCCTGTCGGCAATGAACGGAGAACCGCGGGTACAGCGTATCTTTTCGAGAACTTGCAGGGCTCGGTAGACACGATCACCGACCAGAAGGACAAGTGCCCTGAAAATGCTCCGGCCTGTGCCACCTACCTGCGGATTCTCGCGGAACGGAGTGCGGACAAAGCCCTTGTCGAATACATCGTTTATCCGGGTGAAAATAACACGTCGGATTTCAATGTCCGCCGAAACACGTGGCATAATCTGGAGCTTGTTATCAGGGGCGAAAATGAGATCGACAACCGGGTTCTCGTCTACGACGGTCTGTATTACGGAACGGCGAACTGCCATATCTGCACCGGCGATCAGGTTACGTTCGATGTTACCCCGTATCGCACGTCTCGCAGCCGCAATTACGCCTATCTGGGAATCGAGGCGGGCGATGAATACGCTCCGGCATCCGCCGGGCTGCTGTGGCAGGACAACAAGATCGTGACGGGATTCACGCTTGCGGACAACCGTCTTACGGTGCGCACGAACGGTCAGCGGGGCAATGCGCTCGTCGCGGTGTACGATGCTGGCGGGACGATTCTCTGGAGCTGGCATATATGGTGCCTGCCCAACGATCGGCCGCAGGACGACCGGTATACGAACCGAGCGGGCGAACAGTTCCTTGTCATGGATCGGAATCTGGGAGCCATCGGTACGGATTTGAAAACCCGCTACGGACTGGTCTACACATGGGGGCGCAAAGATCCCTTTACGTCGAACGAGGTCTACAACGCCGCAGGACGTAAGGATCGGTTCATAAACCATTGGCCGACAATCTACACCTCGAACGGATCCGAAGCCAAAACATACGATCTGACCTATATGACCCGGCACCCGACGACGTATGTCTATACGGGGTGGTACGCCAAACTTTATACCTATTACGACAATGCCCTTTGGGGCGATCCCGCGCCTGTGGACACTTACGGTTGGGCGAGTGCGAAAAGCGTGTATGGCCCCTGTCCCGAAGGGTACCGGCTGCCGAGCCGTTATACATGGACGGCTTTCGAGAATTACGTTTTTCCCGGAGAACCATATGTGGTCGGAGCGTTCGACAACGGCTATTGGTTCCAGCGCTTCAGGGGAGATACGAAGGGGACGTTTTATCCCGTACCGGTCGGGAACGACGATTTTCGGCTGGATCGTGACGGCGTTGCCGTCATGCTGACCGGAGCGGCGTCCGAACCGACATCCGCTACGCCGTATCCGACCGTCTATTTCAAATTCGAGATCAACAGCGGGTGGACGAACTTCGAAGGCGGAAAAGGCAAAGGGCTGGTGCGTTGTGTCAGGGAATAGATATTATTTCCGATTCTGTCTTGTAAAATCCTCTGAAATTTACCGTTCATGTCCCGAATCGCAGATTTTTTAGACCGCCTCATGAGGCGCAAGGTTCCGGCGAGTGTTTTCGTTACGATGAATCCGCAGATGCAGGCCGTGCGTATCGCCGTCCGAGAAAACGGACGTCAGTCTTTCGAAGATTATATACGCGAACAGGTTGCCGCCTGCTCCCGTTCATCGGTCGTTCCCGACCACACGCTGCTGCATCTGACCTTTCCCGACAGCAAAGCGATTCCGTCGCGCCGAAGTACGACGAACGAATATTTTTACGGGAAGCTGGCTCCGGCTTTTATCCGGCAGGATATACACCCCGAGCCGGCCGTTTCGCTCCGGGATGCGGCTTTCGCACTCTCGAAAGGTCTTTCGCCCCTCTCTCCGGCAGGGCGGCGGGAACAGCTGATGCGCGATTCCGAATACCGGAGATTTACGATGCATTGTGCCCGTACGGCGCCCGACGATGCACCGCTCTATCGGGCTGTAACCTCTTCACAGGGAACTTATCTCTTCAGCGATACGCCCAAGGGCCGGCGGGCCATGTACTGCTATATGCAATACATGACGGATCGTTTCTTCGGAATGCGGACTGATGCAGATACGCTGAAAATCTATGAATTGAAACATTTGCCGCCCCGAATCGCCGCGATGGCGGACAAGTGTATCGACAAATTCGTGAAAAGCGATCTGAAAAGCGAGTATCCGGGACTGGAGAGATCCCGATACAGTTTTACCGTGGAGAAGTGGATTCCGACATCGGTACTTTCGGAAGGCGTATGTTCGGCAGCATATTCCATATCGCCGTGCTACGAGGACTTCGAGAGGTTCGTTGCCGGGAACCGGACACAGGTATCGTCAGGCAATCACGATCTCGCAACGCTGTTGTATATCGCGGAAAACGGGTACGCCGCATCTGTAGCCGACGACGGGTTGCATCGTTTCAGACATCGGGAGTTCTTCTCCGAGGTGGCGTCGAAACTCCGGGATTGCGACCGGGCGCGTATGGGAAACCGGCAATCGACGCACGACTTCGGGTACGGTGCCTTGCAGCAGCAGGCCCGTGAAATCGCAGCGGGTATTCTTCGCACGGAATACAACATTCAGAACGGGAGATTCCTGACGGAATACAAAGAGTCATCGCCGGATGCGAAACAGCATGTTTCCCTGCCCGGAACGGGCACCGTAACCAAAAAGCGGGAAACGAAACGCAGGCTGCGGCATTCCCGTCCTGTCAGCGGCAAACGTGCCGCAATAAAAATGTAACGAATATGCGGGAAGACCGGATACGAAGTATTTACCTGACGCTCGACTGAACGCTGCATGCCGTACGTTTCGCTGTCGGAACGAACGGCGAAGAGGGTTTCAGGCATCACATCTCCGAAGAGTTGAAAAAGACAACACCCGGACGGGCGCTCGAAAACCTGTTCTATCTGCAATACGATCTGCCTCCGGAAGCATCCTTCCATGCGACGACGGAAGAAGCGAAGCGGCCCGATGAACTATACATGCGGAAATTATTGCCGGAATTGACTCGTCTGAAGTTACAGCCCCGTCATGTCGTGGCGAATGACGAGGCGTATTATGCGGTGATGAAAGGCGTAATGCTCTTTACGCCGGAAGCAGAAAAGCTGATGCTGACGGAGGATTACTTTTCGGCACGACGGCAAATCCGGCTGTGTGCACCGGATTTGAAACGACGAAATGAAACACGACGGCATCCGATGCCGGTGCTTAAATTATACTAAATACTAATTCATAAAACATTCGACTTATGGAAGTAACCATGATGGAACACGATGCCTATCTGGAACTGAGAAGGCGTCTGTGCGGCCTGTCGGTCGCCGTAACGGAATTGTATCGTAAGGTAGCTCCGCCCACACGGGAGAAATGGCTCAGCACGCAGGAAGTATGCGAGGCGCTGCATATCTCGCAGCGGGCTTTGCAGAATTACCGCGATCGGGGAATCATCCCATATTCCACGATAGGTTCCAAATTCTATTACCGGGAGACCGACGTCGAACGCGTCATCCGCGAAGCTCTGATCCGCAGATAGTATGTCGGACATTATTACGAAGCGATCCGAAGAGTTCAAGGAACTGACGGATTGGATGGTGCAAACCACGCGCGAGATCGAAACGGCCATGAAACATTTGCGGCCGACGATCGGTCAGGAGCATTATCTGACCGGAGATGAGATTTGCAGACGCTTCCATGTGTGCAAACGGACGTTGCAGACCTTGCGGGATACGAAAGCGATTCCCTATACGACGCTCGGCGGGAAAATCCTCTATCCCGAATCCGGTATCTTCGAGGTGCTGAAGAAAAACTACCGCGACTTCCGGCCCTGGAATAAGTAAACGAACGGCGACCAGACTGATCTGGTCGCCGTTCGTTTAGGGTTAAGCCTCTTTGGAAAGCAGCCGGGTCGTAGGCTGTGTGAGTTCATACAGATTGCCGATGCGCTGCGTAAGAAGACGTACGTCTTCCTTCATCTTGTTGGCGGTTAATTTGGCGTAGATTTGAGTCGTCGTAATCTGCTTATGTCCGAGCATTTCCGAAACGGTTTCAATAGGTACTCCTTTCTCCAACGTGACCGTCGTTCCGAATGTATGCCGACCGATGTGCGTCGATAGGTTTTTGGTAATGCCGCATTTTTGGGCAATACGTTTTATCGTTGTACACATACTTTTCCGATCTTTCACGGGAAAGACCCGCGTTTCGTCGATTTTACCCGGATACCCCCTATATCGTTCGATAAGCTCTTGCGCAATGGGCAGCAACATGATGTGATAAGGCGTACCGGTCTTCTGACGGCGATTATAGATATATTGTTCTCCCGTCGGAGTTGTTACGATATGATCGTAAGTCAGATTCTTCAGATCTATATAAGCCAGTCCGGTGAAACAACAGAAAATAAACATATCCCGCACGGCCCGCTGCCGATGATAACGCAATTCTATATTCATAAGCCGTTGTATTTCTTCGTCGGACAGGAACATGCGGGGCTTATAATCCGGAGCACATTTGAACGCCAGAAAGGGATGACGGTCTATCCAGCCTTGCTCAACGGCTACATATAAAACACACTTCAACGTCTGGGTGCGTTTGAAAGCCGTTGTCTTGCCGCAATGTCCGTCTGAGAGCATCCATGCGTAATATCTTTCGATGAACGTAACATCCAACTCCTTCAAAGTCACATCTTCCAGTTTTTTCAGAACCAGATACCGCATCAGGCAACGGCGTTCTTCCATCAGCCTATCGTAAGTACGTTGCGCTCTGTCACGTCCGATTCTCGCTTTTATAGAATCGGCGTGGTAGTCGAAAGCTGCGATAAGCGTTTTATATCGGTCGCCGAAACCATGGTAAGCATTCTTGACCTTATTGGCCGTGACATACGCATCACGGTCACTGATCGACTGATAATGTTTGGTGATTTGAGCCTTGATGTTTTCAAGCATCTGGTGAATTTCGCGCGAAAGCGTATTTCGTTGCGATTTCAGATAATTGGTTTTCTCATCCCATAGCGCCGGGTCGATATTCAATTTGCAACTGAAACCGGCTTGCGTGCCATTGACCGTGATGCGCCCCATGACCGGAACTTTCCCGTCTTTCGAGATTTTATCCTTTTTTAGATAAAACAGAACTTTGAACGTACTTTTCATAACTCAACAATTTTTAATGTGACAAAGGTATCGGTTGTTGAGTTCTCAAGAATTACGTATATTTGCGCAAGAAATTGTAATTCAGTCGCATATATGCTATTATAAAGCAATTCGACGGGGTTACGATTTGGTAACGAAACTCCCGTCGAATTCTACTTTTAATAGCCTTTGCATCCGAAATCCGTGTAAATAACGGAATTTTAATATATTGATTTTCCGTTATTTACATTTTGCCTATTCCAATTATAAAAAAACACTCATCCATCAGGGGGATGTCTTTTTTTTGCCCGCGGCGGAACGGAGCCATCCGCCCGGGGCGTGCCGGCGCGCGCATTTGTTCACAAAATGTTCATTAAAAGCCCCGAAGCATGTTTCCTTTCCGGAGAACTATCCCTATATTTGTTTTCGTGCAAGGTTCTCCGCCGACGGCTGTCGGCACGAGATCAAAAGGGAACTCCTGTGAAAATCAGGGACTATTCCCGTAGCTGTAAGCCCCGTTGCGTTCCGCACACTCTTTAGCCACTGTCCCCCGGGACGGGAAGGCGTGCGGAAGGGGCGAGTCAGAAGACCTGCCTTGCCGGGAAGGGTGGCCGCCTTCGGGATTTAGGGCGATACCCGGACCTTTTTATACCGAACATGTTTTTCGAGGGAATTCCGCCCTTTTCTGCGGCCGCAGCAGAAGAGAACGGGGTTTCGCACCGCACAGGCACACAACAAATATGGGATAAATATGGGCATTTCGGAAATTTACATCGTCAAACGCGACGGCAAACGGGCGCCGTTCTCGGTCGAAAAGATCAAACGCGCGATCAGCAAGGCGTTCCTCTCGGTGGGCGGCTACGCCACGGACGACGACCTCACGTCGGTGTTGAGCCGCGTCCGCGTCTCGGACGGCATGTCGGTCGAGGAGATTCAGAACCAGGTGGAGGTGGCCCTGATGGCCGAGCGTTATTTCGCCGTGGCCAAGAGCTACATGCTCTACCGCCAGAAGCACTCCGAGGACCGCGAAGACCGCGAGAAACTCGAATTCCTGATCAACTACTGCGACGCGAAAAACCCCGCGACAGGGTCGAAATACGACGCCAACGCCAACGTCGAGAACAAGAACATCGCCACGCTGATCGGCGAACTCCCGAAGCGGAACTTCATCCGCCTGAACCGCCGTCTGCTGACCGACCGCATCAAGGAGATGTACGGCAAGGAGCTGTCGGACAAATACCTGCGCCTGCTCAACGGCCACTTCATCTACAAGAACGACGAAACGTCGATGGCCAACTACTGCGCCTCGATCACGATGTACCCGTGGCTGCTGGGCGGCACGCTGTCGGTGGGCGGCAACTCGACGCGCCCGACCAACCTCAAGTCGTTCTGCGGCGGGTTCGTCAACATGGTCTTCATCGTCTCGTCGATGCTCTCGGGAGCCTGCGCGACGCCCGAATTCCTGATGTACATGAATTATTTCATCGAACAGGAGTACGGCGAGGATTACTACACGCGCGCCGACGAAGTGGTCGACCTCTCGAAGAAACGGCGCACGATCGACAAGATGATCACCGACTGCTTCGAGCAGATCGTCTACTCGATCAACCAGCCCACCGGGGCGCGGAATTTCCAGGCCGTGTTCTGGAACGTCGCCTACTACGACCGCTACTATTTCGAGTCGCTTTTCGGGGAGTTCGTCTTCCCGGACGGCTCGAAACCCCATTGGGAGTCGCTGTCGTGGTTGCAGAAACGGTTTATGACGTGGTTCAACCGCGAACGCACGAAAACCGTGCTGACCTTCCCCGTCGAGACGATGGCGCTGCTGACCCGCGACGGCGACGTGATGGACCGCGAGTGGGGCGACTTCACGGCCGAAATGTACGCCGCGGGGCACTCGTTCTTCACCTACATCAGCGACAACGCCGACTCGCTGTCGTCGTGCTGCCGCCTGCGGAACGAGATCCAAGACAACGGGTTCAGCTACACGCTGGGCGCCGGAGGCGTCTCGACGGGTTCGAAGAGCGTGCTGACGATCAACCTGAACCGCTGCATCCAGTACGCCGTGAAGAACGGCATGCACTACCTCGCCCATCTGGAGGAGATAGTGGACCTGGTGCACAAGGTGCAGATAGCCTACAACGAGAACCTCAAGGAACTGAAGGCCAAGGGCATGCTGCCGCTCTTCGACGCGGGGTACATCAACCTCGCACGGCAGTATCTCACCGTCGGCGTCAACGGACTGGTCGAGGCTGCGGAATTCCTGGGCATCCGCATCGACGACAACGACGACTACGCCGCTTTCGTGCAGGGGGTATTGGGGCTGATCGAGCGTTACAACCGGAAATACCGCTCGAAGGAGGTGATGTTCAACTGTGAGATGATCCCGGCGGAAAACGTCGGCGTGAAGCACGCCAAGTGGGACCGCGAGGACGGATATGCCGTGCCGCGCGACTGCTACAACTCCTATTTCTACGTCGTGGAGGACGAGTCGCTGAACGTCATCGACAAGTTCCGCCTCCACGGACGCCGCTACATCGAGCATCTCACGGGCGGCTCGGCCCTGCACATGAACCTCGAGGAGCACCTCTCGAAGGAGCAGTACCGCCACCTGCTGCGCGTGGCGGCCGCCGAAGGATGCAACTACTTCACGTTCAACATCCCCAACACGATGTGCAACAAGTGCGGGCACATCGACAAACGCTACCTGAAGGAGTGCCCCGCATGCCACTCGGACGACGTGGACTACCTGACGCGCGTGATCGGCTACATGAAGCGCGTTTCGAACTTCTCGGCGGCTCGCCAGCAGGAGGCCGCGCGGCGCTATTACGCCAAGGCGGAGTAGGATGGTGCGGTATCACAATTTCGACGTGGTGTTCGCCGAGATTCCCGGCGAAACGACCCTGGCGCTCAACATCACGGGCTGTCCCAACCGCTGCCCGGGATGCCACAGCCCGCACTTGCAGGCGGACGAAGGGCGCGTGCTCGACGAGGCGGAACTGCTGGGGCTGCTGGCCCGTTACGGACGTTCGGTGACCTGCGTCGCATTCATGGGCGGCGACGCCGGGCCGCACAAGATCGCCCGGCTGGCAGGGACCGTACGGAAAACCTGCCCGGAGCTGCGCACGGCATGGTATTCGGGCCGGGAGGAGCTGCCGGAGGGTTTCGAGGCCGCGGCATTCGACTACGTCAAACTGGGCGGATGGGTCGAGGCGCTGGGTCCGCTGACGGCGCCGACGACCAACCAGCGGCTCTACCGGATCGAACCGGACGGGACGATGGAGGACATCACGAAGCTGTTCCGGCGCAAGCCGTGACGCGACGCCGTTTTGCCGGTGGGAGCCGGAAATTCAGAGATTAGTTTAGCGTTGTCTGCCATGCAACGACTTACGGCCGGCTCCCACGGCAAATGGTGCGAAAACCGCCCGGAACGGCGGTTTTTTTCATAACTTTGCCGCATGGATCATTCGTTTCGATACACCGCCCGGGATTTCACGGCGGAACTGCCCGCCGCAGCATACGTCGCCCGCTTCCGCGACGCCGAACGGGTGGGCGGCTATTGCCGGGAGTGCGGCAACTACGGCCGCAGCTGGGGATGCCCGCCGTTCGGGTTCGATATGGAGGAGTACGTCACGCGTTACGGCACGGCGCTGCTCGTCGCGACCAGAATCACGCCCGAGGAGCCGGGACTCCCGGTCTCCGAAGCGGGACGCCTGATCCTGCCCGAACGGCAGCGGCTCGAACGTCGGCTGCTGGAGATGGAACGGCAATACGGCGGACGCTCGTTCGCCTACGTCGGAACGTGCATTCACTGTCCCGAGGGGAGTTGCACGCGCCCCGAAGGCAGGCCCTGCCGCCATCCGGAACTGGTGCGGCCGTCGCTCGAAGCCTGCGGATTCGACGTGGCACGCACGGCCTCCGAACTGTTCGGAATCGAGATGAAGTGGGGCAGCGGAGGCCGCATGCCCGAGTACCTGACGCTCGTATGCGGATTTTTCCACGACGCGGAATCGGTCGTATGGAACGGATAAGGGCGGTTTTCAACCGGAACGCGGCGGCAAGAATTCGGCGCACGCGCCGCTGCGGGCCGTCCGGTCGGGCGCATACGAAATAATCGCGTGCTGACGACCGTCGGCACCGGCAAGGAGCCTGACGCGCGGTCAGACGTTGAGCTGGTTGCCCTCGGCAAACAGGGAGTCGAGGATCAGGCGCAGTTCGGAGAGAAGCTCCTCCTCGTCCAACCCGCCGTTCAGGGAGAAGAATTTTCCCGGAGGCGTGCAGTACTGCACCGTCGAGGCGGCCTCGCAGGACTCGATGCCGCAGATGATGACCGCATCGACATCGTCCTCGTGGCGCAGCATGGCGTTGTAGAACGCCAGCAGGTAGCGCGGAGTGCTTATCGGCGGAACGAGCACCATCGTTCCCGAGGCGTCGAACTTGTCGGGTGAGTTGATCTCCTTCAGGCCGTACTGGCCTGCGATCCGGCCGGCGGTCTTCGCCGGAACTCCATACAGCACGATGTTCATAAGCGTTCGTCTTTGGAAAAAGGCGCGGCCGGCTTGCTGATCGCGTCCGACCCGTTATGGCGGCAACGTGTCCGTTTCCTTGCCGCTCCTTTTCCGGTTTAACCGAATATCAGTATCAAAAGCTGTGCCGCCAGCACCCGCAGAAACATCGACAGCGGGTAGACCGTCGCGTAACCGACCGACGGAGCGTCGGACGAGGTCTGTTCGGCCGAATAGGCCAGCGCAGGCGGGTTGGTCGAGGCCCCCGAAAGAACGCCGATCAGCGTATAATAGTTGAGTTTGTAGTAGAAGCGTCCGAAAATGCCCGCCAGCAGGAGCGGCACGACGGTGATCACGGCCCCGTAGGCGATCCAGACATATCCGCCCGCCACGAGCGTCGGCACGAACTCCTCGCCCGCGCCCAGTCCCACGCCCGCCAGGAAGAGCGAGATGCCCACCTCGCGCAGCATCAGGTTGGCCGACATCGTCGTATAGGTGACCAGTTTGTAGTGCGGCCCGTAGCGGCCGATCAGGATGGCCACGATCAGCGGACCTCCGGCAAGACCCAGTTTCACGGGCTGCGGGATGCCCGGAATCCAGAACGAAATGCTGCCCAGCAGAACGCCCAGCGCGATGCCGGTGAAAATGGGGATCAGGTTGGGGTGGTTGAGCCGCTTGAGCGAGTTGCCGAAAAGCCGCTCGGCATGGGCCACCGACAATTCGGGCCCCACGACCGTCACCCGGTCGCCGATCTGCAATTGCAGGTTTCCGGAGGCCACCAGGTCGATGCCCGAACGGTTGATGCGCGTGATCGTGACGCCGCACGTGGAACGGACCCGCAGTTCGGAGAGAGTCTTGCCGTTCAGCTCGGGCTTGGTGATCAGAATGCGCCGCGAAATCATCGCCTTGTCATGGACCATCGGCTCGGCGTCGACCTCCCGCCCGAGCAGGGCTACCAGCGCCTCGACGTCCCGGGGCGCGGCGATCAGCAGGATGCGGTCGCCGCAATGAAGCGCCGTCGAAGCGTCAGCCAGTTCGGGGCTTCCGCCGCCGCGGCTGATGCGCGAAATGACGAAATCCCGCAGCGCAAGGTCCCGGATCTCGGCGACGGTCTTGCCGTTGACGGCGGCATTGACGATCTCGACGGAAAGACGCCGGGTCGTCAGGTCTTTCTGCGCGTCCGAATCCTGCCCGGCGGCGGCCTCTTCGCGTTTCACGTCGATGCGCAGCAGGTAGCGAAGCCCGATCAGCGTGAGGATGGCTCCCACGACGCCCAGCGGGTAGGCCACGGCGTACCCCGTGGCGATGTCCGGGGCATCGGCTCCGGCGTGCATGTCGCTGAAAGCCTGCTGTGCGGCGCCCAGTCCGGGCGTGTTGGTCACGGCGCCCGACATCACGCCGACCATCGTCGTCATGGACAAGCCCGTGATGTAATAGAGCGCCACCGTCGTGGCGACACCCAGCGCCACCACCAGCACCGCCAGTTTGTTGAGCGTGACGCCGCCCTTGCGGAACGAAGAGAAAAATCCGGGCCCGACCTGCAGGCCGATCGAATAGACGAAAAGAATCAGTCCGAACTCCTTGAGAAAGTGCATCAGGTGTTCGTCGACGTTCATGCCGAAATAGCTGAAGCCGATGCCGACGAACAGAATGCCCGTCACGCCCAGCGACACGCCGGCGACCTTGAGTTTGCCCAGCATGACACCCAACGCCACGACCAGCGCCAGAATCAGCACCGAGTGGGCCACACCTCCGCCCCAAAGCGACTCGGAGCCAAATAACAATCGTTCGATTAATTCCATATCCAATCCTCATCCGGTCGGCTTCCGTCCGGGAAAAATCCCGCCTGCCGAAAGGCGCAGCACCCGGCAGCAAAGTCCGACATAAAACAATAAGCATTACATAACCCGATGTCAAATACCCATCCCCCGGGGCTTCCTGACGTCGAATCGGCCTGGCAGGTCTTCTGACTTGCTCCTGTTCCGAAGCCTTCCCGGTCCTTGCGGGCCAGTGGCGAGATGTTCGGAGCCTTCACGGAGTTTCACAGCAGCGGGACTGTCCGGGATTTGCACCCGATTCCCTTTTCACTCTTCTTCCACGCCCGGGAAGGAGAGTACCAAACCTGCGGCAAAGATAACGCTTCTTTCCGAGAAACCGCCCGAAATCGCGGATTATTTTCACCAACCGCAGCCAGAAAGCGCCGGAAAGGATCCCATTCCGGCTTGCGCTTCCACCCGCAAAAACATCCCCAATATTACTTTAATGTACCAAATCCGAATTCAGTCGTTTCTACACATCTATTTTCCCTTTTGCTCTTGCCGCATTTTTGTTAACTTTGCAGCAATTATCTTCAGCCATTAATTTATGGGAAACGCATTGCATCCAAATGAACGAACTTTGATTTACATGCTGCGAAAAATATCGGTCGCATTGGGCAAAACCATCGTCTCGCTCATACTGATCGCCTTGCTGGCAATCTTTGTGACAAGCGTAAGCCCCGTATATGATTTCAGTGAGGCTAAACCCTTCAGCGGCCCCGACATTTTTAACCCATACCGGGGGGGGGAATCCGACATATGCTGGAAACGAGCCAATTTTCATACGCATACGCGCGTAAAGGGCATCCTGAACGAGTGCGAATATTGGCCGGCCGAAACCGATGAAGCCTACCGGAAATTCGGATATGACATCGTAACATTCTCGAATCACAATGAATTGACCCTACATCCGTACGATTCCCTGTTGCAGGTCAATGTCTACGAACACGGTATCAACCTATTCAAATACCATAAGCTGGTATTCGGTTGCGACGAAGTCAACCGCTTCGATCATTTGATCCCGCTTTTCGCTTCCCAAAAACAATTCCAGTTAGACCTGCTCGGAAAGGAGTCCGATTTCATCCAGATGAATCACCCCTTGAGAACGACGGGCACGTCGAAAAGCCACATGCAAAAACTCGGCGGTTACAGGATCATGGAACTCGACAGCGGAAAGAGCACCGAAAACGAGTACTGGGACTGGGCCCTCAGCGCCGGGCATTACAGTTTCGGGCTGGCCAACGACGACCTACACTACCCCGACAAACCCAGCCGCATTGCCGTGAGGTGCAATTTCCTGCATTGTCCGTCGGCGAGGTATGAAGACATAAAGGAAACGCTTCTCGGAGGGTGCTATTATGCGATGCGCATTCCCGACTACGGACATGGGGACTGGGAGGTGAAATACGCCAGAAACAGGAATCTGCCGTCGGTCGAGAAGATCGGACTCGACGGCGAAACGATCTACATCGCCTTGTCGCGCCAGGCGGACAGTATCAAGGTGACGGGGCAGGATCACACCACTCTGTCGCTGGCCCGGAACTCGTCCGCGGCCAGCTATACCATGAGGGACAATGACCCCTACGCACGTATTACGGCCTACTTTCCCGACGGAGAGGTGATCTACACCAATCCGTTCGCACGATACGACGCTTCCGTGGCACAAACTCCCTATATGGCTCCGGCGCATACGGTAAACATCCCGTTGACGATTCTTTTCAACTTTACGCTTCTTGTCCTATGCGCGGGAGTGATCCTTACATTTTATAAAACAGTTATCAAATGGTAAAATTTCTGAAAGAAAAGACTGACCTCACCCGCATATCTTCGGTACTCAGCCTGTTTACGCTCGTGGCGTTCCACTGGCCGTTCTTCCGGCTGGTGCTCGGCAACATCGAAGGGGGCTTCAACGGCGTATTGATCACCGGAGGGCTGGGCGTGCTGATGTTCGCGCTCAATTTTCTCGTCTATTACCTCGTGCTCTTTCTCGGACGCTTCGCCGGAAAGTGTATCCTTGCCTTCACATTCATAGGCAATGCCATAAGCCTCTATTTCATAAACACATACCAGGTGCTCATCACGGACAAGATGATGGGGAACGTATTCAACACCCGGTATTCGGAGGCTTCCGGATTCTTTTCATGGTCTGCCGTATGGTATCTCCTCTTCCTGGGGGTGGTTCCATGCATCTACATTTTTGCAAGGCGGTTCGACTACGGAAGCTGGAAGCGTTTTTTCGCCCGCACGGGCATCGCATTGGCGGTTTCTTTGGCCATCGCGCTGGTCAATATGCAGAACTGGCCGTGGATCGACCGCAACGCGCCCAAGCTCGGCAGCCTGGTCATGCCGTGGTCGTATACGGTCAATTCCGTACGCTACTATAATTCCGTAAAGAAGCAGAACCGGAAAGAGATTCCCCTGCCCGACGCGAAGATCGTTTCCGACGGCAAGGATGTATGCGTGCTGATAATAGGAGAATCCGCCAGAAGGGAGAATTTCTCTTTATACGGATACGGCAAGCCGACCAATCCGCTTCTGGAGAAAGACAGCGTGACCGCACTGATTGCAGATGCGGCCGCGACCTATACCACGGCAGGCGTGAAGGCCATTCTCGACCATAAGCCGTCCAACAAACTTTACGAAATCCTTCCGAACTATCTCAACCGCAGCGGCGTGGATGTGGTATGGCGCAGCAACAATTGGGGAGAGCCTCCCGTACATATCGACAAATACTACAAGCCGAAAGAGCTCAAGGAGCGGAATCCCGAAGCCGACGACAGGTACGACGGCATTCTGCTCGCAGGCCTCCGCGAAGAGATACTCTCCGGCAGCAAGGACAAGATGCTCGTCGTACTCCATACCAGCACGAGCCACGGCCCCACGTACTATAAGAAATACCCGCCGGAGTTCGAGGTGTTCAGTCCCGTATGCACTACGGTGGAGATGTCCAAAGCGGATCCGAAGGAGCTGATGAATGCCTACGACAACACCATCGTCTACACGGATTATCTCATTCATTCCGTAATAGAAATTCTTCGCGGGATTCCCCAAAGGCGCAGTTGCGTGATCTTCGTATCCGACCACGGAGAGTCCCTCGGCGAGGGGAATCTGTATATGCACGGCGTGCCCATACTTGTCGCGCCGAAGGAACAGATCGAGATTCCGTTCATCGTGTGGACATCGGATGAAGCGCTGGAAATAGATCCGGAGAAAAAGGTCGGGCAGTATCATGTCTTTCACAGCGTCCTGTCATTCCTCGGGATCGACAGCCCGATCTATGACGAATCATTGGATATATTCCAGCCATCTCACAAAAGATAACCCACCCAAGAGCATATTTTCACATGCGGGAACAATCAAAAAAATCGCTTAACTTGTCATAACCAACAAATTAAGCGATTTTTCCTGTACCCGGAGCCGGGGTCGAACCGGCACGGCCATTACTGGCCACAGGATTTTAAGTCCGGCGTGTCTACCGATTCCACCATCCGGGCGCAGTCTTTCGCCGAAAGACGCCGGCAAAAGTACGAAAATATTTACGATTTGCCAAAATCTATGTAATTTATCATCGCCGCATCGTCGTCGGGCCGGAACCAGCGGATTTCCGGATCGCGGCGGAACCAGGTGAGCTGCCGCTTGGCATAGCGGCGCGAATTGCGTTTGATCAGCTCCACGGCCTCGTCATAGCCGATACGCCCGTCGAAGTAATCGAAAAACTCGCGGTAGCCGACCGTCTGCAACGCATTCAGTTCCCGGTAGGGGTACAGCGCCCGCGCCTCGGCTTCCAGACCGTCGGCAAGCATCCGGTCCACCCGGCGGTTGATGCGGTCGTAAAGCTCCTCGCGCGGCAGGTCGACGCCGATTTTCACGATTTCGAACGGACGCGCTCGCCGTATGCCGGTACGCTGCCGGGAGTAGGGCATGCCGGTTTGAAGGCATACCTCCAATGCCCGCACGACACGCGCCGGATTGTTGAGGTCGACAATCCGGTAATACTCCGGGTCCAGCTCCCGGAGCTTCTCGGCAAGCGCTCCGAGTCCCTCCTCCGCCAGCCAGCGATCCATCTCCTCGCGCAGCGATTCGTCGGCCTGCGGCAGGTCGTCCATGCCTTCGCACAACGCCCGGACATACAGCCCCGCGCCGCCGACGGCAACGACGTAATCGTGGCCGGCAAAAAGTTTTTCGAGCCGCGCAAGGGCCTGCACCTCGTATTCCCCGCAACTCAAGTAATCCTTTATATCGTGCGAGGCAATAAAATGATGCTCAATCGCTTGAAGCTGATCGAAAGTGGGCTGCGCCGTGCCGATCGGCATCCCCCGGTAAACCTGCCGGGAATCGGTCGAAAGGATCGGAGCGGCGTAATGGCCGGCCAGACGGATGCTCAAATCCGTTTTGCCCGAACCCGTCGGCCCGACGATGACCAGCAGCCGTTTAGTACTCATCGTCGTAATTATCGTCGCCCTCGAAATCGCTGAATTCGCTCATCACTTCGCCGAAAATCGACCCGTCATCGTCCTCCGCGCGCGTTTTCGACGGATCGTACTGGTCGGGAGCTGCGGCCTGCGCATAGATTTCACGCGGATAGGAAGCGCCCTTCTCGGCCTCGAAGGTTCCGGTAAGTTCCAGAAAATAAGCACGGTCGCCGAACATGTCGAAGAGATAGATCAGACGGTCGCGGCGGTTGTGGATGACCTGGCCGAGCGTTACGCTCTCCATCGCCGCGGGAGCGTCCCCGGAGCCGTCGTCCATCTCCACGCTCGTAAATTCGCGCTGCTTCTCCCAGCGGTCGTCGGCCGTGAAGAACGAAGCCATACAAGGCTCGTACTCAAGCGACTGAAGGATGAAATCATGGAAATCGAGCAGCGTCATGTCGTACATCGCCTCATAATCACGCACGAAATTGTCGTTTTCGTCGCTCAACATCCGGAATCGGAAAACCATCGACATTGCAGTAGTATTTTTAGAATATTGTTTCGTTACGACACCAAATATAACACTTTTTGTCAATCCAACGCCGCAAGCCACGCAAGAACGTCACGGTCGTCGGGATAATCGGTCAGGGCCGGAGACTGTGCGCAGCCGAAACCGGCGCGGCGGCTGTGGGGGAGACACCCGGTGACGACGCATTGCAGTTCACCGTCATGCCCGGCAAGCCATGCGACCACTTCGTCCAACGTCGCGTAATGCGCATAGGCGATCCGGCTCAACGCCGCCGGAAAGGCGCATTGCTCGACAGCCACGGCGCATCCCAGATCGACAAACGGCCGTCCCTGCATTTCCAGCAAGGCGCGCTGCTGCCTGTAATTGTTTATATATTTATCGTTTACAGGCGGTATTTGAAGCGCAGGTTCATATCCTTCCGGCGCGAAAATCAGCGACACGCTGCGACACCCCAGCCCGGAATAGGCCCAGATGTCGTCGGCCAGTCCGGCAAGCTGTTCCGGCGTCTCGCGCCCCGAAAGCACGGCTACCGACTGGCGGCTGCCCCGCAGCAGGGAGGGAATGCCGGCGTAATGCGCCCGGAAATAGCGGTTGGCGTTGTCGCTGCCGGTGGCGATCACGGCGTCGACGGGCGACGTTCCGTCGTACAGGCGGACCGGCGCGGAAGGGTCGATTTCGCGCAGCAGCCCCACGACATGTTCCATCAGCACGGAATCCTTGGCGGAGGGCTTCACGAGACAACCGTGGCCGCTCACAAGCACGCACAGCAGGTCGAAAAAACCAACAAGCGGGATATTTCCGGCCATGACGACCAGCACGCGCCGCGGCTCCGCAACCGGAAGGGCAGGGTAGTCCGCCAGCCACGCCTCGAGCTTTTCGCGTTGCAGCATGTCGCAGGCAATCGCGCGCACCGCACGACGGATGTCGGCGGGCGTAAACCAGCCGTTGGCACGGCAGGCGGAGTCAATGACCGCGCGCGTCGCATCGTCATCGCCGAAACCGAGCAGGCGCGCGCCCAATGCGGAAAATGTTTCGATCATGTTTTTCATGGCTACAAAGATACTATTTCACGTTGTAATCCGCACATTTTTCCAAAAGTTGTGCTATTTTTGCGAAAGGGCATACAATAACATGCCAACGACTATGGAGAGAAATTTGAAAGACGCGCTGCAACACCGGCGCAGTTATTATGAACTGACCCCCGAATCCCCGATCGACGACGCAAAGATCGAGGAAATCATTCATTTTGCGATACGACACATCCCGTCGGCCTTCAACTCGCAGTCGACGCGGCTGGTGCTCCTGTTGCACGAACAGCACAAAGCGTTCTGGGAGATCGTGAAACGGACCCTGCAAGCCATCGTTCCCGCAGAGGCGTTCGTCGCCACGGAGCAGAAGATCGACCGCAGTTTCGCATCGGGATACGGCACGGTGCTCTACTACGAGGATACGACCGTCGTGCGGAAACTGCAGGAACAGTTCCCGACCTATGCGGACAATTTCCCGATCTGGTCGGAGCACACCTCGGCCATGCACCAGCTGGCGGTATGGACGATGCTCGAAGACGCCGGGTTCGGCGCGTCGCTCCAGCATTACAACCCGCTCATCGACAAAGAAGTGCGCGAACAATGGGATCTGCCCGCAGCGTGGCGGCTGATCGCCCAGATGCCGTTCGGAACGCCGGGCGGAGAGCCGCAGGAAAAGAGTTTCAAGCCCTGGGAAGAGCGCATACGGATATTCAAATAGAAGCTCCCGTAGAAGCTCCCGGCGGCAGGCATATCGTAAAAAAAATTGCAGAATACATTGGAAAAATTTGGAGTTTCGAATTTTTTAGTTACCTTTGCACTCGCAATTACGAAACATGCTTTTGCGGAAATAGCTCAGTTGGTAGAGCGCAACCTTGCCAAGGTTGAGGTCGCGGGTCCGAGTCCCGTTTTCCGCTCACGACAAACGAGTGATAATCAATGAATTATCGCTCGTTTTTCTTTTTGCGGGTGCGAAATGAAACTCTCCATAATGCCTTTTTCGCGCCGTTTTCCGAAGAATGTTTTACCATTTGTTTAACCATGTTTTACGGCGGTAAAACACCGTTCGCGCTTGTCTGCATAATGCCGCAACATTATGAGTGTCAGCATTAATGCCATTTGCAGAAAAGACCGCATCAATCAAAATCGCACCACGAACATCTACCTGCGTTTTACCGTCAATCGTCGCAGCCGCTATGTAAGCACGGGAATCAATATCCCCGCCGACGATTGGGATTTCGATACCCAAACGCTTAAAACGCAGAATCCCGCCGTTCAGCTGCGGATTTACGAGCAAATCGAGAAATACGACAAGCGCATCAAACGGCTCGAAGCGTTGGAGGTTCCCGTAACGCTGGACAACGTGCTGGAAACCGACGGGCGGAGGGTCTATTGCACGATAGCCGAATATTTCCGCCGCACGATTACACAATTGGAATCAGTCGGTAAAATCGGCTCGGCATCGAAACACAAGGTCACGTTCTCACTCCTGCAACAATTCCGCTCGACCAATATCCGTTTCGACGAAATTACGGTCGGCTACCTGCGTGATTTCGAACTGTTCCTAATGAAAAAGGGGAACAAGAGCAATTCGATAGCCACGAAATTCAGCGTTCTGAAAGCCGTCTATAACAAGGCTCTTGCCGAGGGGATTTTCACCACGCCGCACAGTCCGTTCCTGCAATTCAAAATCGGACGGTTGTGGACAGCCACCCGCAAACGCGCCATCCGCAAGGAGGAGGTGCAACGGCTGATGCAGGCGGAGATACTCGCCGACGGTTCGGCCTATCTGGATTTCGCACGGGACATTTTCCTGTTTTCATACCTCTCGGCAGGCATCAATTTCAAAGACATCGCCACCCTGCGTTACTGCGACATGGACGAGGAAAGAATCTACTATGCCCGCCACAAAACCAGCAAGGAGATGACCTGCCACCTCTCGGAGCAGTCGAAAGCGATTATCGGCAAATACGCCAAATCCGACCATGCGGACGAAGATTATATTTTCCCGATACTCGACCGCCGCATACACAAGACCGAGCAACAGATTTACGACCGAGTGCGCAAGGTGCTGAAACACGGGAACAAGGCCCTGCACGAGTGGAGCCGATTATTGGGGCTGAAAATCGAACTGACTACCTATGTCGCTCGGCACACGTTCGCAACGGTCTTGAAGCGTTCGGGAGTGAATATTGCCATCATTTCCGAATCGCTCGGTCATTCCGATTTATCGTGAAGGAACTGTAAATTTTGGCGAAAATGAAAAAGATAAAATATTAAGAGCTGTGTGTCAACATTGCACACACCTCTTTTGGTCTTAAAAAACAGTGTCTATTTCTCCCTGCGCAAAAAGCGGTCGGTCAGGAACCGGCGCACAGGCTCGTCGTAGAGTTTCAGACAGAGATAAGCCAATATCACAGAACCCGCGACGAGCGCCAGGGCGCCGGGCAGGGACTCCGTGAAGGTGAGGTTTTCGTTCTTGACCCAGGCATAATAGAGGTAGATGAAAGGGTAGTGCACCATGTACAGCGGGTAGGAAATATCCCCCAGAAATTTGCAGACCCGGGTCGTCACTCGGTCCGTCGTCTTTCCCGAAGCCCCGAGACAGACGAGCAGCGGAAAGAGGACTACGGCGCACAGGGTGTCGTACAGCCCGTTCATCCACAAATGTTCGCTTCCCCCGATGCGCGGCACGGAAAGTAGCGTCACGATCGCCAGGGCGCAGATCCAGAACGCGCCCCGAATCCGCACGGGCTTGAACACACGCGAAAGCAGCAGTCCGGCCGAGAAGGCGAACAGCAGGCGCAGAGAGCCGCCGAGCATGTTGTCCCCGTCCATGGCGAACCCGACGCAGATGTCGCCGAGGGGTCCCCAGACGGCGAACGCCGCCAACCCGCAGCCGGCGAGCAGCACCAGCACGGAAAGCGCCCGGGTCGGAAGCTTACGGATGAAGAGAGCGTAGAGGACATTGCCGATATACTCGAAAAACAGCGACCAGCTCGGGCCGTTGAGCGGATACATTTCACCCAGCCCTCTGATTTCGGAACCGGGCGTCGCCGGAATCAGCAGCGCGTTCAGCAGCGTGGCCGTCAGCAGCATGGATAGGGACACCGCCGAGACATCCCAGACGGAACAGCCCTGAAAATAGAACATGACGGCCCCGATCACGGCCCCCATGACGACCATCGGATGCAGACGGATCAACCGCCGCTTGAGAAAATCCTTTACCGACATCTTTTTCTTCCAGCGGTCGTCGTAGGCGTAACCGATGACGAAACCCGAAAGTATGAAGAAAAAATCGACGGCCAGATAGCCGTGGTTGATCCGCTGGTCGAGATGGCTGGTCGCATAGGCTTCGAACAGATGGAACCAGACGACCATGATCGCCGCTACGCCGCGCAATCCGTCGAGTATGTCGTAGTGCGGTTTGGTGTCTGCAAATGCAGCTGATGAGATTTTTGACATCGGCTTTCGTATGTTTGGGAGAAGTAAAGATCGTAAAGAGCCGGACGGATGTCAAACCGGATACACCCGGTTCGGCGGAGCCTTCCGACTGAAAATTGTCGTTCCGGCCCCAAAGATACTAAAATATAGCCGCTTTCAAAACGGAAACGGGGAGCCATTTTGTCCAGGCTCCCCGTTTTCGGATTTTCCGCGGCTTGCGGGCGTCAGGGATTCACCTGCACCACCTGCTTCCAGTCCAGCTTTCCGGGTCTCCTCCAGCGAAATTCCCTTCACGGTGGCCGGGACCCCGATACCCGCCAGACCGCAAAGCGTGGGGTAGAGGTCGTACAGGTAACAGTAGGCGTCGCGCACGGTGTTCTGCGGGATTCCGGCCCGAAATCGGGGGGGGGGCGGCGACTATTCAAAAAACAACAAAATCCGGTCATACCGCAGCGGCGCAAGCCGAAAATGTCTTACCTTTGCCCGAAAGAACGGAACGAGCGAACGACATGGCGAAAATTCTGATCATCGACGATGAAGAGCAGCTGCGGCGGCTGATGGCGCGGATCATCGGGCTGGAAGGTTACGAGGTGGCCGAGGCTCCGGACTGCGCTTCGGGGATGAAAACGCTCCGCCGGTACGACCCCGACGTGGTGCTGTGCGACGTCAAGCTGCCCGACGGCAACGGCGTCGAGATGGTCGGCCGCATCAAGGAGGCCGCGCCGGCCACCGAAGTGATCCTGCTGACGGCCTACGGCAATATCCCCGACGGCGTGCAGGCCATCAAGAACGGCGCCTTCGACTACATCACCAAAGGCGACGACAACAACAAGATCCTGCCCCTGCTGAGCCGGGCCGCCGAAAAGGCCGAAATGCAGCGGCGGCTGACCCGCATCGAGAACAAGCTCTCCGAAGAGCACTCCTTCGACCGGATCGTCGGAGACTCGGAGGTCCTGCGCCGGGCCGTGGACCTGGCCCGCAAGGTCGCCGTCACCGACACTTCGGTGCTGCTCACCGGCGAGACGGGAACCGGCAAGGAGGTCTTCGCGCAAGCCATCCACCACGCCAGCCGCCGGGCGAAGGGGGCTTTCGTGGCGATCAACTGCTCGGCTTTCTCGCGCGAACTGCTCGAAAGCGAACTGTTCGGCCACCGGGCCGGCAGTTTCACGGGCGCCGCCAAGGACAAGAAGGGCCTTTTCGAAGAGGCCGACAAAGGCACGCTATTCCTCGACGAGATCGGGGAGATGCCCGTCGAATTGCAGGCCAAACTGCTCCGCGTGCTCGAAAGCGGCGAATTCATCAAGATCGGCGAAACACGCCCCACACGGGTTGACGTGCGCCTGATCGCCGCCACGAACCGCGACCTCGAAAAGGAGATCGCCGCCGGGAATTTCCGCGAGGACCTCTATTTCCGCCTCTCGGTGTTCCGCATCCACCTTCCCTCGCTGCGCGAGCGGCCCGGCGACATCGCCGGATATATCCGCGTCTTCGCGGCGCAGTTCGCCGACAAAATGGGACGTCGCATCGACTCGATCGACGCCGACTACATCGCCGCTCTCGAACGCCACACGTGGCACGGCAACGTCCGCGAACTGCGCAACGCCGTGGAGCGCAGCATGATCATGGCCGACGGCAACCGGCTCACGGCCGACTGCCTCGCGCCCGAATTCCACGCGGCGGCCGGCTCCGCCGACCCCGATTCGCTGGCGCTCGACGACCTCGAACGCCGCCACATTCTCCGGGTGCTGGAACACACCCGGGGCAACAAGGCCGAAGCCGCCCGCCTGCTGGGCATCGGCATCGCCACGCTATACCGCAAACTCGACGGCTACGGGGTGAAATAAGCCCCTCACCGTCTCATTCCGAGAGGGCCGCCCTATCAAAATGATAAGGCGGCCCTCTTTTTCGGCGCCCATACCTATCCGGCAAACAACTGCCTGTCAACGCATTGAATCCGGAGCATAAATTCCGGCATCCCCTTCGTATGCTTACGGGCAACAAACCCCGACGGCAAAATGGCAATCGTTATCCTCCTACTGATTTTCTGCGGCGCAATGCTGCTGCTGGACCTGATGCTGTGCGGGTTCGTGAAAAAAATGTCTAATTCAAAAAAACGAAGAGATGAATGAAATCATGCTGTTCCTGCTGCTCTGCGCCCTAGGTGCGCTGTGCTACGGATTCTATTTCAAATGTGTGGATTGGTTCGAAAAGATCTGACGCCCTATGTTTACAAGTCTCCTTATCTTGAGCATCCTCGGATTCGTCTATCTGATGTACGTGCTCGTCAAACCCGAAAAATTCTGAACCGATGAATACCGAAATTTCAGGCGTAATCCTGCAATGGACCCTTCTGGTGACGCTCTGCTACCCGCTGGGGCGTTACATTGCCAAAGTCTACCGCGGCGAACGCACGTGGCTCGACTTCATGGCTCCCGTCGAACGGGGCATCTACCGCTTCTGCGGCATCGACCCGGCCGTGGAGATGAACTGGAAACAGTTCCTCAAAGCGCTCCTGACGGTCAACCTCTTCTGGTTCTTCTGGGGCATGCTGCTGCTGGTCTTCCAGGGCTGGCTGCCGCTCAACCCCGACGGCAACCCGGGACAGTCGCCCGACCTGGCGTTCAACACCTGCATCTCGTTCATGGTCAACTGCAACCTCCAGCATTACAGCGGCGAGACGGGCCTGTCCTACTTCACGCAGCTGTTCGTCATCATGCTCTTCCAGTTCGTCACCGCCGCCTGCGGCATGGCCGCCATGGCCGGAATGATGAAGGCGCTGGCGGGCAAAACGACGAAGACCATCGGCAACTTCTGGGTCTTCCTCACCCGGAGCGTGACGCGCATCCTGATGCCGCTGTCGCTCGCCGTCGGCATCCTGCTCGTCATCAACGGCACGCCGATGTCCTTCGACGGCAAGCAAACGCTCACGACGCTCGAAGGCGCCGAACAGGTCATCTCGCAAGGCCCCACCGCAGCCATCGTGCCCATCAAACAGCTGGGAACCAACGGCGGCGGCTACTTCGGAACCAACTCGGCGCACCCGCTCGAAAACCCCAACGCCTTCACCAACATCCTCGAATGCTGGTCGATCCTGATCCTGCCCATGGCGATGGTCTTCGCCTTCGGGTTCTACACGCGCCGACGCAGGCTCGCGGCATGGATTTTCGGCGTGATGCTCCTGGCCTATACCGCAGGCGTCTTCCTCTCCGTCTGGCAGGAGACGGGCGGCAGCCGGCAGATCGACGGCATGGGCATCTCGCAGGAGCTCGGTTCGATGGAGGGCAAGGAGATCCGCATCGGCTCGGCCGCATCGGCCATGTGGGGCATGACGACCACCGTCACGTCGAACGGTTCGGTCAACTCGATGCACGATTCGCAGACCCCGTTGAGCGGCATGCTCCAGATGCTCAACATGCAGATCAACTGCTGGTTCGGCGGCGTGGGCGTAGGGTGGATGAACTATTTCGCATTCCTCATCATCGCCGTCTTCATCAGCGGACTGATGGTGGGCCGCACGCCGGAGTTCCTCGGCCGGAAAGTCGAGGCGCGCGAGATGAAGATCGCCACGCTGGTCGTGCTGCTGCATCCCTTCCTGATCCTCGTCGGCACGGGCATCTCGGCCGCCGTGGCCGCCGCGAACCCCGAAATAGGGTGGCTGAACAACCCCTCGTTCCACGGATTGAGCGAAATGCTCTACGAATACACCTCCTCGGCGGCCAACAACGGCTCGGGATTCGAGGGACTGGCCGACAACACGCCGTTCTGGAACATCTCGACGGGCATCGCCCTGATCATGGGCCGCTACTTCCCGATCGTGGGACAGGTCGCCATAGCCGGACTGCTGGCGTCGAAGAAGTGCATTCCCGAGAGCGCCGGCACGCTCCGCACCGACACGGGAACCTTCTCGCTGATGACCTTCGCCGTCATCATCATCGTTGCGGCCCTCTCGTTCTTCCCCGCGCTGGCGCTGGGTCCCATCGCCGATTACCTGACCTTCTAATCCTGTTACCGCTATGAAACGAAACAAAAATAACTCGCTTTTCGATCCTGTCCTGCTGCGCCGGAGCCTTCGCGCTTCGTTCACGAAACTCGACCCGCGGCAGATGATCAAGAACCCGATCATGTTCACCGTCGAGGCCGTCACCTTCGCCATGCTGCTGCTGATCGTCCGGATCGCCGTGACGGGCGACACGTCGCAGGGTTCGCTGCTCTACAACCTCGTGATTTTCGCCGTACTTCTCTTAACGGTGCTCTTCGCCAACTTCGCCGAGGCCATCGCCGAAGCCCGCGGCAGGGCGCAGGCCGACTCGCTGCGCAAAACCCGCGAGGAGACCCCCGCCAAACGCATCGAACCCGACGGACAGTCGCACATCGTCAGCAGTTCCGAACTGAAGCAGGGCGACCTGTTCGAGTGCGTCGCGGGCGACACCGTCGCCGCCGACGGCGAGATCGTCGAGGGCCTGGCGTCGATCGACGAAAGCGCCATCACGGGCGAATCGGCCCCGGTGATCCGCGAGGCGGGCGGCGACAAAAGCTCCGTCACGGGCGGCACGAAGGTCCTCTCCGACCGCATTCTCGTGAAAGTCACCGCGCGGCCCGGCGAGAGTTTCCTCGACCGGATGATCGCCCTGGTCGAAGGCTCCTCGCGCCAGAAGACGCCCAACGAAATCGCGCTGACGATCCTGCTGGCCGGGTTCACGCTCGTTTTCGTCATCGTCTGCGCCACGCTCAAGCCCTTCGCCGACTATGTGGGGGCCAATATCACCGTCGCGGCGTTCATCTCGCTGTTCGTCTGCCTGATCCCGACCACCATCGGCGGCCTGCTGTCGGCCATCGGCATCGCCGGCATGGACCGCGCCCTGCGGGCCAACGTCATCACCAAGTCGGGCAAGGCCGTCGAGACCGCCGGCGACATCGACACGCTGCTCCTGGACAAGACCGGCACCATCACCATCGGCAACCGCAAGGCCACGCGCTTCCATCCCGCCGACGGCATCGCCCCCAAGGCTTTCGTGCGCATGTGCGTGCTCTCGTCCGTCGCCGACCCGACCCCCGAAGGCAAATCCGTCGTCGAGCTGGGCGCCGCCGAAGGGGTCCGCACCGACCCGGTGACGATGGTCGGCGTGCGGATGGTGAAATTCACCGCCGAAACCAAGTGTTCGGGCGTCGACATGCCCGACGGACGCCGCATCCGCAAGGGAGCCGCCGAAGCGATCTTCCGCATCGCCGCCGAGCACGAAAACCCCTGCCCGGCCGGAATCGCAGCCACCGTGCGCACCATCTCCGAAAACGGCGGCACACCGCTCGTAGTCTGCGAAAACGAACGGATCACGGGCGTCATCGAGTTGCAGGACATCATCAAGACGGGCATCCGCGAACGCTTCGAGCGGCTGCGCCGGATGGGCGTGAAGACCGTGATGGTCACGGGCGACAATCCGCTGACGGCCAAATACATCGCCGAGAAGGCCGGCGTCGACGACTTCATCGCCGAGGCCCGTCCCGAGGACAAGCTCGAATACATCCGCCGCGAACAGCAGTCGGGCAAGCTGGTGGCCATGATGGGCGACGGCACGAACGACGCCCCGGCACTGGCGCAGGCCGACGTGGGCGTGGCCATGAACAGCGGCACGCAGGCCGCCAAGGAGGCGGGCAACATGGTCGACCTGGACAACGACCCCACGAAGCTGATCGAGATCGTCGAGATCGGCAAACAGCTGCTGATGACGCGCGGCACGCTCACGACCTTCTCCATCGCCAACGACGTCGCGAAGTACTTCGCCATCGTCCCGGCGCTGTTCATCGCCTCGATTCCGTCGCTCGGCGCGCTGAACGTCATGCACCTCCACTCGCCCGAAAGCGCCATTCTCTCGGCGGTGATCTTCAACGCCCTGATCATTCCGCTGCTCATCCCGCTGGCCCTGCGCGGCGTGACCTACAAACCGATCGGGGCCTCGGCCCTGCTGCGCCGCAACCTCTTTATCTACGGACTCGGCGGCGTGATCGTCCCGTTCGTCGGCATCAAACTGATAGACATGTTAATAAGTGTATTCTTTTAAAGCATTGCTTCAACTATGAAAAACCTTTGGATTTCACTCAAAATAACGCTGGCGATGTGTATCGTGCTCGGCGTGGGATATGTCCTCGTGCTGCGCGGCGTGTCGGCCGTCGCAGGCCCCAACGGCGGAGAGGCCGACGTGGTAACGCTCGACGGACAGGTCGTCGGCGCGGCGAACGTGGGGCAGCGGTTCACCGATGTCCGCTATTTCTGGAGCCGTCCCTCGGCCGTGGACTACAACGGCGGCGGTTCGGGCGGCAGCAACAAGGCTACGACCAACCCCGAGCACCTCGCCGGGGTGGAACAGCGCGTGCAGGACTTTCTCGCGGCGCATCCCTACCTCTCGCGTGCGGAGGTTCCCGCCGAGATGGTCACGGCCAGCGGCTCGGGCCTCGACCCCGACATCTCGCCCCGCGGGGCGCAGGCGCAGGTGCGCCGCGTAGCCGAGGCCCGCGGGCTGGACATCGCTACGGTACGGCATCTGGTCGACTCGCTGACCCAAAAACCGTGGCTGGGGCTTTTCGGCACGGAGAAGGTCAATGTGCTGCGCCTGAACGTCGCTTTGGAAGAACTGAACGAAAACTAATCGCAAACCATGAAAATAGATAAAACGATGAAACGCTGGGTATTCATTCTGATCGCCGCTTTGGCAATCTTTCTGACCGCCGACCTCTGCGCCCGGGAGCGCGGGGTGAAATTCTCGGGCGGAACCGACCTGGTGAGCACCTACGTATGGCGCGGCGTCCACGAAAGCGGCCCGGCTTTCCAGCCGTCGCTGACGATGAGCGCCGGAAACTTCTCGGCGACGGCCTGGGGTTCGGTCGATTTCGACAGCGCCTACAAGGAGATGGACCTCACGCTGGCCTACGCGCTCGGACCCGTGACCCTTTCGGTGGCCGACCTCTATTGGACCGGACACGCCGACGACCGCTATTTCGTCTTCGACAGCCGTTCGCCCCACCGCATCGAGGTGGGCGCCAGCTGGGTCGTTTCGGAAAAGGTCCCCGTCACGCTGTCGTGGTACACGGTTCTCTTCGGCGCGGCCGATGTGAACGACAGGGGCGAACGCGCCTATGCCTCGTATTTCGAGGCGGCCTGCCCGTTCACGGTGAAGACCGTCGACATGAAGGCCGGCGTGGGCATGGTTCCCTGGAACGCCGCCGCGACCTACCTCACCGGAGACCGCGGGTTCTGCGTGCAGAACGTCTTCCTCAATGCCGGAAAATCATGGACCATCAAAGGGACGGATTCGATGTCGGTCGGCGTTTTCACCAACCTGATCTGGAATCCGGCCCTGGACGACGTTAACTTTGTGGGAGGCATCTCCTTCCGGATGTAACCGATGGAGAGGCAGGACAGCGTTCAGCGGTTTCTGGAACTGATCCGGCGTTCGCACCGCGGCAAGTTCAAGGTCTACATCGGCATGAGCGCCGGCGTGGGCAAGACCTGCCGCATGCTGCAAGAGGCCCGCCAGCTGCTCGACGCGGGCGTCGACGTCCGCATCGGCTACATCGAAACGCACGGCCGCGCCGGAACGGAAGCCCTTGTCGAAGGGCTTCCGCTCGTGCCGCGCCGCAGACTCTTCTACAAGGGCAAGGAACTGGAGGAGATGGACACGCAGGCCATCGTCAACCTCCGCCCCGAGATCGTCGTCGTGGACGAACTGGCCCACACCAACATCGAGGGGAGCGAAAACCCCAAGCGGTGGCAGGACGTGATGCAGATTCTCGACGCAGGGATCAGCGTCATTTCGGCCGTCAACATCCAGCATATCGAGGGGCTGAACGAGGTCGTCGAGGAGATCACGGGCATCGAGATCCGCGAGCGGGTCCCGGACAGCGTGCTGGCGATGGCCGACGAGGTGGTGAACATCGACCTCACGGCCGACGAGCTGATCGAACGGCTGAAAGCCGGAAAGATCTACCGCCCCGACAAGATCGCCGCGGCGCTCGGCAACTTCTTCACGCAGGACAACCTGCTGCAACTGCGCGAACTGGCGCTGAAAGAGGTGGCGCTGCGCGTGGAGAAGAAGGTGGATAGCGAGGTGACCGGTTCCGAAACCTTCCGGCGCGACAAACTGCTGGCCGTGATCGACTCCTCCGAAAAACGCGCCCGCCGGGTCATCCGCAAGACGGCGCGCATGGCCACGCACCTGAACGCCGCCTTCACGGTGCTCTACGTGCAGGGCGACCGCGAGGCCGACGACCGCATTCCGCTGGCCCGGCAGCGTTACCTGATCAACAACCTGAACCTCGCCACGGAACTCGGCGGCGAAGTCCGCCGCATACGCTCGAACTCCCCGGTGGAGAGCATCGCCGGAGTGTGCCGGGAGCAAAAAATAAACATCGTCTGCATCGGGCGTCCCGAATTTTCACTATTTTCGCTGTTGAAAAGCGCAATCCGCCTGCGGCGTCTGACCGTCCGGCTGTCGCGCATGAACATCGACCTTTTCATTTTTTCATAAGCCATGAGAATACAAAGGAGAATCACCCTGGGCATCGGCATTCTTTTCACCATGATCCTGCTGCTGGGCATCCAGTCGGTCGGCTACGTCCGCCAGCTGTCGCGGGCGACGGGAACCATCCTCGCCGACAACTACAACTCGCTGCAATACGCCGGGGAGATGCTGCGGTCGCTCAACGACATCGGGCAGGATTCCATATCGCGGCACGCCCTGCGCGAAAACCTCGCCCTGCAACAGCAGAACATCACCGAGATCAGCGAGAAGGAGACCACCGCGGCGCTCGAACGCCACGTCGCTTCGTTGAGCGACCCGGTCACCGAAGCCGAAATCCGGACCGTGCGCGAAGACCTGTTCCGGATCATGGAGCTGAACATGGCGGCCATCCGCGCCAAGAGCGCCGGGGTGGAGCAGCGCGCCGACTACGCCATGTGGTGGCTGATCGCCGTCGCCGCGCTCTGCGCCCTGATCGCCGGGGGCATCCTCGTCTGGTTCCCGCAGTCAGTGCTGCGTCCGATCGACGCGCTGAAAAAGGGGATCACCCAGATCGCCAACCACAACTACCGGGAACGGCTCGATTTCCCGGGCAACCGCGAGTTCGAATCCGTCGCCGAGTCGTTCAACGACATGGCCGCCAAACTCGACGAATACCGCCGCAGTTCGCTCGACGACCTGATGACCGCCAAAAAGCGCATCGAGGCGATCGTCGACACGCTGCACGAGCCGATCGTGGGGCTGGGTCCCGACCGCAGAATCCTCTTTATGAACCGCGAGGCGTTCTCGGTGCTGAACCTCCGGGAGGACGCCGTCGGGCGCGACGCCGCCGAAGTGGCGTTGTCGAACGACCTGCTGCGGCGGCTCGTCCGGGGAGTGAACGACACGAAGAAGGACGCCGACAAGGAGCCGCTGAAAATCTACGCCGACAACAAGGAGAGTTATTTCCAGGTGGAGAACACGCCGCTTTACATCACTCCCGTCGGCGGGCGCGAACAGCAGTTCGTCGGCAACCTGATCGTCCTGAACAACGTCACCCGCTTCAAGGAGCTGGACTCCGCCAAGACCAACTTCATCTCGACCGTCTCGCACGAAATGAAAACCCCGATTTCGTCGATCCTGATGAGTTTGCAGCTGCTCGGCGACGACCGGCTGGGAACGCTGAACGGCGAGCAGAAACAGCTCGTCACGAGCATCAAGGAGAGCAGCGACCGCCTGCTTTCGATCACGAGCGAACTGCTGAACATGACCCAGATCGAGACCGGCAAACTTAAACTGATACCTAAAGTAACCAAGCCTATCGAACTGATAGACTATGCTGTAAAGGCTACGCAGGTTCTGGCCGAGAGGTTCTGCTGTTTCGTCGAGGTGGACTATCCCGAAAAGATCTCGAAACTCTTCGTCGACAACGAGAAGATCGCCTGGGTCATCACCAACCTGCTGTCGAACGCCATCCACCATTCGCCCGAACGGTCGCGCATCATCGTCGGCGCCGTACAGCGCGAAAAGGCGGTCGAGATCTACGTCCAGGACTTCGGGCGCGGCATCGACCCGCGTTACCACAAGAGCATCTTCGAGCGCTATTTCCGCGTCCCGGGAACCAAGGTGCAGGGCAGCGGGCTGGGGCTGGCCATCTCGAAGGAGTTCGTCGAAGCGCACGGCGGCACGATCTCGGTCGAGAGCGAAATCGGCCGCGGCAGCCGCTTCTCGATTCTGCTCCCGGCCTGAAAAACTACCCGCCGCCCGCTTCGGAGACTGTTCGGAGCGCCGCGAACAGACGAAATTCCTTACTCCGTCTGCGCCATCAGCCGGGGTCCTGCCTTGACGGCGGCGGGAAAGCGGCAGGGCACGGCGCTGTCCGCCTCGGAGGTAAGGATCACGACCGGCATACCGACGTAGACATACTTTTTCACCAATTCGAGCAAATCGCTATTGTTCAACCGGACGCACCCTTCGGTTGCACGCGTGCCGATCGAGGCGGGATCGTGGATTCCATGGATACCGATGCCGCGGTGACCGGGCGTTTTCAGACGGATGAAATGCGAACCGTAGGCCCCTCTGATCTCCCCCTTACCGTCGCCAAAATCGTGCGTCCATGCGCTTGCGTCCTGAATCTGCTGGACGGAGAAAAGCCCTTCGGGCGTCTTCATATCACCCGGCTTCTCCTTGTTGCCCAGCGCCCGCCCGCAGGCAATGGGATAGACGGCCCGCAAGCAGCTGTTGAAATCGTAAACCGCAAGAGTCATCGACTCCTTGCAGACAGCAATAAATGCCGCCCCCGAAGGCGGCGTCTGCTGTGCACGTACGTCGACGGCGCAGAACAGCGCACATGCAAAAAAGGTACATAAGATTGTTTTCATAAGTGCAAAGATACGATTTCCCGGAGAAAATCCGCGGCATCGGCCCGGAAAGTCACAGGCTGTCTTCCGAAAAGACACCAATAGCCTCCGTATGAACAAAAACAGGAATTCCGGCATCATATTCGCCCAACTCTTTCGTTTAAATAGCATATCGGCGAAAAAATCGTATTTTTGCGCCGATATACCGGATACCAGGCAAACAATTCCGGATTTGGAAACAACATGAAACTATCACGCGAGAAAATCGTGCAGCAGGCGGCCCGCGCCGGCCGCCGTACGTTGCAACTCGGCGAAGAGGCAGGCGGCAGAATCCGCCGTCTGTCGAAACGCTCCTGGCTGATCCTGGCCGGAATAGCCGTATTGACTGTCGGAGGGCTTTGGTGGTGGCTGCGCCCCGAACCCGTAAAACCCATATTGCCCGTGGTCCAGGTCGAGCCTGCCGAAACCGACGACATCGAACTCTACGGCGAATACGTGGGACGCATCCGCGCCCAGCAGTTCGTCGAAATCCGCGCCCGGGTGGAGGGCTTCCTCGAAAAAATGCTTTTCGAGGAGGGAACCTACGTCAAGAAGGGGCAGCCGCTGTTCATCATCGACCCCAAGCTCTACGAAGCCCGGGTAAACAAGGCGAAGGCACAGCTGAACAAAGACAAGGCTCTGGAACTCAAGGCCGACCGCGACCTGAAACGCATCCGCCCGCTCTACGAGCAGAACGCCGCGAGCCAGCTGGACCTCGACAACGCCATCGCCTCCTACGAAAGCGCCACGGCCTCCGTGGCGATGAGCGAGGCCGACCTCACGCAGGCCGAAACCGCCTTGAGCTACACGACCGTCAGTTCGCCGCTGTCGGGCTATATTTCCGAGCGCAGCGTCGACATCGGCACGCTCGTAGGTCCCAACGGCAAATCGCTGCTGGCGACGGTGGTCAAGAGCGACACCGTGCGCGTGGACTTCAGCATGACGGGACTCGACTACCTCAAAAGCAAGGCCCGCAACGTCAACCTGGGCCAGAAGGACTCCACCCGCAAGTGGGACCCCTACATCACCATCACGCTGGCCGACAACACCCAGTATCCGCTGCGCGGACTGGTCGACTTCGCCGATCCGCAGGTCGACCCCGAAACGGGAACCTTCTCCGTGCGCGCCGAAATGGCCAACCCCGACCGCATCCTGCTGCCGGGACAGTTCACGAAGGTGCGCCTGCTGCTCGACGTGCGCGAAGACGCCACGGTCGTGCCGACCAAGTCGGTCGTCATCGAGAAGGGCGGCGCCTACATCTTCGTCATACGGCCCGACAGCATCGCCGAACGCCGTCTGATCGAACTCGGCCCCGAGGTCAACAACCGGGTGATCGTCGAACGCGGCGTCGTTCCCGGCGAGAAGATCGTCGTGGAGGGTTTCCACAAACTGACGCACGGCGACAAGGTCGACCCCGTGCCGGTCCCCGAAAAAAGCAGTGCAACCGAGACGGAGGCGTCTGAAAAATAGCGAGCCATGAAATCGGATTTCTTTATCGACCGGCCCGTGTTTTCAACCGTCCTGTCGGTGGTCATCGTGATCGTCGGCCTGTTAGGACTGGTGATGCTCCCCGTGGACCAGTATCCGCGCATCGTGCCCCCGGTGGTCAAGATCTCGGCCTCCTATCCGGGAGCCAGCGCCCAGACCGTGACGCAGGCCGTGGCGACGCCCATCGAACAGGAGCTGAACGGAACCCCCGGCATGCTCTACATGGAGTCGACGAGCAGCAACTCGGGAGGTTTCTCCGCCACCGTGACCTTCGACATCGACACGGACGCCGACCTGGCGGCCGTCGAGATTCAGAACCGCGTGAAGCAGGCCGAGGCGCGCCTCCCGGCCGAAGTCATCCAGAACGGCATCTCGGTCGAAAAGCAGGCTTCGAGCCGGCTGATGACCATCACGCTGCTGTCGAACGACCCCAAGTTCGACGAAATATACCTCTCGAACTACGCCACGCTCAACGTGCTGGACATGTTGCGCCGCGTGAAGGGCGTCGGCAGCGTCTCGAACGTCGGCAGCCGCTACTACGCCATGCAGATATGGGTGCAGCCCGACCGGCTGGCCAACCTCGGGCTGACGGTGCAGGACCTGCAAAAGGCCCTCAAGGACCAGAACCGCGAATCGGCGGCGGGCGTACTGGGCCAGCAGCCCGTCACGGACCTCGACGTCACGATCCCGATCACCGCCCGCGGACGCCTTTCGTCGGTGGGCGAATTCGAGGAGATCGTCGTCCGCGCCAACCCCGACGGATCGCTCATCCGCCTGCGCGACGTGGCGCGCATCTCGCTCGAAGCCTCGTCGTACAGCACCGAGAGCGGCATCAACGGCGGCAATGCGGCCGTGATGAACATCAACATGCTGCCGGGCGCCAACGCCATGGAGGTGGCGCGCTCGGTGCGCGAGACGATGGAGGAGATCAGCCGCAGCTTCCCCGAAGGCATCTCCTACAAGATACCGTTCGACATGACCTCCTACATCTCGCAGTCGATCAGGGAGGTCTACCACACACTGTTCGAAGCCCTGCTGCTGGTGATCCTCGTGGTTTTCCTCTCGCTGCAAAACTGGCGCGCGACGCTCATCCCGACCATCGCCGTGCCGATCTCGCTGATCGGTACGTTCGGCGTGATGCTGGCATTCGGATTCTCGCTCAACATGATGACCCTGCTGGGCCTGATCCTGGCCATCGGCATCGTCGTGGACGACGCCATCGTGGTGGTGGAGGCCGTCGAGCGCATTATGAACGAGGAGGGGCTATCGCCCTACGAAGCCACGAAAAAGGCCATGAGCGGACTGGGCAGCGCCATCATCGCCACATCGCTGGTGCTGTGCGCCGTGTTCGTTCCCGTGAGCTTCCTTTCGGGCATCACCGGCCAGCTCTACCGCCAGTTCACCATCACGATCGCCGTGTCGGTGCTGATCTCGACGTTCGTGGCCCTGACCCTCTCGCCGGCCCTCTGCGCCCTGATCCTGCGTCCCGATTCGGGCAAGCGGAAAAACCGCCTCTTCCGCCGCATCAACATCTGGCTGGGCAGCGGAACGAAGTTCTACGAGCGGATGATCCGCGGCGGCGTGCGCCACTCGAAACGCATGCTGGCGCTGTTCGGACTGACTCTCGTGGCGCTGTGGGCGCTCAACAAGATCGTACCCCAGAGCTTCATGCCGCAGGAGGACCAGGGCTATTTCACCGTCGAGCTGGAACTTCCGGAAGGAGCCACGCTCGAACGCACGCGCCGCGTGACAGACCGCGCCATGAAGTACCTGATGTCGCTCGAAGACGTGGAATATGTGCTCAACGTCACCGGATCAAGCCCCCGCGTGGGCACCAACCAGTCACGCAGCCAGTTGACGGTGATCCTCAAACCGTGGGAGGAGCGCAAAAGTTCGAACATCCGCCGGCTGATGAACGACATCCGCGAGGAGATGCGCCGTTATCCCGAAAGCAAGGTCTACCTCTCGACGCCGCCCGTCATTCCGGGACTGGGCGCCTCGGGCGGGTTCGAAATGGTGCTCGAAGCCCGCGGCAACGCCTCGTACGGCGACCTTCAGCGGGCCGTGGACACGCTGCTGCACTACGCCTCGAAGCGCAAGGAGCTGACGGGACTCTCGTCGTCGATGCAGAGCGACATCCCGCAGCTCTATTTCGACGTGGACCGCGACAAGGCCCAGATGCTCGGCGTCCCGATGGCCGACATCTTCTCGACGATGAAGACCTTCACCGGATCGGTCTACGTCAACGACTTCAACATGTTCAACCGCATCTACCGCGTCTATATCCAGGCCGAAGCCCCGTACCGGGCGCAGCGGGAAAACCTCGGGCTGTTCTTCGTCCGGGGCGCCGACAAGGCGATGATTCCCATCACGGCGCTCGGCACGACCTCCTACACCACGGGACCGGGCACGATCCGCCGCTTCAACATGTTCAACGCGGCGACCATCTCGGGCGAGGCGGCGCAGGGATACAGTTCGGGGCAGGCCATGGCCATACTCGAACAGATCGCACGCCGCCACCTGCCGTCGACGATCGGCGTCGAGTGGAGCGGACTTTCCTATCAGGAAAAGCACGTCAGCGGCCAGACGGGCTACGTGCTGGCGCTGGCCTTCCTCTTCGTCTTCCTGTTCCTCGCGGCGCAGTACGAGAGCTGGCTGATCCCCGTGGCGGTGATCCTCTCGCTGCCGATCGCCGGCATCGGCGCCTACCTGGGCAACTGGGCCTGCGGACTGGAGAACAACATCTATTTCCAGATCGGACTGGTGATGCTGGTGGGTCTGGTGGCCAAGAACGCCATCCTGATCGTCGAGTTCGCCAAGGACGAGGTCGAAAAGGGCCGCGACATCCTCACGGCCGTCATCCTGGCCGCGCGCCTGCGCTTCCGGCCCATCGTCATGACCTCGCTGGCCTTTATCCTCGGCATGCTGCCGCTGGTCTTCGCCAGCGGACCCGGGTCGGCCAGCCGCCAGGGCATCGGCACGGGCGTTTTCTTCGGCATGCTCGTGGCGATCACCGTGGGCATCGTCTTCGTACCGCTCTTCTTCGTCTGGGTTTACAAACTGAAAGAAAAATGGACAACACGATGAAACGAAGCGCAACATATCTCCTCGGAGTGCTTCTGCTGCTCGCGGCGGGAAGCTGCTCCGTGCAGAAGAAGTGCAAGGCTCCGCAGCTCGACATGCCCGCGGAGATCGTCGCCGGGCAGAGCGACACGCTGACGCTGAGCGACCGGAAGTGGTGGGAGGTCTACACCGACACGACACTCTGCCGGCTGATCGGCCGCACGCTCGACCGCAACCGCAACATGCTCTCGGCCGAGGCGCGCATCCGCCAGCTGGAGGAGCTTTACCGCGTAAGCAAGGCGGCCCGGCTGCCGTCGCTGGGCGGGCTGGCCGCTGCCGACTACGAGACCAACGACTACTACGGCGAAGCGCACAAGGGCGACGCCGAGTTCGACGTGAAAGCCACCTTGAGCTGGGAGGCCGACCTGTGGGGCAACCTGCGCTGGGCCAAGCGCAAGGGCGCGGCCGAATACCTCGCCTCGGTCGAGGCGGCGCGCGCCATGCAGATGACGCTCGTGGCGGAGGTCGCCACGGCCTACTTCGAGCTGGTGGCTCTGGACCACGAACTGGGCGTCGTACGCCGCACGGTGGAGACCCGCGAGGAGAGCGTGCGTCAGGCGAAACTGCGTTTCGAAGGAGGACTGACCTCCGAAACGGCCTACCAGCAGGCGAAGGTCGAGCTGGCGAGCGCCTCGGCGCTGATTCCCGACCTCGAACTGCGCATCGCCCAGAAGGAGAACCAGATTTCGGTGCTCGCGGGCGACTATCCCTCGCGCGTGGCGCGCTCGAAGATGGACATGAACGTCCGGATGCCCGACTCGCTGCCCGTGGGCCTTCCTTCGACGCTGCTGCAACGCCGTCCCGACGTGCGGCAGGCCGAGCAGAACCTCAAGGCGGCGATGGCCTCGGCGGGCATGGCCTATGCCGACCGGTTCCCGCGGCTGACGATCTCGCTGACGGGAGGGCTCGAAAACGACGCGCTCAAGGGACTGATCAATTCGCCCTTCTCCTACGCCGCCGGCAACCTCACCGCGCCGCTGTTCGCCTTCGGATCGAAGCGTGCGAAATACCGCGCGGCGCTGGCGGCCTACGACCAGGCGCGGCTGGCCTACGAACAGAAAGTGCTGGAGGTTTTCCGCGAAGTGAACGACGCCGTGACGGCCTACCGCAACATGCGCAGGACGGCCGAACTGAAATTCAACCTCAAGGAGGCGGCCCGGCAATACGTCGTGCTGGCCAAATTGCAGTATATCAACGGCGTGATCCGCTACATCGACGTGCTCGACGCCCAGCGGAAGTTCTTCGACGCACAGGTCGAGGAGAGCAAGGCGGTGCGCAACGAGCACCTCGCGCTCGTGGGGTTGTACAAGGCCCTCGGGGGCGGGTGGCAGCCGTCGGATGCCGAAAAAAAGGGTTGACCGGAAATGGTCAACCCTTTTTCTTCCCCAGTTTGGCCCGGATGCGGCTCAACGACTGCGGCGTGATCCAGAGGTAGGAGGCGATGTGCTTCAGCGGCACGTATTGCAGCAGTTCGGGGCTTTCCTCCATCAGCGTCCGGTAGCGCTCCTCGGCCCGCGGAGCGCCGCCCGAGAGCATCCAGTTTTCGAGCGCCAGGAACTGCTCCTCGAAAAGCCTCCTCCCGAAATTGGCCGCTCCGGCCGATCGGGCGAAAAAGGCCTCCAGGTCGGCTTTGGAGATGCCGTAAAGTTCGGCGTCGCACATCGCCTCGATGGAGATTTTCGAAACCTCGTTGCCCACGTAGCCCCACGTCGAAAAGAGCGCCTCGCCCTCGCCGGCGAACCAGACCGAGACATCCGCGCCGTCGTCGAGATAGTGCCCCAGCCAGATGCCGCGGCTCACGACGTAGAAATCGGAATTCCGCTCGCCCTGACGGACGACGCACTCCCCCTTGCGGAACACGCGCCGTTCCATCAGCCCGATCAGCCGCAGGCAGTCCGCCGCGGGCAGGTTGTATTTCCTGCTGAATTTCTCGATAAACGCCTCCATGCCTTACAGGTTTGAGGCCGTAAAGATAGCACAAAAAACAAATTTCCGGTTTCGTTTCAGCGGCAAAGCCACGCTGCGACCCTCCTAAAACGCGCTTTTTAAGCGGGTCCGCCCGTAAATCGCCGCAACGACCGCGAAGGTGAGCGCCTCGGCCAGCGGCACGGCCAGCCAGATGCCCTCCACACCCAACAGCAGGGGCAGGCCGAAGAAACACGCCGCCATGAAGACGAATCCCCGCAGGACGGTCACGGCCATCGCCGGACGGGGCCGCTCGACGCTCTGGAAATAGCCGATCGAGACGATGTTCACCGCAAAGAAAACGAATCCCGAAGCGAACAACGGAAGCCCCCGGACGGCAATCGCACAGGCGGGGCAGGAGCTGTCGATGAACATGGCCACGATCCAGCGGCTGAACAGCGCCGTAAGGCCGAAGAACCCCAGTCCGGCCGCCACGGCCGTCAGGAGCGCCAACCGGAAGGCCTTGCGCACGCGCGCGCCGTTTCCCGCACCGAAATTGTAGCTCAAAATCGGCTGGGCCGACTGCCCGATGGCGTTGTAGACCATGAAGATGATCGGGAAAAAGTAGCAAGCGATGCTGAACGCCGCCACGCCGTCCTCGCCCAGATAGCGGATGAAAACGTAGTTCCCGGCGAACATCATCATGGCGATGGCCCCCTCGCAGAGGAAGGTCGAAAGCCCCAGCCGGCACATGTAGCCCACATTGCGGAGGGTCAGGCGCATGCTCTTGCGGCTCGTCTTCACACGGCACAGGCGCACGACGTTGCGGCGGCGTCCCAGGTAGCCGAGGATCATCCCCGCACCCACGATATAACCGAGGCTCGTGGCCAGCGCCGCACCCGTCATGCCCCAGCCGAGGATGAAGATGAAAACGTAGTCCAGCACGATGTTGATGACCGCCGGAACGGCGTTGCAAAGCATCGCGTAGTTGGGCGACCCGTCGAGCCGGATGAAGAACATGCCCGAGCTTAACAGCGCGCTGAAGGGCAGGAACGGCGCGAACCAGTGCATGTACTCCACGGCCAGCGGAAGGAGCCGTTCGGAGCTGCCCAGCAGCAGGGCCACCTCACGGGCGCAGGAAGTGATCAGGAAGCTGTACGCCGCCAGAAGGAGCGACGACACCGCAACGGCCTGCGTGACGTTGATGCGCGCCGCCTTGACCTTCCCCTGCGCAAGGTGGATCGACGCCACGACCGACGCCCCGACGCCGAACATCAGTCCGACGCCCGTGCTGATGAGGAACAGCGGCGCGGTGATGTTGACGGCGGCCAGCGCGTCGCTGCCGATGCCGCGTCCCACGAAAATCCCGTCCGTGATCACGAAAACGGCCGAGAAAACCATTCCCAGAACGGTGGGGATCAGCAGTTTCCGAAAAAGCTTCGGAATCTCCATGCTGCCGAAATCAATACTGTCTTTCATCGCATTCGTTTTTTGGAGTGCAAAGATACTCGCTTCCGGCCGGGCGAAAGTTAACATTTGGTAAAAAAAGCCCCTCCCGACGGGAGGGGCCTCGCAAGCCGGAATCAGAGCGTACCCTGCTTGAGCTGCTCGACGAAACGGTCGATGCGCCGCAGCTGCTGCGGAATCTTGATCGACTGCGGGCAGTGCGACACGCACTGGTTGCAGCCGATGCAATGGCTCGCCTGCCGGAGTTTGGGAACCGAGCGGTCGTAACCGATGAGGAACGCCCGGCGGGCCTCCCGGTAGCCGGGGTCCTGCCGGTCCTTGGGCACGTTGCCTTCGTTCACGCAGCGGTTGTAGTGGGCGAAGATCGCCGGGATGTCCAGCCCGTAGGGGCAGGGCATGCAGTACTGGCACTCGGTGCAGGGCACGGTGGGGTATTTGAGCATCAGCTGCGCGGTATCTTCGAGCAACGCCAGTTCCTCGCCGGTGCAGGGTTCGAGCGGCGAATAGGTGCGGATATTGTCCTGAAGGTGCTCCATGTAGGTCATGCCGCTCAACACAGTCAGCACTCCGGGCCAGGAACCCGCGTAGCGGAAGGCCCACGAAGCGGTGCTCTCGGTCGGACGGCGCTCCTTGAGCCGTTCGACCAGATGGTCGTTCAGCCGCGAAAGGCGCCCGCCGAGCAGCGGCTCCATGATCACGGCCGGGATGCCGCGCTTCTCCAGCTCGCCGTAGAGATATTCGGCATTGACGTTTCTGTCCGAAGCATGCTTCCAGTCGACGTAGTTCATCTGGATCTGGACGAAATCCCACCGCGCCTCGCCGCTGTCGTGCATGGCCAGCAGGTGGTCGAAGACCTTCTGATCGCCGTGGAACGACCACCCGAGGTTGCGGATGCGCCCGGCCTCGCGCTCGCGCAGCAGAAAGTCGAGCACGCCGCAGTCGATAAAACGTTCGTTGAACGTCTCGATGCCCTTGTCGCCGCCCACAGCGTGCAGCAGATAGTAATCCAGATAATCCGTTTGCAAGTCGCGAAGCGACCGCCGGTACATCTCCTCCGAATCCTTGAATATCCGAGCGGGAGACATTCCCCGCCCTGCCATACGGTGATTGGACATCTTCGTGGCGATGAACACCTTCTCGCGCGGATGGCGTTTGAGGGCGATACCCGTCGATTTTTCGGAAAAGCCCTGTATGTAGACGGGGGCCGTGTCGAAATAGTTGACCCCGTGGGCGATGGCATAATCGACCAGCTCGTTGACGGCCTCCTGGTCGATCGGGTTGCCGTCGGCCGCCGGCGACTCCAGCAGGGGCCAGCGCATGCAGCCGTAGCCCAGCAGCGACACGCGGTCGCCCGTCGAGGGGCAGGTCCGGAAGGTCATCCGATCGGTCGGGACCTCACCCGCGGCGGCAGCGCTCGGCGCCGTACCTTTCGTCTTACAGCCGTAAAGCCCAGCCGTTGCGGCGGCCGCGCCGACACCGAACGTTTTGAGGAATTTCCGGCGGTCTATCTTTTTCTTCTCCATTTTTTTCTTGCGTTTAGACGATTCTGTGGCGCGAATGGCCTTCGACATAAATGGCGCTGAACGGACGCGCCGGACAGAGATTCTCGCAGGCCCCGCAGCCGATGCAGCGTTCTTCGTTCACGGCGGGGATGCGCGGCGACTTGGGGTCGTCGGGGTCCCGGCGCACCATCTTGATCGCCCCGGCAGGGCAATGGCGCGCACAGTTGTTGCAGCTGACGCCGTCGGTGTTGACCTCGCAATTCTCCGCAATCCACACGGCATGGCCGATCTGGATCGACGATTTCCCGGCGAGGTCGGTCAGGCGGATGGCGCCCGTGGGGCACACCTCGGCGCACTTCGTGCACTCCGGACGGCAGTATCCGCGCTCGAACGACATTTCGGGCTGCATGAGGGTCATCAGCTTGCCCGACGGACGCAACACCTGATTGGGACACACCGAAACACACAACTGGCATCCCGTGCAATGGGCGTTGAAGTGCCGCAGGCTCTGCGCTCCGGGCGGAACGACGGGCGTGGCACGGTTCGGAATCTTCTTGTCGACGATCACCGCCAGCCCGCCGTCGACCTTCTTCTCCTGCGCCCGGAGCGCGGAGTAGGCCACGATGCCCGCCAGGCCGAGGAACCGGCGGCGCGAAGCGTCGGAAGGCGTCTTTGCGGCGTCGGCCGCCGGTCTCTGCGGCGCGGGAGCCGGGTCCGGTTTCCGCCGCCGCAGCGTATAGGTGATGGCCCCCTGGCGGCAGTTTTCGAGGCAGTCCATACAGGCCACGCAACGGCTGTAATCAATTTTATGCGCCGCAGGGTCGATACACGACGCCTTGCAGTTGCGGGCGCAGAGCTTGCATCCGTTGCACTTCGAGGTGTCGAAACGCGGTTTGAACAGCGAGTAGCGGGCGAGGAATCCCAGCACCGTGCCCACCGGACAGATCGTATTACAATAGGTGCGGCCGCTGCGCCACGCAAGAACAAACAGCACGGCGAACGTCACGACGGCAACAAGCAGCGTGGAGAGACTCTTCATCCAGACGTCGACCGAATAGAAGGCGTAGCTGTCCATGCGCCCGGCGATGTATGCCAGCAGGTTGTTGCCCCACGCGTAGACCGGGGCCAGCAGGTTCGAGGCGATGCGGCCGTAGGCGCTGTAAGGCGCGAGCAGCGAACCGACACCCGCCAGCATCGCAGCGACGAACACGACGAGCATCCCCCGGCGCAGCCAGGTGAGGGCGGGGGAGTACGCGAAGCGGTTCCGGTGCTTTCTGCGCTTCCCGGAGGCCCACGAAACGATGTCCTGCATCACCCCCAGCGGGCAGATGACCGAACAGTACACGCGGCCGAAAAGAAGCGTCAGGATCACCAGGAACGCCACGACGCCGACATTCAGGGCCAGCAGGGCGGGCAGGAACTGGATTTTCGCCATCCAGCCGAACCACGCGTGAAGCGTTCCGGTAAAATCGAGGAACAGCAGCGTCGTCAGCACGAAGAAAAAGGCCGCGGCCGCAATTCTGATTTTTCGTAACATAGATTCAAATCTGAATCAAGTGAATTTATTTCGGAACTCATGTCGTATCGGGCCGTCGCCGTGGCCGCCGGGCCGCCCGAGACGGGGTTTTGGAGGTGGACCGGATTCGGGAGCGACGCCACCGGCGGCGAACAGGGCCAGCGGATTGATTTCAATGCAAATTACTCAACCATTCAACCGTTTCGGGATCGCGGTGATCCAGAAAACTGCTCTCCGGACGGTCCAGCGAGGCGATCACAGCCATGTCCTCGGCATCGAGCGCGAAGCCGAACACGTCGAAATTCTCCGCGATACGCTCCGCATGCACCGACTTGGGAATGCAGACCACACCGCGCTGAATCAGCCAGCGCAGCACCACCTGCGCCACCGTCTTTTTGTACCGGGCGGCGACCGCCAGCAGGACTTCGTTCGAGAACAGCCCGTTCTTGCCCTCGGCGAAAGGCGCCCACGACTCGATCTGCACGCCCTTCGTGCGCATGAACTCCGCGGCGGCGGTCTGCTGGTGGAACGGATGGGTTTCGACCTGATTGACCGCCGGCGCGACCTCGTTGTGCAGAATCAGGTCCTGAAGGCGGTCGGGGTAGAAGTTCGACACACCGATGGCGCGGATGCGGCCCTCGCGGTAAAGCTCCTCCATGGCGCGCCACGAACCGTAGACGTCGCCGTAAGGCTGGTGGATCAGATAGAGGTCCAGATAGTCCAGCCCCAGCTTCGACATCGACTCCTCGAACGCCTTTCTGGCAGGCTCATAACCCGCGTCGCTGATCCACAGTTTCGTGGTGATGAACAGCTCTTCGCGGGGAACGCCGCTGCGATGGACGGCACGTCCCACGGCCTCCTCGTTGCCATAGGCCGCGGCGGTGTCGATCGAACGGTAACCGATCTTCAGGGCGTCGCCGACCGCCCGTTCGCAAACCTCCGGGTCCGAAATCTGATAAACGCCGAAGCCGAGGACCGGCATTTCGACGCCGTTGTTCAATTTTACGTATTCCATACCTCACTACTTTTTTATTTTTCCGGCAAAACTTCGTTCAGGCACGCAATGCCGTTCAGCGTGCGGGGATAACCGATATAGGGCAGCAACTGGGTCACGACGGCCAGCAGGGTGGCCTTGTCGTTGCCTATGTTCGCATTTCCGGCGATGTGGCCCTTCACCTGCGATTCGCAGCCCCCGAGCGAGACGAGCATCGAGAAGGTCAGCAGCTCGCGCATCTTCACGTCCAGGCCTCCGCGGGTCAGGAAATCGCCGAAGCAGTTGTCCGACAGGTAACGCTGGATGTGCTTCTGGTTCGCGGGGGCCGCCTCGCGCATCCCGTCGATACGCTCCGCGCCGAAAATCGACCGCTGCACCGCCAGCCCCTTTTCGAAGCGGTCCGCGGACGAGGTCGTCGACTGCCCCGCAAGCGGCAGCGTCACGCCGCGCGCCTCCAGCACCTCGTTCGTAATCCCTACGAAGTCGGCGACCTTCGCCATGCCGACGTAGGGAACGGCCTGATAAAGCGTCTCCTTCACCTCGACGGGCGTCACTCCGGCGTTCAGCGCGCCTTCGAGCGTCGTCCGGTAGGCGGTCCGGCCCTGCGAGGCGATGTTCGAGGCCAGGATGCACAGCATGCGCGTCCGCGTGTCGAGCTGGCCGTAGGCGGTCACTTCGCCGAGCGCAAAGTTACCAAAAATTTCAAATAATTCGGGGTCCGCATCCCCAAGTTCCGGTATTCCGCCCGGAAACAATTCGGCCAGGCGGCGTCGGGCGTCTTCACCCAAGCGGGAGGCCGGAGCCGGGACGGAAGCCGTCGCTGCCGCATATTGCGCGTCGTCGACCGGTTCGAGCCATGTATTCTCGTTGGTCGCGGGATTGCACGCGACGGCCAGATGCGAGAACCAGCTGTCGGGAGCCGCGCCGTGCCAGTGGACCACGTCGGGCGCGATCTCCACGATGTCGCCCGGAAGCAACGCCCGGGCCGGACGGCCCTTCTCCTGATAATAGCCCCGGCCCCCGACGGCGATCAGGAGCTGGCCGCCCGTATGGCTGTGCCAGTTGTTGCGGCATCCGGGCGAAAAGGTGACGTTCGACACGGGCGCGTTCAGCCGCTTGTCGTCCGTCAGCGGAGCGAGCCAGGCCTGCCCGACAAAGTACTTCGAAAACTGTTCCGGCAGTTTGTCGCCCACGGGAAACGGGCTGACTTTTTTCGGTATTTCCATATTTTGAGCATTTAAGGATTGCAGGATTCCGTCCGAAAAAAGGGCTGCGGCGGTCAGGGCCGCGAAAAGGATTCGTTTCATCGGTTCAAAAGAATGGTTTCACGATGCAAAAATAGGGTATTTCTCGCAACGGTTCCGTACCCCGATTACGGTTCGGCATACCATTATTACGGAGCGGCGTCATTTTCGGTCGGGTGAAGACCGTCTGCACGCAAAACCGGTTCTGCGCCCCAGACACAGAACCGGATCAAAAACGGATCGGCAGACGACTGCCTCCGAAACCGGCGTCTCGCACACCGGGAGTGAGGGGGGGGGTCAGCCCCGCCGGCCCTGATTGGCGACGGCCTCCATCAGGGAGGCGATCTCGGCCGGGTCGCCCAGGAAATAGTCCTTCACACAGCCCAACCCCTCGTCGAATTCGAAGACGTAGGGCACGGCAGTCGGAAGGTTGAACTCCGAAATGGCCTCGTCCGAAATCCCTTTCAGGTTCTTGATGATGCCCCGCAGGCTGTTGCCGTGAGCCACCACCAGCAGTTCGTCGTGGCGGGCCAGCGCCGGGAGTATCTCGCACTCCCAGTAGGGCATCGTGCGGGCCACGGTGTCTTTCAACGACTCGGTGCGGGGCAGCGCGGCGTCGGGAATCCCGGCGTAACGGGGATCGAAGCGCGGATTGCGGGGATCGTCCTCCGGAAGCGGCGCGGGGGCCACGTCGTAGCTGCGGCGCCAGACGTACACCTGCTCGTCACCGTATTTTTCGGCCGTATCGCGTTTGTTCAATCCCTGAAGCATGCCGTAGTGCTTCTCGTTGAGCCGCCAGGTCTTCGTCACCGGAATCCAGTCCCGGTCCATCCTGTCGAGCACGACGTCGAGGGTCTTCACGGCCCGTTTCAGATAGGAGGTATAGGCGCGGCCGAAATGAAAACCCTCCTTGCGGAGCGTCTCCCCGGCTTTGACGGCCTCGGCGACGCCCTTCTCGCTCAAATCCACATCGGTCCACCCCGTGAACCGGTTTTCCCTGTTCCAGACGCTCTCGCCGTGGCGGAGCAAAACGATCTTTTTCATAACTGTCCGACTGCGTTTTCCGGTTCGGCGCGCACCTCGTTCTCCAGACGCCGGCATTCGCTGAAGTCCTTGATGTTCTGCATCGTGGTGCGTGCTATATTATCCACTGCTTCACGTGTGAAGAAGCCCTGATGCGAGGTGACGATCACGTTGTTGAACGACAGCAGGCGCGCCAGCACGTCGTCGTCCATGATGCGGTCGGAAGTGTCCTCGTAGAAGTACCCGGCCTCCTCCTCGTATACGTCCAGTCCGGCGGCGCCGATCTTCTTCTCTTTCAGTCCGTCGATCAGCGCCTCGGTATGGATCAGCTGACCGCGGCCCGTGTTGATGAGGATCACGCCCGGTTTCATGCGCGAAATGGCCGCGTCGCCGATCATGTAGCGCGTCCGGTCGGTCAGCGGACAGTGGAGCGAAACGATGTCCGCACGGGCGTAAAGCTCGTCGAGCGGCACGTAGGCGATGCCCGCCTCCGCGGCGTACTGCGGATCGGGAAACAGATCGTTGGCCACGACCTCCATGCCGAACCCCTTGAGAATGCGGATCAGCTCGCGGGCGATCCTGCCCGTGCCGACGATCCCCGCGGTCTTGCCGTACATGTCGAAACCCATCAGCCCGTGGAGCGAGAAGTTGCCGTCGCGCGTGCGCCAGTAGGCGCGGTGTATCTTGCGGTTGAGCGCCAGCATCAGCGCCACGGCGTGTTCCGCCACGGCGTGCGGCGAATAGGCCGGAACCCGCACCACGGGAATCCCGTAACGGGCCGCGGCGTTCAGGTCGACGTTGTTGAAGCCCGCACAGCGCAGCGCGATCAGCTTCACGCCCATCCCGGCCAACTGGCGGATGGTCCCGGCGTCGGCCGTGTCGTTGACGAAGATGCAGACCGCATCGGAACCCTGCGCAAGGGCCACGTTATTGGCGTTCAGGTGGCTGCGGTGGTAGCAGATGTCGAACCCGTAGGTGTCGCGGATGCGGTCGAACGACTCCCGGTCGTAGGGCTGCGTGCCGAATAGCGTTATTTTCATAGTTGCACTTTTTTAATATAAAAACGTCTTCGGGGACCCGGATATTATGCGATGGTCACTTCATCGTCGAGGTAAACGTCCTGAATGGCGTGCAGCAGGGCGATGCCGTCCTTCATCGGACGCTGGAAGGCCTTGCGGCCGCTGATAAGCCCCATGCCCCCGGCGCGCTTGTTGATCACGGCCGTCGTGACGGCCTCCTGCAAGTCCGAGGCCCCGCGCGACTCGCCGCCCGAGTTGATCAGGCCCACGCGGCCCATATAGCCGTTGGCCACCTGATAGCGGCAGAGGTCGATGGGGTGGTCCGAAGTCAGCTCGGTGTAGACCTTGTCGCTGGTCTTGCCGAAGCCGACGGCCCGGAAACCGCCGTTGTTCGACGGGAGTTTCTGTTTCACGATGTCGGCCTTGATCGTCACACCGAGGTGGTCGGCCTGCCCCGTGAGATCGGCCGAAGCGTGGTAGTCGGTACCCTCCTTCCTGAAACCCTCGTTGCGCAGGTAGCACCACAGGATCGTCGCCATGCCCAGTTCGTGCGCCAGGTCGAACGCGCGGGCGATCTCGACCAGCTGCCGGCGGCTCTCCGGCGAACCGAAGTAAATCGTGGCCCCGACGGCTGCGGCGCCCATGTTCCAGGCATCGCGCACCGTGCCGAACAACACCTGGTCGTAGGTGTTGGGGTAGGACAGCAGCTCGTTGTGGTTGATTTTGACGATGAAGGGGATTTTGTGCGCGTATTTGCGCGCCACGGCGCCCAGCACGCCGAAAGTCGAGGCGACGGCATTGCAACCGCCCTCGACGGCGAGTCTGACGATGTTTTCCGGATCGAAATAGGCGGGGTTCGGGGCGAACGAAGCCCCCGCGGAGTGCTCGATGCCCTGATCCACGGGCAGGATCGAGACATAGCCCGTGCCGCCCAGCCGTCCGTTGGAGAGAATCCATTGCAGGCTGCCCAGCGTACGGACGCTGCGGTCGGATTCGGCCCAGATGCGGTCCACGGTGTCGGGTCCCGGCAGGTACAACGACTTTTTGTCGATGGTGCGGCATACGTGGGAGAGGTAGTAGCCGGCCTGCTCCCCTAAAATTTCAACTGTCTTGCTCATAATCGCTGTGTTTTGGTCATTTTACGAATCCCGTGCAATTCCGGGTCCAATCAGGTCCCGTTTACGGCCTAAAAGTTACCGAAAAATCCGGGAGGTTGTTCCCGGCGCGGGAGGCGGAGCGCGGATTCGGACCGAATGGTACAGAGGTAGGACAGAAATGCGAAGCGGGCGCGCCCGTTCAGGGCATGCGGCGAGGCCCGTTCAAAGCGTTCCGGCTGCTGCGGGCCGGACTACGCAGGGACACAAACCGTCCCGGACGCAGAATTTACCGCCCGGAGCGGACAAAAGTCCGAAACCCGGATACCTATTTTTTGTTGTTGCGGTACTCGGTGGGCGATTCCCCCGCGTGCTTCTTGAAAAAACGCCCGAGGTAGGACTGGTCGGGAAACCGGAGCCGGTAGGCGATCTCCTGCACCGAAAGGTCGGTCGACTGGAGCATCATCTTGATCTCCAGCATCACCGAACGGTCGATGAACTCCTTGGCCGAACTGTGCGCCACGCTGCGCACGATGGTCGACAGGTAACGGGTCGAAATGCAGAGTTTGTCGGCGTAAAACGACACTTCGCGCTCCTGGGCGCAATGCTCGTGCACGAGAGCGACGAAACGGTGGAACAGCTCCGACTGCCGCGTAGTCGTCTCCGGCACGCGGTGCTGCCGGGCTGCGAAACGCTGCATCTTGTCGTAACTCTCCAGCAGCAGATTCTGCAAACGGTTCTTGATGATCGTATTGCGGAACACGTTGCCGCGGTCGCGGTAGGTGTAGGCCGCCATCTGGAGCCAGATCGAAGCCCCCTCGACGATCCGCTGGGGCGGATGGGAGATCGGACGCTCGCGCAGGGCGTGGAAAAACGAAGGGTCCATCCGGAAGGCCGCCTCGGAAAAGAGATCCCGCGAAAACGAGCAGTAGGCCGCCCTGAAATCCTCCGTGCGGTCGGTGAGCATGAAGATAGATCCGGGCAGCAGCAGCACCATCGTATTGCGGCGCACCTGCCCCTGGTACTGGTTGACGGTGGCGTCGGCGCTGCCGCTGCGACAGAAGAGAATCGCACCTCCTTCCACACGGCAGGCGTAATTGCCGAAAAAGGCGAAATCGGATTCGCCCACAACAAATTGCTCCTCGGGAGTGGTGATTAGCGGATTGACCTGTGGCATACAATTCTTTTTTCGAACAAAAATAATGAAATTTTCGATAAATATTCCATTTTTATTCCGAAAAGTACCAATTCTGTTCGCAATAAAGGGTACATTGATACCGTTTTTAAAATACTTTTGCACCTGAAAAAGTTTTTTAGTCCAATCAGTTAAAGGAATTGTTATGAAGCAAACATTTGTGAAAGCTGCCGTTTTGGCATGCTGCATGGCGGCCGTCGGATGCAAACAGGCTCCGATGACAATGGGCCCCGGCGAATACGCCGTAATGACCATCGCCACCACCGACCGGGAAATCCCGAGCAACTACTCGGCGACGATCCGCGGCCGTCAGGACATCGCAATCTATCCGCAGGTTTCGGGAACGATCTCACAGCTCTGCGTCAACGAAGGTCAGAAAGTCGCCAAGGGACAGACCCTTTTCATCATCGACCAGGTTCCCTACAAAGCCGCCTTGCAGACCGCCGAGGCCAACGTCGAGGCCGCCAAAGCCGGCGTGGCCACCGCACAGCTCACCTACGACAGCAAGAAGGAGCTTTTCGCCCGCAACGTCGTTTCGCAGTTCGACCTCTCGACGGCCAACAACAACCTGCTGACGGCCAAGGCCCAGCTCGCACAGGCCGAGGCACAGCGCGTGAACGCCGCCAACAACCTCTCCTACACGGTCGTGAAGGCTCCGACCGACGGCGTGGTGGGAACGCTGCCGTACCGCGTCGGCGCGCTGGTGAGCGCTTCGATCCCGCAGCCGCTGACCACCGTGTCGGACAACTCGGAGATGTACGTCTACTTCTCGATGACCGAAAACCAGCTCCTGGCCCTGACACGCCAGTACGGCTCGATCGCCGAAACGCTCAAGAGCATGCCGGGCGTACAGTTGCAGCTCAGCGACGGTTCGACCTACGACCAGACGGGCCGCGTGGAGTCGATCAGCGGCGTCATCGACACCTCGACGGGCAGCGTGTCGCTGCGCGCGGCGTTCCCCAACCCGAACGGACTGCTGCACAGCGGCGGTGCGGGCAACATCATCCTGCCGAGCATCTACAAGGATTGCATCGCCGTTCCGCAGGCCGCGACGTTCGAACTCCAGAACAAAGTATATGTATATAAAGTGGTGGACGGCAAGGCCTCTTCGGCGATGATCGACGTCGAGAAGATCTCGAACGGCCGCGAGTATATAGCACGCGCGGGACTCGTGCCGGGCGATGTGATCGTTGCCGAAGGCGTGGGTCTGCTGCGCGAAGGCACGCCCATCGTTCCGAAGGGCCAGGCCGCAGCAGCCGCTGCCGCAGCACCCGCAACCGACGAGTCCGCCGCTCAAACCCAAACCGAGAAGGAGGAATAACCTATGACACTCAAGCATTTCATAGAACGACCCGTATTGGCGTCGGTCATATCAATCGTAATCGTAATCGCCGGTCTGATCGGTCTGGCGACACTGCCCGTCGAGCAGTATCCCGACATCGCGCCCCCGACGGTCATGGTGCGCGCCTCCTATCCGGGAGCCAGCGCCGAAACGATTCAGAAGTCGGTCATCGTACCGCTCGAACAGGCCATCAACGGTGTGGAGGACATGACCTACATGACCTCCAGCGCAGCCGTCGGCAGCGCCTCCGTGACGGTCTATTTCCGCCAGGGAACCAACGCCGACATGGCGGCCGTCAACGTGCAGAACAAAGTGTCACGCGCCACCGGCCAGCTTCCTCCCGAGGTCACGCAGATCGGTGTGACGACCATGAAGCGCCAGACCTCGATGGTCAAGATCTTCTCGCTCTACAGCCCCGATGACTCCTACGACGAGACCTTCCTGTCGAACTACCTGAAGATCAACGTCGAGCCGCGCATCCAGCGTATCCGCGGCGTCGGCGAGGTGTTCACCCTCGGCGCAGAATACTCGATGCGCGTCTGGCTGAAGCCCGACGTAATGGCCCAGTACAAGCTCATCCCGTCGGACGTGACGGCGGCGCTGGCCGAGCAGAACATCGAATCGGCGACCGGTACGCTGGGCGAGAACTCCCAGAACACGTTCCAGTACACGATGAAATACCGCGGACGCCACCAGACGCCCGAAGAGTTCGGTGAAATCGTGCTGCTCTCGAAGCCCGACGGCACGCTCCTGCGTCTGAAGGACATCGCCGACATCGAACTGGGCAGCGAATCCTACGCTTACAAAGGTTACACCAACGGCCATCCGGGCGTCAGCACGATGATCTTCCAGACGGCCGGTTCGAACGCCACGCAGGTCGTGAACGACGTCAACGCCCTGCTCGACGAATTGCAGGCCGAACTGCCGAAAGGCATCGCCATCGCACATCTCCAGAGCGTGAACGACTTCCTCTACGCCTCGATGAAAGAGGTGGTCAAGACCCTGTTCGAGGCCATTCTCCTCGTGATCCTGGTCGTGTACGTCTTCCTGCAGGACATCCGCTCGACGCTCATCCCCACGGTGTCGATTCTCGTGGCGCTGGTCGGAACCTTCGGCTTCCTCGCATTCGCCGGATTCTCGATCAACCTGCTGACCCTCTTCGCGCTGGTTCTTGCGATCGGTACGGTCGTCGACGACGCCATCATCGTCGTCGAAGCCGTGCAGGCACGCTTCGACGCGGGCTACAAATCCTCCTACATGGCGACCATCGACGCCATGTCGGGTATCACGTCGGCCATCGTGACCTCGACGCTGGTCTTCATGGCCGTGTTCATCCCCGTCGCCATGATGGGCGGAACGTCGGGCGTCTTCTACACGCAGTTCGGTATCACGATGGCCGTGGCCGTGGGTCTTTCGGCCGTCAACGCCCTTACGCTGTCGCCGGCGCTCTGCGCCATGATCCTGAAGCCGTACCTCGACGAGAACGGCGAGATGCGCGACAACTTTGCAGCGCGTTTCCGCAAGGCCTTCAACACGGCATTCGGAGCCTTGGTCAACAAGTACAAGCACGGCGTGATGCTCTTCATCAAGCACAAGTGGCTGATGTGGTCGACGCTCGGCCTGACCATCGCGGCGCTGGCTCTGCTGATGAACACCACCAAGACGGGTCTGGTTCCCGACGAGGACCAGGGTACGATCATGGTCAACGTCACCACGGCCCCGGGTTCCTCGCTCGCCGAGACCCACAAGGTCATGGAGCAGGTTTCGCAGCGCATCAGCGGCATTCCGCAGATTCGCGACTACATGCAGGTGGCCGGTTACGGCATGATCGCCGGACAGGGTTCGTCGTACGGTATGGCCATCATCAAACTCAAGGACTGGGACGAGCGTCCGAACAAGGAGGATGACGTGAACGCCGTCATCGGCCAGATTTACGGCCGCACCGCCGACATCAAGGACGCACAGATCTTCGCCGTGGCTCCGCCGATGATCTCGGGTTACGGAACCTCGACCGGTTTCTCCATGCACCTGCAGGACAAGACCGGCGGCGACCTGACCGAATTCTACAATATTTACCTGCAATTCATCGGCGCGCTGAACCAGCGTCCGGAGATCGCCCGCGCATACTCGACCTTCAACATCAACTTCCCGCAGTACATGGTGGACATCGACGCGGCGAAGGCCAAGCGTGCCGGCATATCGCCGACCTCGATCCTCTCGACGCTGGCAGGCTACTACGGCGGCCAGTATGTTTCGAACATCAACCGGTTCTCGAAAATGTACTATGTGACGATGCAGGCCGATCCGAAATACCGTCTCGACACCGAGTCGCTCAACAACGTCTACGTGCGTTCGAGCAGCGGCGAGATGGCTCCCCTGGGCCAGTTCGTAAATCTGACGAGGGTTTACAGCTCCGAGGTGCTGAACCGCTTCAACATGTACAGTTCGATCGCCGTGAACGGTACGGCCGCCGACGGTTATTCGTCGGGCGACGCCATCCGGGCCATTCAGGAAACGGCCGCGCAGGTGCTTCCGAAGGGCTACGGTTACGAGTTCGACGGCATCACGCGCGAGGAGGCCCAGACGGGCAGCAACACGGTCATCATCTTCGGTATCTGTATCCTGCTGATCTACCTCATCCTGAGCGCGCTGTACGAGAGTTTCCTCATTCCGTTCGCCGTCATTCTGTCGGTTCCGTGCGGTCTGATGGGTTCGTTCCTGCTCGCCAAGATAATGGGACTGGAGAACAACATCTACCTCCAGACGGGTATCATCATGCTGATCGGTCTGTTGTCGAAAACGGCCATCCTGATCACGGAGTACGCCGCCGACCGCCGCGCCGCGGGCATGAGCCTCTCGCAGGCCGCCGTGTCGGCCGCCAAAGCCCGTCTGCGTCCCATTCTGATGACCGTCCTCACCTGCGTGTTCGGTATGATCCCGCTGGTGCTCTCGCACGGCGTAGGCGCAAACGGCAACTCGACCCTCGGTGCAGGTGTCATCGGCGGTATGATCGTAGGTACGCTGGCGCTGCTGTTCCTCGTGCCGACGCTGTTCATCGTCTTCCAGACGTTGCAGGAGAAAGTCAAGCCCCTGGAATTCGATCCCGATCCGCAGTGGGCCGTGCGCGCCGAACTGGAAGAGTGTAAAAACGAGAAAGAGGAGGAGTAACACATGAAAAAGATCCTGATTATATGCGCCGCGGCGGCGCTGACCGGCTGCGGCATCTACAAACCCTATACCCGTCCCGAGGTGACGACCGCAGGGCTGTACGGATCGGCGGAGACCGCCGACACGACCACCCTGGGCGACATCCGCTGGCAGGAAATGTTCACCGATCCCCAGTTGCAGGCGCTTATCGCGCTGGCGCTGGAGAACAACACCGACCTGCTGTCGGCAGGCTGGCGCGTGAAGGAGGCCGAGGCGACACTTAAATCGGCGCGTCTGGCCTACCTGCCGTCGTTCAACTTCGCCCCGCAGGGCAGCTTGAGCAGCTTCGACGGCGGACCGACGGCGAAAACCTATTCGATTCCCGTGACGGCCAGCTGGCAGATCGACATCTTCAACGGACTGACCAACGCCAAGCGCAAGGCCAAGGCGCTCTACGCCCAGAGCAAGGAGTACGAGCAGGCCGTGAAGACGCAGCTGATCTCGGGCGTGGCCAATCTCTACTACACGCTGCTGATGCTCGACAGCCAGTACGAGGTGACGGAGGAGACGGCCGCCAAATGGCGCCAGAGCGTCGAGGCGATGCGCGCCCTGAAAGAGGCGGGCTACGCCAACGAGGCCGGAGTGGCCCAGTACGAGGCCAACACGCTGGCCATCGAGGCATCGCTGCACGACCTGGGCTACCAGCGTACGCAGGCCGAGAACTCGCTCTGCTCGCTGCTGGGAGAGGTTCCGCACACCATCGCACGCGGACGTCTCGAAAACCAGCAGCTGCCCGACGACCTGACGGTCGGCGTACCCCTGCTGATGCTTTCGAACCGTCCCGACGTACGTTCGGCCGAGTATTCGCTCATGCAGTCGTACTACGCCACGGCGAGCGCCCGTTCGGCCCTCTATCCCTCAATCACGCTGAGCGGCACAGTGGGCTGGACCAACAACAGCGGCGCAGGCATCGTCAATCCCGGCAAGCTGATCTGGAACGCCGCAGGATCGCTCCTGCAACCGATTTTCAACGCCAACGCCAACCGTGCCCGCGTGAAGATCGCCAAGGCGCAGCAGGAGGAATCGAAGCTGTCGTTCCAGCAGACGCTGCTCAACGCAGGCGCCGAGGTCAACAACGCCCTCACGCAGTGCCAGTCGGCCCGCGCCAAGGCGGACCTCCGCGAGCGGCAGATCGAAGCGCTGGAGCGCGCCGTGGAGTCGACCGAACTGCTGATGCAGCACGGCTCGACCACCTACCTCGAAGTGCTGACCGCCCAGCAGTCGCTGCTTTCGGCACAGCTGTCGCAGATCGCAGACCGTTTCGACGAAATCCAGGGAACCGTGAACCTCTACCAGGCTCTCGGCGGCGGACGTGACATTACGGAGGAAAAATAATGAAACGGGGAGTGACCAAAGAGGAGATCATCCACGCTACGCAGGAGCTTATCGCCCGGAACGGCATCCGTGCCGTCCGGGTCGATGAGATCGCGCAGACGCTGGGAATCTCGAAACGCACCCTGTACGAAATGTTCACCGACAAGAATGACCTCGTAAGCGCATGCCTCGAGGCCATGAGCCACCAGCAGCGGGAACGCATCGTCGCCTGCCGCAAACGGCGCGGCGGCAATCCGCTGCAAAAGGTGCTCCGGCTGACGAACGAATACATCGACAACCTCTATACGGTAGACCACCGTTTCCTGTCGGACATCAGCCGCAAGATCATCTTCGCGGAGCACTACGACGAGCACCGGGAATTCTGGCGCAGGGAACTGACCGACTACCTCGAAACCTGTCGCCAGGAACAGCTTCTGCTGCCCGAAATCGACGCCCCGGCATTTGCCGAGCAGTTGATGAGCACGATCCTCGACCTGCGCCTGAACGGCACGGTCCGCGAGGAACTCCGGCTCTTCTGCCGGACGATACTCCGCGGCGCGGGGACCCGGAAGGGCATCGAACTGATCGACCGCAAACCGTGAGTTTCGCAATACGCCTGTAAAAAAGCCCCGCAGCCGAACTGCGGGGCTTTTTTACGCCCGGAAACGACATGGCCGCCGGACGCCGCAAAGGCGTCTCCGTCCGCCCGAGGCCCGCAGACCTCTGCGAAGCGAAGCCGCGGGTTCCGCGGAGTTTCAAAGCCTGCGGTCCCCGGGCCTGCGGAAGCCCCGCACGGCCCGGCCGTCCTCGATACCCGCGCAGCCCTCGGTCCGCCGGCATCTTCCGGATGCGAAAAAGGCTGCGAACGATTCGCAGCCTCTTCCCATAACAGGTCGTTTTCTCAATAGATCCTGCCGGCATCGGCGCTCTCCAGATACCACTCCGCGTGCTCCGCGCCGTTGGACGAGGCCCATGCCATGAAGTGTTCGTAAACGCCGCGGATGTCGTTCGCCTCGGCAGGGTAGCGGAACTCGCCCGGAATCATCAGCGCCCACATCATGTAGTTGTTCTTGGTCTGGTCGCCCTCCGTCACGAAGAACTTGTAGGGATCCGAAGGCAGGAACGAACCCTTGCCGATAATCCCCGAAGCGGTCGGCGCATAGCCCGGCATGTGAATCTCGCTGGTGCGCTGCTTCGGCGCGATGAAGAAGTTCATCTCCGAATCCAGTACCGAGGCGATGTCCACCGGCTGCGAGAAGGTCACCGTCGTGGTGTGTTTCCGGATTGCAGCGGCGGGCTGTCCCTTCCAGGTGTTCGAGGCACTCAACAGCTCCTCCGTCCTGTTGAAGAACGGAATCACGGCACAGGGGCTGTCGGCGTCGAGCCCCCGCGAAGCGAACGCACCGCTGCCGAAGCCCTCGTGCGACGAGACGACGCCGGCCACGTCCGACGTCTGCACCTTGTCCATCTGCACGGCTCCGGCGATGTCGTAGGTGGTCCCCGCAGCACGCAGTTCCCAGTTGATCGTAAGAGCCGAGACCTTGCCGCCGTCCTTCGACGTCATACGGTCGATACGGCTCACGATGACCACGTCGTTCATGTCGTAATCGCCCAGCCACGGCCAGTTGTCCTCGAAGCAATAAGTATAGGTATGTCCGGGAACGTTCGCATACTCGTCGGGTTCCGGCTCCGGATCAGGATTTACGGGGTCCTTGCCGCCGTTGCAGCCGTTTTCTGTGATGATCGTCGTCTGCGACGCCGACATCACGGCTCCGTCGGTCAGATAATCCTTCCGGATCGTGTAATCCTTATCCCGGTCGTTGTCATAAACGACCTCGATCGCTCCCGAGAAATAGGTTTCATGCCCTTTGCGGGTATACGCCTTCTCCGAAATCAGGACCACGGCCCTTGGATCGGCGTCGCCGGTAAACGCGAATCTGTTCCCGCCGCCCTTTTCGTCGGCGTTGTACTCCTCCATCGTGAAGATCGCGCCTCGGGCCATCGACACGTTCGTATTGTTGAATTCAACCCTTCCGGCATCGAGTCCGGCATTCGCGCTGAAATTGAACTCCGCCCCCTGGGCCTCCAGCTCGTTCACCGAAGTGTGGCAGTTCACCCAGATCGTACCGCGGGCGGTCATCTCTTCGATCGAAGCCCGGCCGCGCTGGTAAATGGCCGTACTGCGCTCCAACTCGCACTCGTCGTTCACGACGAGCAGGGCGTTCTCGCAGTTGTGGAACTCGCCGTCGGAATTGATTTTCAGATCGTCGACCGTAACGGCGCCGTCGTTGTAGATCCGCGCGGAGTTAGAAACCTTCATCTCGTCGGTCACGGTCAGCACGCCCGTCGCCGTGTTGTAGACAGTCAGACCGTTATTCATGTCGAGGCTGCCATCGACCGTCAACGTACCGTTGTTTACGATGCATTTGCCGCTGACATTGGGTTTCCCGACGGACAGCTTGCCATCGGCAAAGACGTAGAGCGCAGCCCCGTCGGCGGCGGAAGGCTGAATTTTCAGGGTCCCGATCTTCACCTCGCCGCCCGGCAATACAGCCAGTTTGGCCCGTCCGATGTTGAGCGACGAAAGCGTCAGTTTGCCGGCGACATAGAGGATCGGGGCCTGATAGGGGCTGAACCCGCCGTTGAGATCCAATTTGCCCGCAACCTCCGCCCCGGCAGGGATCAGGTATTCGGGAGCGGCGTAAAAAGCCCAACTGGCTCCCAGCTGGTAGCTCTTGCCGCTCTCGATCGCAGTGATCACGGCTTTGGAATCGAACGACGCCGCATCGGGCGCCTCCATTTTCGGATAATCGGGCATCGAACTCCCGACCCGGGCGTTCGCCGCCAGACGCATCTTCGGCGCAGCGGCAGCCTTCATCGAAGCGCCCGTCACGGCTACCGTGCCGTGCGCCCCGACCATCTTCACCGACTTCGTGCCGTCGGGCAGGGTGGTCTGGACATAGAGGTTTTCGGTCCCGGCGTTCAGTGTGAACGCCGACCGGAAAGGCATAGCGGATTTCGCCACGCCCCGGGCCGCCAGATTCTCCGCCGAAAGGATCGGCGAGGAGTAAATGCGGATCACGGCATAGGGTGGCGTCGCGCCTTCCACGACAGGCGTCGACACCGAAACGGTCACGTTCCGGGTCGTTTTCCAGTCGAAATCGGCGGGAACAGCCCCCGGCACAACCGGACTGTCAGGGCTTCCGCCCAGATCCTTCTGACAGGAGGAAGCGACAACAGCCACCGCCATCAAAGCCGTGCAAAGTTTTTTCATATCGTAATTTTCTAAATGTGTGATGCATTCTGTCTTCGCGACAAATACTAAGTATAATTTTCTCAACTACAAAATTCCGCTCATTTATATGACAAAAAAAGCCCGTTTTTTTACGCAAAACAAAATTCCGGCCGAAAAAGAGGATTTCCGAAAAAATTTCCTATATTTGCACCGTAAGAGCAACAGAAGCGAATGACCAGCCCTGCAACATACGACTGTCGGCGCCGCGGAGAACACCGCGGAACGATGATGATGTCCATGTGCATGTGCAACCGTTTTCGCCGGGTGTAGCTCCTTCATGCACTGAAAATGACACAATCCGGCTTCGTAGAGGTCGGATTTTTTTATCGGATTTTTTAACGACAGATATAACATACCATGGATTCAAAAAAGTACCGTTTCGAAACCCTCCAGATTCATGCGGGCCTGCAACCCGACGAACCCACCGGCGCCCGGGGCGTGGCGATCTATCCCACGGCGGCCTATCGGTTCAAAAACTGCGACCACGCCGCAAGGCTCTTCGAATTGAGCGAAGGCGGCAACATCTATACGCGCCTGCAAAACCCCACCACGACGGCCTACGAACAGCGCATCGCCGCCCTGTACGGGGCTGTGGGGGCGCTCGCCGTCTCGTCGGGCATGTCGGCCATCCTGATCGCCGTGCTTTCGCTGGCGGCTGAAGGGGACAACATCGTCGCCTCGCCGTTCCTCTACGGAGGCACCTACAACCAGTTCCGCACGTCGCTGCGCCGGCTCGGCATCGACTGCCGCATCGCCCCGAGCGAGCGTCCCGAGGATTTCGAGGCGCTGATCGACAGCCGCACCAAGGCGCTCTACGCCGAGAGCATGGGCAATCCCACCTGCGCGGTCCCCGACCTGGAGGCGCTGGGCGAACTGGCCCGGCGGCGCGACATTCCGTTCATCGTCGACAACACGTTCGGTGCGGCGGGCTACCTCTGCAACCCGTTCGAGTGGGGCGCGAACATCGTCGTGGACTCCGCGACGAAGTGGATCAACGGCCACGGGACGGCCATGGGCGGCGTGATCGTCGACGGCGGCAACTACAACTGGGCGAACGGCAAATTCCCGCAGATCGACGGACCTTCGGAAGGGTATCACGGGCTGAATTTACACGAGGCGTTCGGTCCGGCGGCCTTCATCGTCAAATGCCGCGTCGACGGGCTGCGCGACCTGGGATGCTGCCCCTCGCCGTTCGACTCCTACCTGATGATGATCGGGCTGGAGACCCTCTCGCTGCGCGTGAAGCATCAGGTGGAATCCACCTGGAAACTGGCCGAATACTGCCGCAGCCACCCGAAGGTCGAGCGGGTCAGCTTCGTGGGATTCGACACGCACCCGAGCCATGAAAACGCCCGCAAATACTACCGCTACGGCTCATCGGCGGTCTTCACCGTCGAACTCAAGGGCACGCTCGAAAGCACCGTGCGCTTCGTCGAATCGCTCCGCCTGGCGGCCAACATGACCATGATCGGCGACTCGATCACCGTCGTGACCCATCCGGCGTCGACGACCCACAAACAGTTGAGCGACGCCGACCTTACGGCGGCAGGCGTCACGCCCACGCTGCTGCGCATCTCGCTGGGACTGGAAAACGCCGACGACCTTATCGAGGATTTCGAACAGGCTTTCGCACAAATCGGATAATGGAACCGCAGATTTACATAGCTCCCGGACCGTTCGAACTCGAAACGGGCCACACGCTGCCCGAGCTGCGGATCGCCTACCACACCTACGGCACGCTGAACGCCGCCAAGGACAACGTGGCATGGGTGTGCCACGCGCTGACGGCCAATTCGGACGTCGCCGACTGGTGGCCCCACACGGTCGAGGCGGGACGGTTCCTCGACCCCGCACGCCATTTCGTCGTCTGCGCCAACATCATCGGCTCGCACTACGGCACGACGGGGCCGCTGCACGTGAATCCCGCCACGGGGCGGCCCTGGTACAAGGATTTTCCGCCCTTCACGATCCGCGACATCGTGCGGGCGCACCGGCTGCTGGCCGACGCGCTCGGCATCGGGCGCATCGGGACGCTGGTGGGCAGCTCGGTCGGAGGTTTCCAGGCCGTCGAGTGGGCCGTTTCGGAACCGGAGCGGATCGAACGGCTCGTGCTGATCGCCACCGCGGCCAAGGCTTCGCCCTGGGCCATCGCCATCGACGAAACGCAGCGCATGGCCATCGAGGCCGACACGACTTTCGGCCAGCCGCGCGACGACGCCGGAATGAAAGGACTGGCGGCGGCCCGGGCCATCGGCCTGCTGAGCTACCGCGGTCCCGAAGGCTACAACCTCACCCAGCAGGACCGCGAGGAGCGCCCCGCCGTGCACCGGGCGTGCACCTACCAGCAATACCAGGGCGAAAAACTCCGCCGCCGTTACAACGCCTACTCCTATTACGCGATCCTCGACGCCTTCGACACGCACGACGCGGGCCGCGGGCGGGGCGGACTGGAGCAGGCGCTCCGCAGCATCACGGCCCGGACGCTGGTGGTCGGCATCACGACCGACATCATCTTCACGCCCGCCGAGATGCGCAGCCTGCACGCCATGATCCCCGGCAGCGCGTACCACGAAATCGACTCGCCGTTCGGCCACGACGGATTCCTCGTCGAACACGAACAGTTGAACGACATACTGCTACCTTTTATGAACAATTAAAAACCGGATACCCCATGACCAAAATCAAAATCGGACTGTTCGGATTCGGCGTCGTCGGACAGGGCATCTACGAAGTGGTGCGCAAATCGAAGAACGCCCACGCCGAAATCGTGAAAATCTGCGTCCGCGACCCCAAAAAGCCGCGCAAGATCGAAGTCGACCCTTCGCTGTTCACCACCTCGGTCGACGACATCCTCGACAACCAGAACATCAACCTCGTGGTGGAGGTCATCGACGATGCCGATGCCGCCTACAACATCGTCAAACGGGCCATGCTGCGCGGCATCCCGGTCGTGTCGGGCAGCAAGACGATGCTCGCCAAACACCTTCCCGAGCTGATCGAGATTCAGAAAACCCGCAACGTGGCGCTGCTCTACGACGCTTCGTCGTGCGGCTCGATCCCCGTGATCCGCAACCTCGAAGAGTACTACGACAACGACCTGCTGCTGGAGGTCAAGGGCATTCTGAACGGCTCGTCGAACTACATCCTCTCGCGCGTCTTCGACCACAAGGACTCCTACGCCAACGCCCTCGCGCAGGCGCAGGCGCTGGGCTTCGCCGAAAGCGACCCCTCGTTCGACATCGAGGGCTACGACTCGCTGTTCAAGCTGGTGATCATCACCGTGCATGCGCTGGGAACCTACGTCGCCCCGGAGCGCATCTTCACCTACGGCATCTCGACGATCCACGATTCGGACATTCAGTACGCCCGTGAGAAAAACGTGAAGATCAAGCTGGTGGCGCAGGTCGTCAAGGTGAGCGACGAACATTTCACGATGTTCGTCATGCCGGAGTTCGTGACGCCCGCCAAGTACATTTACAGCGTCGACGACGAGTACAACGGCGTGGTGATCCGCGGCGAATGCTACGACCGGCAGTTCATGTTCGGCAAGGGCGCGGGCAGCCTGCCCACGGCGTCGTCGATCCTGAGCGACATCATGGCGCGGCTGAACAACTACCGCTACGAGTACAAGAAGATGAACTACATCGAGAAACCCGACTACACGACCGACATTACGCTGAAAATCTACGCCCGCTACAAGGAGACCGACGTGCAGGGCATTCTGAACTTCTCGAAGATTCACGAACAGTTCATCAGCGAGGAGAGCAACTACGTGATCGGCGAGATTCCGCTGCGCGAACTGCTCGAAAAAAGATCGCAGCTTTCGGGCAGGGACGTCTTCCTGGCGAACATCCCGATCTTCTTCCTGAACCGCGATTAAACAGAAAAAGGTCCCTTGACAAGGGACCTTTTTCATTGCCTACCGCACGGCGTCGTCTTTCACGCAGCGGACCGACAGGCCGTATCCGAGCGGAACCTCGCCGGTCACCGGATCGGTCGTGGTGCTGTAAACCAGGCAGCCGCTCCGCTCGGCCGTGGCCTCGCAGCTTATCAGATAACCTTTGTCGGCGTCTCCGTACCTGTTCGACGTGCCGTTCACGATCCAGTATCCGGCGCACCTGAAAAATCCGGCCGCAGGCCCGGCGGCAAGGAGCGCTTCGAGTTCGGCCAATGCGGGAACGTGCCAGCCCTCGGGACAGATGCCCCGCAGCGGAGTCCCGGACCGGACCGTGGCGCCGCCCGTCACCGTCTTATAATCGTACAGCAGCCCTTTTTCCGCCACCGCGGAAAGTCCCTCCTCGGGATACCATACGCCATCGCCGATCTCCGTACCCGCAGGCTGGTAGCGCAGGTTCTCGGCCATCCATACCTGTCCGCCGATCTTCGCCGTGCGGTAGGTATCGCCGCCGTATTCCAGTTCGGAAGCCTCCCCGCCGTCGCCCTCGTCAAGCGAACCGCCGTCTTCCCAGTCGCTGACCTCGCCGCTCAGCTTCAGCTCGATGTCGATGTTGGTGACGAGCACCGACATGTCGTACCTTCGGCCGCTTTCGAGCGTCGCCGAAGAGAGGGTCTTGCTGCGGCTCTTGCCGTCGCGCGTGGAGACCGTGACGGTCAGCGCCCCCTGCTGCGGCACGAGAATCGCACGGTAGGAGGCGTCGGGCGTCACTTCGAAGGTTTCGATTTCAGCGGCCGCCGCGCCGGCTTTCGCCGAAGCCGTCGGCACGGAGAGATCCACCGAGGCCGTCGGGACGAATCCGCCCACGGCGACGCCCGAAACCGCAGCATCGGAATTGTTGGTAATGACGATGGTCAGCTGTGACATCAGGTGATAGAACAGCATCCCGACGGGCGTGCCCGTGGGCGTCACGTTCTTCGCCACGGCTCCCAGCAGGTCCGAGGAGGCGCAGCCCGCACTCTGATCCCGCGCCACGGAGAACTCGTCGGGAACGCCCGACGCCGAATAGGGGAAATAGGCCGTGAGCGTCGAGGTTTCGTTCAGGTCGTTGTACCACAGCAGGCCGGAAGCCGTGAAGGCCGAGCCGTCGTAGGTCATCTGGTGGTTCCGGACGTAATCCGAGCCGTTCTTCGTGACGGTCAGACCGATACAGTCGCCCGTATCGAAATGAAGCCCCGTGACGCGGGTTTTGATCGACGGCGTGATCCGGATGCCGGGAACCGCATCCCGCTTATCGGCACAGCCGGGTGCAGCGGCGAGGCCCGCCGCCAGAAGCGCAAGAAGGAGTTGTCTTTTCATCATTCAGGTTTATTTTTGCGACTTTTAATCACAAAAATAAAACTTTTTATGTTATTCACAAGACCTCCGGTCAGTTTTTGTAATACGATTCGTCGAGTCCGAGCGTGAAATTCCCGCGCCGGAACCAGGTGACGGCGGCCAGCGCGAACACCAGCGCGGCGTTGAAGAAGAACGGGAAACGGTCGCTGTGGGTGTGGAACAGATGGCGGAACATGTCCATGATGAAGGGGCAGATCATCACCGCAAGGTAGTTCATCGCCATGACGAACGACAGCGCGAGCGTCGCCGAGCGGGGCGGAGCGATGGTCGCCGCCTTGTCGTAGATGACGGGCTGGATCACCCCGTAGCCGAAGCCCGTGAGCAACGCCCCGACGACGAGCATCGTCTTGTCACGGAAGATCCCCACGCACAGCAGCCCCGCGCAGACCAGCCCCAGCGACACGAGGTTGACGTTCTGCTTCAGCGCGCGGATGATCCGGTCGATAAACAGCCCGGGAAGCATGATCGCCAGGAAGAACAACGAGATCAGCACACCCGAAAACGAACTGCTGATCTTGTAGTCGTCGACCAGAAACGAGGCGTAGAAGGCGATGGCCAGCACGGCGTAAGTGGCGAAGAAGTAAAAGAGCATCAGTCCGACGAGCTTGCCCCGGTCGATCCGTTTGTGGCGCATCTGGATGCTCTGCTCCGGCTCGGGCGTGGAGCGGCTGCGCCGGAGGAAGAACGACAGCGCGAGCGAGATGCCCGGCAGGGTATAGACCAGGAACGGAAGATGCCAGTTGACCTCGGCCAGGTAGCCCGTCACGGCGGTCGCCACGACGAGCGTGAGGTTGTTGATCGCCGAACTGTACCCCAGCTGCCGGACGCGGCTGTCCCCCGTGAAATAGTCGACGATCAGGCCCGTCGAGAGGGGGATGACCATGCCGGCGCCGACACCGAGGATGCAGCTGATGACGATGAGCCACGCCATGCTGCGGGCGAACAGGCAGGCCACGCCGCTCAAAAAGAAAATCGAAAGTCCTACGATCAGGATTTTGAGTTTGTCCCTCCCCTCGGAGAGTTTTCCGGAGAGCAGCACGAAGGGGATGATCAGCAGCGACGGCAGCGAGGTGAGCATCTGGATTTCGAGGTCCGTAACCTTGGGAAACACCTTGTTCAGATCGCCCAGAATAGGGGAGACGGCCAGTCCGGGCAGCGACGCAATGGCCGACACGGACCAGATTGCCAGCAGCACGACGAGCGTAACGGAGCCTTTTCCTGTCTTGATTTTCATAGCCGGGGATTTTAGTACCGCTATCCCCGCAACTGTTATACCAAACGAAAACGGACCGGCATCAAGGCCGGTCCGTCGTTCGGTTTCTTCCGGATGTCCCTATTGCACCCTCACGCAACGCACCGACATGCCGTTGGCACGGGCATAGGGGACGTTGTTTTCGAGGCCTCCGCCGGTGGTCTTCTTCTCGAACCAGAAGTGGAAAGCCGGGGATTTCGTACCCGACAGCGTCCCTGCGGTCCAATAAAGGCCCTCCCAGGGCTGCGCCTCCTCGGCCACGCTGCGCACGGTGACGGGGTTGTAAACGTTCAGGATCGTGCTGTTGTCGTAACGGCGGCGTCCTGCGCCGATAAACAGCGACGAGGTTCCCCGCTCCGGATCGGTCAGGCCCCAGCCGTATTTGTCGGCATCCGCCGCCGTGGGGGCTCCCACAAGTTTCAAACCGTCGAACACGGCCGACGGAGCCACCCGCCAGCCATAGGGACAGGGATCGTAGGCGCTCTTTTTCGAAGCGGACCACAAATCGTCGGAATGTGCGCTCCACAGCCAGTCGTTCTCCGAACCGGAGACGCCCGTGATGAAGGTCAGCGGGTGCTGCACGGCGTAAGCCACCGTACCCGTCTCGGCGCTCGAAGCGGCCGTCCGCAGGTAGACGCGGCTGCCGCCGCCGTTGTACATGCTGGCCGATGCGCCGTTGGCGGCGTTGTACGAACTCGGGCCGATGAAGGGGTCCTTACGGCCCCACTGATAATAAAGTCCGTACGAGGCGAGGATGTTCTCCACCGACGAGTTGTCGGCGGCCAGCGCCCCGAGGTTGCGGGTCATCATCGAATAGCCGTTGAAATCGACCGCACCGCCCTCGGCCTCGGGATCGTAGTCCGCAGCCCATACGTGCCAGCTCCAGATCAGCGTGCCGCCGGCGTCGTAGGCTCCGATCACGGCGTTGCCCTCCTTGATCTTGTCCCCGTCGTCGCTGTCGGCAGCCACGTAGAACGACGCCTTGCCGTCTTTCAACTCCAGGTATTGGATCAGATTCGACCGGCTCTGCCAGACGACATCGACCGAAGAGGTCGCCAGCTCGGTCAGGTCGCCCTTGTACATGGCGTCGATCAGGTAGTTGGTCTCCTTCTTGTTGATCAGATAACTGTTGGCCGGCTTACGGCTCAAATCCTCGGTGTCGACCACACCCACGAAAAGCGTCGCCGAAGCCGTCGATCCGCCGTGCACCTTGCCCGTCAGGGTCACCGAACCCGACTTTACGGCATCATTGTCGTCGTCGAACTTCTCGGGAGAGACGACCGTAATGGTGCGGTTCGCCGCGTCGATAACGGGATCGCTCCAGCCCGTGGGTTTGCCCGTTATCGAGAAACTCTCGATGTTGGAGGCCGAAAAGCCCACCGTCACTGCGTCGCCCGCATTGAGGAAAACGGCCGGAGAATCGAACGCGATCGTTCCCGATTCCTTGTCCTTGCTGCACGAAGCAAAAAAAACGACGGCCGCAACCGCGCAAACCAACCCTGCAAATCTTTTCATATAGTTCATTCTTTTCTTATTTCAGTTTCAAAATCAACGGCAAAGATAATAAAAAGTCGGACGGGTGCAAAACCGAATTGCGCACGGTTCAACAAAACTTCCCCTCCCGAAAGTGCCGTCACGGCACCAAAGATACCAAAAAGCGGAATAAATGCCACATGCCCGTCCGAATAATTGCATTTGGGAACAATTATTGCCGCCTATTCCCTAACGAATCAGAAACGCATATAGTATGTCGAAATTGAAAATCGAAACGGGAAGTTCTCCCGCCGAGGAGCGCTTCAGCATCACCGTGACCGAAAAAGGCCCCTTCCTGGTCTACGGACGCCCGCCGCTGGCCGAGCAGTTCATCATGCCCAACGAGCAGAACGAAAGCTGGTATTTCCAGGAAGGGCGGCGCTTCTCGACCGAGGCGGAACCTACGGCGCTCTGCCGCTGCGGGGCCTCGAAACGCAAACCTTACTGCGACGGGAGCCACGAAACGGCGACCTGGGACCCGACGCTCACCGCACCCTACGAATCGCTGCTCGACAAGGCCGAGACCGTCGAGGGCGGGACCCTCACGATGACCGACAATCCGAAATACTGCGTCTTCGCGCGCTTCTGCCACCCCGGGGGCGACGCATGGACGCTCACCGAGCGGTCCGCCGATCCCGAAGCACGCCAGCTGGCCATCCGCGAAGCGTCGATGTGCCCCGGCGGACGGCTGACGGCCTGGGACCGAAAAACGGGCAGCCCCTACGAATTCCGGTTCGCCCCGAGTCTCGGGCTGATCGAGGACGTCACCATCGGCAGCAGCGGCGGCCTGTGGATTCGCGGCGGCATTCCCCTGCGGCGCGAAGACGGCCATACCTACGAAATCCGCAACCGCGTGGTCGCATGCCGCTGCGGCCAGTCGGCCAACAAACCCTACTGCGACGGCACGCACGCGGCGATCAAGTGGCGCGACAACCTCGAAGGCGAACCGGTCGGCGAAACGCTGCCCGAGGAGGTCTACTGACCCCGCGCCAAACAAAAGCGAGCCTTCGAAGGCTCGCTTTTGTCATTCCATAACACCGTTCCGGGCCGCGGCGCCGATCCAGCAATCGGCCATCAGTCGCTGACCGGCAGGCGTGGGGTGGATGCCGTCCCACACCCAATAGGTCGCATCGCCGTTCGGCAGCCGCGTTTCCAGATCGGCGATAAGCCGGTGGAAGGGCACGAGCGTCGCGCCGTAGTCGGCTGCGATTCGCTCCACGATCACACAGCATTGCGCCAGTATCCGCTGCCGCAGGGGATAATATTCGCCCAATGCGCCTTCAACGATCTTCCCGCAGGGTGCGGCAAAGGGCGTGCACAGTACGATTTTCAACGCAGGATTTGCCTGCCGGGCCTGATCGAGCAGACCGCGATAGGTCCTTTCCCAGTCGGCAAAATCGAAATCGGGAACCGTTTTCGGATCGTCGGCGCGCAGCAGTCTGCCAAGGTGACGTTCCGCATCGTTCGTCCCGACAAACACCGACAGCACGTCGGGTCGCAGGTCGATCACATCCTCCTGCCAGCGGGCGGCAAGGTCGCCCAACGCATGACCGCCCACGCCGCGGTTGAAGAACCGGTAGTCGCGATCGGGGAAATAGCCCTGGTAATAGCTGGCGCATAAATACATATACCCGCTGCCGAAAAGGTGGTTGCGATCCCACAGATTGCGCTGCGACGACGGTTTTCCGTCGGCCTTGCCCCAATTACCGTCGGTGATCGAGTCGCCGATATACACCACACGCCGCCCCGAGGCCGTCACGGCCGGCTGGGGCGCATTCCGGGCGAACCAGCGCTGAAAGAAAAGCATCTGGCAGGGGAGCGACGCGGACCAGTAGGCCGCGTTGTGCGCACCGGGACGCACCAGGAAATCGTGCCCCACGCCCTGCCGCATCAGCTGTTCGTGGAGGTTCAGATTCACCTGATAGAAGAAATCCTGATAACCGCAGTCGAAGATGAGCGCCAGTTCGCCGTCCCGGAGCGAAGCGGCCTGACGGATCACCGTATGCGCGTTCCAGCGTTCCGGATTGTCTTTCAGTTCGCCCAACTGTTTCTTCATCTCCCACGAGTCGGGGAAAGGCCGGATGTCCACGCCTCCCGAGGTCGATCCCGCAGCCCCGAAACGGTCTTTGTGGCGCAGCGCTACCCACAGCGCGCCGTGACCGCCCATACTCAAGCCCGTGACGGCGCGGCCCTCGCGCGAAGGAATCGTCAGGTAGCGGGCGTCGATCCAGTCGGGCAGTTCCTGCGCCACGAAGGTCTCGAACTGCGACGCCGGATCGAGGGGACTGTCCCAATACCAACTGTTCGCGCCGTCGGGGCAGACGACGATCATCCCGCAGGCGTCGGCCAGCGGACGCAGGTCGGTGATGTTCTGCCACGTCGTGTACGAACCGCCGAAACCATGCAGCAGGTAGAGCACGGGCATGCGCCGCCCGACGCCGGCATCGGGAACCACGACCAGCGCCGGAATTTCGCGCTGCATCTTCGCGCTGAAAACCGCCACCGTGTCGATCTGCGCAGCGGAGGCTCCCGCCGCGGCAAAAGCGAAAAACAGAATCAAAAGGCACTTTCTCATAACTGTCTGAATCTTTCACAAAAAAGGGCGCGCACGACGCGCACCCCCTAATAACAAATCCGTCAAAACTATTTCTTTTCGGGTTTGGCAATGGTCTCGCGCATCTGCGTGTCGGCCATGATGTTCTTCATCTTGTAGTAGTCCATGATACCCAGGTTGCCGTTGCGGAACGCCTCGGCCATGGCCAGCGGCACTTCGGCCTCGGCGAGAATCACCTTGGCGCGGGCGTCCTGCGCCTTGGCCTTGTTCTCTTGTTCGAGCGCCACGGCCATCGCACGCCGCTCCTCGGCTTTCGCCTGGGCGATGTTCTTGTCGGCCTGCGCCTGGTCCATTTGCAGCTGGGCGCCGATGTTCTTGCCCACGTCGATGTCGGCGATGTCGATCGAGAGGATTTCGAAGGCCGTTCCGGCGTCGAGGCCCTTTTCGAGCACCACGCGCGAAATGGAGTCGGGATTTTCGAGCACGATCTTATGCGACGCGGCCGAGCCGATCGACGAAACGATGCCCTCGCCGACACGCGCCAGCACGGTCTCCTCGCCGGCGCCGCCGACCAGCTGCTTGATGTTGGCGCGCACCGTGACGCGGGCCTTTGCGATCAGCTGGATGCCGTCCTTGGCCACGGCGGCCACGGGAGGCGTGTTGATCACCTTGGGGTTGACCGACATCTGCACGGCCTCGAACACGTCGCGGCCCGCCAGGTCGATGGCCGTCGCCATCTTGAAATCCAGCATGATGTTGGCCTTCTGGGCCGAAACCAGCGCGTGCACCACGTTCGTGACGTTGCCGCCCGCGAGGTAGTGGGCCTCCAGCTCGTTGGGATTGAGGCTCAGTCCGGCTTTCGTGCTCTCGATCATCGACGAAACGATGGTCGAGGGCGGGACCTTGCGCCAACGCATCAGCACCAGTTGCAGCAGGCTGATACGCACGCCCGACACCAGGGCCGAGAACCACAGTCCCACCGGAATAAAATAGAAGAGGAGCCAGATCGCAAAAAGGCTCACGAAGACGATCAACACGATCATTCCACCCTGAAAATCCATAATTTAGCTTATTTGATTGTTTTTACGATAACGCTGAAATTCTCGAATCCCACGACCTCGACATCTCGCTGCTGGTCGACATAGGCCCCCTGCGACTTGGCTTCGTAGGTGCGGCCTCCGATCTCGACCTTGCCCATCGGGGAGAGGCGCGAGAGGGTCACGCCCCGGTCGCCGACCTGCAACTCCTCGGCCGGAATGACGGGCATCGACGACGACCGGATCTCCTGCTTGAGCGAGAAACGCTGCCAGGTCTTGGCCCGCAGCGAGACGACGGTGGCGATGACCGACAATACGAGAATGACGAGGATGACGACAGTTCCCGTCACGGGACCGAAATCACGGAAGGCGAGGTACACCGAACTGCCGTAGCAGACCAGCGCCAGCACGGCCCCGATCGACACCCCGGGCAGCAGGACCAATTCGGCCACCAGGAACAGCAGGCCGAAAAAAACGAGCAGTACAATATAGAACATCTCCATAAGGCTTGTGGAATATTGCAATAAAGATAGGTAAAAAATTCAGAACCCGGACGAATTCTGCGATAAATTTCATCCGGGTTCCGATTTATTCTGCGATTTCGGCGACTTTTACCTCCAGTGCGGCATCCGTTTGCCGTATCGACTCGGCCAGACGGTCGGCGACGGCCCTGTCGTCGAAAGCCCCCACGACGAAGAGCTGGCTGCCCACGCGCGAAAGTTCGTAGCCTTCGCCCGTTGCGGCGATCACCCCCTTCACTTCGTCCGACAGGGCGTCGGTCCCGGTGATCTCGACGCGGTAGGTGACTTTCGCCGCCTCGGGGTCGAGCGAAAGGTTGCGGGCCGCGCCGTCGGTCCACACCACGATTTCGGGCCGCACGAACCCGCGCTTTTTCAGCAGCGCCTGCGCCGCCTCGGCCTCGGCCAGCGTGGCGAAGCCGCCCGCATAGTAGCACCACTTGCCCTCGTCGTTGATCAGGTAGAAGAGCGGATAGGCGCCCCGGAAAGTCGCGGCGGCGCGCTTGGTGTTGAACGTTCCGAGCAGGATGCGGTAGATCGTGCCGTTGGCATAGACCCGGCACTCGGGAATGGGATTCTGGTAGGAGTACACCGGCTTCGACGAGAAGGCCACGCTGTCGTAGTCGAGGAAGTAACGCTCGGCGACTTCGACCCTCGGCAGGCGGTAGTCGATGGATTCGAGCTGCGCCGCAACGCCGCGCAGCGAATCGCGTGCGGCGTCCAGCGCCAGCACTCCGGCCACGGCGGCCTCGTAGTCGACGACGACCCGCTTGCGCAGGAAATAGTCCGCCACGGCGTCCGAAGCCGTCTCGCCCTGCAAGGCCGACAGCTGGCGCGAAGCCTCCGAAAGCGCCTCCTCCTCGCGGGCGAGCACCTCCTCCTCGCCCATCTTGTCGAGCAGATAGCCGTAGGCGTAGCTCTTGTTGTCGAAAATCGAGTTCCACGTCGCGGCGAGCGAGTCGGCCAGCGCGCGGTTCACGCCCTGCAAGGCGTTGTAACGCTCGAAAACCTCCATCGCCTCGGCCTCGGTCTGCACGGCGGCGTAGGTTTCGGCCAGCTCGGTCAGCGTGCCATGGTTGGCGAAATAGCGGTTGACATAGTCCACGGCCCGCATCTCCTGCCGCTGCGCGTCGCGCAGGGCCGCATAATCCTCCGCCGGGAGGTGTTCGCGGAAATAGAGGTTGTCCACCAGATTGCGGACCTTCAGCGAGTCGGGGACCGCCTCCGCAGGGCTTTTTTCAGCAGACGCCGCAGGCTGCTGCGCCGCGCCGTTCAGGCTGGCCAGCACCCACTCCTGCTCGATGGTGTTGATACGGTCGATCAGGCGTCCCTTGGCATTGCGGATTTCGAAAATCCTGCTTTCGAGCTGCAAAATCTCCTGCGAATACTGCTGCCGCTTGCCCGGGTCCTCGCGCAGCTGCCGGCGCATGCGCTCCACGGCGTTGACGATCGAATCCTCGCGTATCTGCAACTGCGCATCCTCGCGGAGCAGCGACATGTACTCGGCGTTTCCCTCCAGCCCCGCAATGCGGGCTTCGACCTCGGGCTGCTGCGCCCGCACTCCGCCGGCGGTTAGGAAAACCGCACCCAGCGCGTATATGAGAATCCTGCGAAACATAGTTTGGGTCACCTCCACCATTTAATGAAAAAAATCTGTATGAGTCCGAAAATCTCCAGACGCCCCAGCAGCATCAGCAGCGAATTGGAAACCTTGAACGCCGCGGGCATCGCCGAGAAGTTATCCATCGAGCCGACCTCCCCGAACCCGGGGCCGACGTTGCCCATCGAGGCCACCGCCCCGGTGAAACTGGTCGTCAGATCGACGCCGAGCATCGTGCCGAAGACCGTGCCGGCGAGTATGAACATCAGGTAGGTGACGATGAAGATCATCACCGCGTGCAGGGCCTCGTTCTCCTGAATGACACCATCGAGGCGGATGCGGATGATGGCGTTGGGATGCTGCTGCTGCCGCAGGCGCGTGCGCATCATCTTCCCGGCCAGCACCAGGCGGTTGACCTTGATGCCACCGGCCGTGGACCCGGCGCAGGCGCAGACGATCGAGCCGAAAATCAGCAGGATGACGGCGAACGAAGTCCACGTGTTGGAGTCGGCCGTGGCGAAACCCGTCGTGGTCACCACCGACACGAACTGGAACATCGCGTAGCGGAACGACGCGGTCAGCGTGGGGTAGATGTCCGCGGCGAAGAGGCTGACGGCGATCAGCACGCCGCCCGCGAGCAGCATCCCGAAGTACCAGCGCGTCACCTCCGAGCGGAAGATGTTGCTGCGCTTGCCCGTCACCGTGGCGTAGATCAGCCCGAAATGGACGCCCGCCGTGGCCATCGCGAAGATCAGGATCGTGTCGATCGCCGGACTGTTGAAATAGGCGATGCTGGCGTTCTTGGTCGAGAATCCGCTCGTGGCGCAGGCCGACATGGCGTGGCACAGGGCGTCGAACCAGTTCATGCCCGCCATCTTGAGCAGCACGGTCGACAGCACGGTAAGCCCCACATAGACCACCAGCAGGATCTGCACGATGATCTGCGAACGGTAGCGGTAGTTGTCCTTGGCCATCGTCGAAAGCTCCACGTTGGAGAGCATCATCTTGCTGCGCCCCATCGACGGCAGGACCACCAGCGCGAACATCACCACGCCCATACCGCCGATCCACGTCGACGACATGCGCCAGAACTGCAATCCGCGGGGCAGGGCTTCGACATCGTTCAGGATCGTCGATCCGGTGGTCGTGAGGCCCGAGACGCTCTCGAACCAGGCGTTGACCAGCGAGAACTCCCCGCCCCAGATCAGGTAGGGGAACATCGACACGACGCAGGCCACGAGCCACGCCCCGACGACGATGCAGAACCCCTCCTTGTTGGTGATCTGCTCGCGCTTGCCCACGAAGATCAGCGGAAAGGCGCCCAGCAGGGCCGTGAGCAGCGAGGAGAGCAGCAGGGGATAGAACGCCGAATCCATGCCGCTCAGGTAGGAGATTCCCGCCGACAGCAGCATGAACATCGCAATGAAGAGCATCACGACCCCGATATACCGTAAAACCACGTCTACCCGCATCGCCGCATCAGGATTTGGTCTGTTTGGAAATGTTGATCAGCGACTCGATTTTCTCCTTGAGTTCGAGCACCTCGTCCTTGAGGTCGCCCTTCACGGCGAAGGGCACTCGGAACGAGAGCCAGTCGCCCAGCCCCTTATTCATCCGCTCGATGGGCGTCACGCAGTAGATCGACATGAAGTAAAAGAGCATCAGCACGATGGCGATCATCACGACCAGCGAGATCAGCACGGGCGTCACGGCGCGGTAGGCGTTTTTCTTCATCTGCTCGGCGCGCGGAACCAGCGAACTCTGCGTCGAGGTCATATAACTCTTGATGGCGGCCGTAAGACGGCCGTAAAGGGCCTGGTACTCTTCGCTGTACCACCTGCCGCCCAGCGAATCGGGCCGCAGGGCCGCCGGCGAGTCGGCACGGGCGGCGCCCCCGAAGGCGAGGTAGTTGTCCGTCACGAGGCGCAGCTCGGTCGTAGCGAAGGCCAGCGAGTCGAGGAACGACTTCTCAAGCGCCTCGCTCTGGGCCACGAGCAGCGTGTTTTCGAGCCGCTCCATGCTCTTGCGGCAAAGGCTGTCGCACGACCTGTCGCCGAAAACCGAAAGGCGGATCAACGCGATGTTCTGCTCGTGCGCAGCATCGAGCATCTCCTTGGCCAGCTCGATATTCCGTTTGTTGGCCTTGAGAATCTCGCCCGTATCCCGGCTCAGGTGGCTCAATTCGAGAAACGAGACCATACCCGAAAAAAACAGCAGGCAGACGATGCTCAAAAAACCGACCGTCACCCGTTTGCGCAAACCCGTCATAGCGTTTTAAATTTCCATTCCTGCAAATATAGTGATTAATCCAGAATTTCCCCCAACAAATCGTGAGTTTCGTCCATCGCGCCGAGTTTCACGCGGCAGACGGCATTGACCTTCGAACGGTCGTAGGGGACTTTCACCCGGCGGTAGCTGCCCGTGAAGCCGAACATCATGCCGTCGCGGCGCGTGCTTTCGAAGAGCACCGTATCCTCCGTGCCTTCGGCCCGGGCGCAGAACACGCCGTGCAGGCGTTCGCAGAGGCCCTCCAGTTCGGCGACGCGCTGCGTGGCGACCGACGGAGGCACCTTGCCGGGCAGGTCGACGGCCGGCGTCCCGGGACGCTCCGAGAAGGGAAAGATATGCAGGAAAGCGGGTTCGAGTCCCGCCAGAAAATCGTACGTCGTGCGGAAATCGGCCTCCGTCTCGCCCGGGAACCCGACGATCACGTCGATGCCGATGAAGGCGTCGGGCATCAGCCGTCTCACGGCCGCGATCCGCTCGGCGAAGCGCGCCGTGGTGTAGCGGCGGCGCATCAGGCCCAGAATCCGGTCCGAACCGCTCTGGAGCGGAATGTGGAAATGGTGCATGAATTTAGGCGACGCGGCGCAAAATGCGATGATTTCGTCGGTCAGCAGGTTCGGCTCGATCGACGAAATGCGGTAGCGTTCGATCCCTTCGACCTCGTTGAGCGCCCGCAGCAGGTCGATGAACCGCTCCCCCGTCGTGCGGCCGAAATCCCCCGTGTTGACGCCCGTCAGGACGATCTCCTTCTGCCCCCCGGCAGCGATCTGCCTCGCCTCGGCCACGAGGTCGGCGACGGGCATGTTGCGGCTCGAACCGCGGGCGTAGTGGATCGTGCAGTAGGAACAGCAGTAGTCGCACCCGTCCTGCACCTTGAGGAAGGCGCGCGTGCGGTCGCCGCTCGAAAAGGCCGCGAAGAACGACGTGAGCGAATCGGTTTCGCAGCTGTACACCTGCGCCCGGCCCTTGCCCGACAGTTCAACCACTCGTTTAAATAACGCCCCCTTATCGTTGTTGCTCAACACGATGTCTACACCCTCTATCGCAGCAATCTCCTGCGGCTTGAGCTGCGCGTAGCATCCCGTCACGGCGATGATCGCCTCAGGGTTGCGGCGGTGGAGTTTGCGGATCAGGTTGCGGCATTTCTTGTCGGCGTGCTCCGTGACGGAACAGCTGTTGATGACGCAAATATCGGCCTCGGCCGTGGGCGCGACGCGCACGAAACCGCCGCGCTCGAACTCGCGGGCGAGGGTCGAGGACTCCGAAAAATTGAGCTTGCAGCCCAAGGTATGAAAATTGACTCTGCGAGGTTGCATGGATTCGTGTTTTTCCGGCACGAAATTACGAAAACTGCGCGAAAGGAGGAGGCTTTTCCGATAAAAAAGCGTAAATTTGCGCGCAATTATAAGGAATACATGGGATTTTTCAGCGATCTGATCCAATACGGCTACCTTTCGAACGCGCTCGCGGCGTGCGTGCTGTCGGGCATAACGTGCGGAGTGATCGGAACCTACGTCGTCTGCCGCCGCATGGTGTTCCTCGCGGGCGGCATCACCCATGCCTCGTTCGGCGGACTGGGCATCGCCTTCTGGATGGGCGCCAACCCGATCGCCGGGGCGATGATCTTCGCCGTGCTCTCGGCGCTGGGCATCGAATGGGCCGGCAGCCGGGGACGCATCCGCGAGGATTCGGCCATCGGCATCATCTGGTCCGTCGGCATGGCCGTCGGCGCGCTCTTTATGAGCCTCCGCCCGGGCTACACCTCGGGCGATCTGTCGGCCTACCTCTTCGGCAGCATCGTGACCGTGACCGACAGCGACGTCGCGGCCCTCGCCGCGCTGACGGCGGTGATCATCGCCGGGGCGCTGCTGTGGCTCCGCCCGGTGATGTACACGGCTTTCGACCGCGACTTCGCCCGCAGCCGGGGCATCCCCACGCGCGTGATCTCCTATCTGATGGCCGCGCTGGTGGCGGTGACCATCGTGCTCTCGATCCGCATCATGGGCATCGTGCTGCTGATCTCGCTCGTGACGATGCCCGTGGTGATCGTCAACTCGCTCTCGCGGTCGTACCGCACCATCGCCCTCGCCGCACCCCTCGTGGCTGTGGCGGGCAATGTCGCAGGGCTTGTCGTCAGCTACAATTTCGAGGTTCCGCCCGGCGCCGCCATAATATTTACCCTCACTCTTACGCTTATAATGGTAAAACTGTTATCTTTACGACAAAAAAGGCTGCCGTTTGGATAGGCTGCGACCCGGAAGTGCTCAAATAAATTTGGCACTCCTCTCGCCTTGCACTATCTTTGCGTAACAAAAAACTGCGATCCGCCGCATGAAAACCATTCACAGACTCGTTCTGAAGTCCTACCTCGGCCCGATGGTCCTCACGTTCTTCATCGTCATGTTCGTGCTGATGATGAACATCGTGTGGCGCTACATCGACGAGCTGGTGGGCAAGGGATTGAGCGCCGGCATCATCATCGAGCTGATGACCTATTTCATGGCCAACATGATCCCGATGGGGCTGCCGCTCTCGATGCTGCTGGCGGCGATTATGACCATGGGCAACCTGGGTGAGAACTACGAACTGCTGGCCATGAAATCGGCGGGCATGTCGCTCGTGCAGATCACCAAGCCGCTGATCATTCTGGTGAGCCTGGTCTCCGTCGGCAGTTTCTTCATCGGCAACAACCTCGTGCCGAACGCCAACAAGAAGCTATTCAGCACGCTCTACGACATCCGGCAGCAGAAACAGGCCCTCGAATTCCAGGACGGGCTCTTCTTCAACGGCATCGACAACATGTCGATCCGCGTGAGCCACCAGGAACCCGACACGCACCTGCTGCACGACGTGCTGATCTACGACAACCGCGCCGCCAACGGCAACATGAACACCATCGTGGCCGACTCGGGCTATATCCGCCTGTCGGACGACAAGAAATACCTGCTGGTGACGCTCTTCCACGGCGAGACCTACGAACAGACCCGCAACAGCCAGTGGTTCACGAAAAGCGCCCTGCGCCACCACACCTTCGACCTGCAAAAACAGGTGATCCCCATGTCGGGATTCGCCATGGGACGCACCGACGCCGACCTGTTCACGAGCAGCCAGACCAAGAACATCAGCGAATTGCAGCACGACATCGACTCGCTGGAGATCAAGGTCAACGCCGCCACGACGAGTTCCTACGAACCGCTGCTGAAAGAGCAGATTTTCGCCCGAGACAACACCGTGCTGCCGCTGCCCGACAGCCTGCAGGTGGACAAACGGGACTTCCGCGACCTGCTGGCGACGGATTCGGTCATCATGCTGCCCACACGCGAACGCGAACGTGTCTGGAACCAGGCGCGGACGCTGGCCAAGAACTCGCGCAACATGTTCGCATTCGACGAATCGACGGCCAAGGAGGCCCTCAACCAGCTCTACCGATCGAAGGTCGAGTGGCACAAGAAAATGTCGCTTCCGGTGTCGATCCTGATCTTCTTCCTGATCGGCGCGCCGCTGGGCGCCATCATCCGCAAGGGCGGCCTGGGGCTTCCGGTGGTGGTGTCGGTGATCTTCTTCGTGATCTACTACATGATCAGCCTCTCGGGCGAAAAACTGGCCAAGGAGGGTAACTGGGAGGCCGTCTACGGCATGTGGCTCTCGACCTTCATCCTCACGCCGATAGCCATATACCTCACCTACAAGGCCACCAACGACTCGGCGCTGCTCGACACGGACTGGTACGCCGGGAAGTTCAAGGCGCTGAAAGAGAAACTGGTTCCGCAATTCAAGAAACTGACGAAAGCAATAAAACTCAAACGAAATGGCAAAAGAGACTGTGCTCAATAGCGTGGAGGAGGTCATCGAGGACTTCCGCATCGGCAAACCCGTTATCGTCGTGGACGACGAGGACCGCGAGAACGAAGGCGACTTCATCGTCGCGGCGGAGAAGATCACGCCCGAAATCGTGAACTTCATGCTCAAGGAGGGCCGCGGCGTGCTGTGCGCCCCGCTGTCGGAGAAACGCTGCGACGAACTGGGGCTCAACATGATGGAGGAGAACAACACCTCGCTGCTGGGCACGCCCTTCACCGTGACGGTCGACCTGCTGGGCAACGACTGCACTACGGGCGTCTCGATCCACGACCGCGCCGCGACGATCCGCGCGCTGGCCGACCCCGAAACGAAACCCACCGACCTGGGCCGCCCGGGACATATCAATCCCCTGCGCGCGCGCGACAAGGGCGTGCTGCGCCGTCCGGGACACACCGAGGCGGCCATCGACCTGGCCCGCCTGGCCGGATTGCAGCCCGCCGGCGCGCTGATCGAGATTATGAACGAGGACGGCACGATGGCCCGCCTGCCGCAACTGCTGGAGACCGCAAAAAAATTCGACCTAAAAATCATCTCGATCGCCTCGCTGATCGCCTACCGCCTCCGCGAGGAGTCGATCATCGAAAAGGGCGTGACGGTGCCCCTGCCCACGGAGTGGGGCGAATTCCAGATCACACCGTTCCGCCAGAAATCCAACGGCGTGGAGCATGTGGCCCTGACGAAAGGGGAGTGGACCGAAGACGAACCGGTGCTGGTGCGCGTGCATTCGTCGTGCGCCACAGGCGACATTTTCGGCTCGTACCGCTGCGACTGCGGCGAGCAGCTCCACAAGGCGATGGAGATGATCGACCGCGAAGGCCGGGGCGCCGTCGTCTACCTCAATCAGGAGGGGCGCGGCATCGGGCTGTGCAACAAAATCCACGCTTACAAATTGCAGGACGAGGGTCTCGACACGGTGGACGCCAACCTCAAACTGGGCTTCAAAGCCGACGAACGCGACTACGGCGTGGGCGCCAGCATCATCCGCGAGCTGGGCATCCGCCACATGCGCCTGATGACCAACAACCCGCTCAAACGGGCCGGGCTGGAGGGCTACGGGCTTTGCATCGACGAGATCGTGCCCATCGTCATCGCCCCGAACCCCTACAACGCACACTATCTGGAGACCAAGCAGGAGCGCATGCACCACACGCTGGGACTGGAAAAGAGATAACGCATGGACGCCAAAGACCTTCGCATCGTATTCATGGGCACGCCCGAATTCGCCGTGCCGTCGCTGCGGGCGCTCGTCGGGGGCGGCTACAACGTCGTGGGCGTGGTGACTTCGCCCGACAAACCCGCCGGACGCGGACAGAAAATACACCGGAGCGAGGTTAAGATCGCGGCTCTGGAACTGGGTCTGCCGGTATTGCAGCCCGAAAAGCTGAAAGCCCCGGAGTTCGTCGAGGCCCTCGAGGCGCTGCGGCCCGACCTGGGCATCGTGATCGCCTTCCGTATGCTCCCCGAGGTCGTCTGGGCCATGCCGCGGCTGGGGACCTTCAACCTCCACGCCTCGCTGCTGCCCCAATACCGCGGGGCCGCGCCGATCAACTGGGCGATCATCAACGGCGAGACCGAGACGGGCGTCACCACGTTTCTGCTGAACCACGAGATCGACAAGGGCGGCATCATCGGGCAGATCCGGGTTCCGATCCTTCCGGAAGACAACGTCGGGACGCTCTACGAACGTCTGATGACAACGGGAACCTCGCTCGTAACCGAAACCGTCGACCGCATTGCGGCGGGGGAGATCTGGCCCGTGGAGCAGCAGCATATCGACGAGGCGACGCTGCGCCCGGCGCCGAAGATTTTCAAGGAGGACTGCCGGATCGACTGGGAGAAACCGGGCCGCGAGATCGTGAATTTCGTCCGCGGACTGTCACCCTATCCGGCGGCATGGACCGAGATGTACCGCGAGGGCGACGGCGCAGCGTCGAGCGCCAAGATTTTCTCGGCGTCGTTCGAGGCCGCGGTCCACGGCGAGGCGTGCGGCACGCTCCAGAGCGACGGAAGAACCTTTATCCGCGTGGCGTGCGCCGACGGATGGATCGCGCTCGGAGAACTGCAAATAGCGGGCAAAAAACGGCTCGCGGTGCGCGAACTGCTCCTCGGGTGGCGCGACGTACAGCAATGCCGCTTCCGGGAATAGAGCGGAGCGGCCTTTGCCGACCGTCCCCGGATTGCAGAGATACGAATGCACACGACAGAAGAGGCTTCCCGCGGGAAGCCTCTTCTGTCGTGCAATGCAGGGGCGTCAGACCTTCTCGCCGAGTTTCCGTCCGATCTCCTCTTTCGGCAGCGGTTTGGTGCAGAAAAACCAGTCGTAGCACTTCGCCCCTTCGGGAACCTTCTCCTGATCGTCGCCCTTCATCGGCACGATCACCTCGTCGCCCGGACGCCAGTCGGCGGGCAGCGCGATGCCGAAGGCGTCGATGGTCTGCAAGCCCACCAAAACCCGCCTGATCTCGTCGAAATTGCGGCCCAGAGCCAGCGGATAGTAGATCATCGCCCGCAGCACGCCCTTCGGGTCGACGAAGAACACGGCGCGCACGGCGGCGGTCTGGCTCTCGCCGGGCTGGATCATGCCGTAGAGCGACGCCACTTTCATCGCAACGTCGTCGATGATCGGGAACCCGACCTTCACATCCTTCATGCCCTTGTACTCGATCTTCTCGCGGATGGTCTTGAGCCATGCGATATGGCTGTTGCGGCTGTCGACCGACAGGCCGACCAGTTCGCAGTTCAACGCCCGGAACTCCTCGGTACGCGCCCCGAAAGTGAGTATTTCGGTGGTGCAGATCGGGGTGAAATCGGCAGGGTGGCTGAAAAGAATCACCCATTTGCCCTTGTAATCGTCCGGGAAGCTGATCTTCCCCTTGGTGGTCATGGCCTCGAATGCCGGAACCGGCTCGCCGAGCCGCGGCATCTGCTGTTCGTTCTTTTCCATAAATCGGAGTTTTTAAAAGTTTATACCCGGACATGCAAAGTCGATGCCCTGCCGGAATTCATTTTCCAAGATACGGAATTTGCCGGTACGTTATCCGCCGATTTCCCGCCGCACACGGAAGCGTATACACAAACGGCTTTTTCGGATAGGCGGACGGCATTTCCGGACTTCTGAATAAAATAAAAAGGCATCCGATTTCATTCCTCCGGAAAGATTTGTATATTTGCGTGAAGAACCCCTAAACCCGTAGCCTATGGTCAGATAACAAACCGAACACCATCCCGATCCAACCGCGCCGCGGCATTCCCGGCGCATACATATAAAAAGCGTTAGCTTTGCGTCTTTGCATATCGAAATCTGGAAAATTTCAAATTGTGGCAAAAGAAGTGAAGTTGATGCTCACGTCTATGGCGTGGGCTTCACTTTCTATTATTGCCACAAGGTATTCCAGAACCTCGATATGCGATGATAAAAGTTATGTCCCACGTTTTTTATGTACCTAACCCAACCCAGCCGCAGGGACACGGCACATATTCACCATACAATGAAATATTTCGGAATATTCCTGTGCTCATCTCTTTTGATGACCTCCTGCGCCACCGTTTTTTGCGGATCGAAAGCAAAAGTGACCTTCGACAGCGACATCGCAGAAAAAGCGACCCTTACGATCGACGGCCGCAAATACACCAATGTCACTTTCCCCTACACGACCAAAATCAGACGCGGTTTCGACGAAACGGTCGTCAAAGCCGAATCGCCTGCTTATACAACGGAAACGGTTATCATCAACAAAAGTTTCAACGCCGTATCGGTCATCAATCTGCTGAACATACTCGGATGGGGAATAGACGCTGCGACCGGAGCCATGACCAAACCGGAATTCAAATTCTATCAGATTGACTTTCAGCCGAAAGAAGAAAAATCCATAAAACAAGATTAAAAACAACGAATACAATCTACATGAAAAACATCTGTTTTATATTGATTTCACTATGCATTTCGCTATCATCATTCGCCCAAACAGATGCACAGCACTTAAAATTCAAAGGAGTTCCCATTGATGGGACACTTGCTGCATATGTATCCAAAATGAAGGCTGCCGGTTTTTCCGATTTGGGAATAAAAGACGGAACCGCCGTCCTTCAAGGAGATTTTGCCGGATTTAAAGGGTGCATAATCGGCGTATCGACACTTAAAACGACCAATGTAGTAAATACAATCGGTGTTATATTTCCGGAATGCGACAACTGGTCCAAACTTGAAAATAATTACCAAACGCTCAAGGAAATGCTCATTCAGAAATACGGGGAGCCAGCTGATTGTGTGGAAAAATTTCAAAGTTATAGTCAACCAAATGACGACGGTTTGAGATTGACCTTTTTGCGAATGGACAAATGTACATATTACACAACTTTTGAAACACCCAATGGGGATATTCAACTATCATTGGAACATCAAGATAGACGTTGCTTTGCAAAATTACAGTATTGGGATAAAATCAACACCAATAAAGTTAAAACACAAGCAATGGATGATTTGTAATATCAAAGAGAGGCGCCCCCGTTGCGGGGGCGCCTCCTTCTTCATAAAATATGTCACTGAATCACCGCTTGCGGATTATCTCGCCGCCGTGGCGGATGGCCTCCTCGTTGGCCGGAAGCATTTTCCACGCGCGCTCGGGAAGCGACTTTTTCAGACCCACCATCACGTTCTCCATCGCGACCACGGGGCGCACCTTGAGGTAACCGCCCAGTATCATCGTGTTGAACAGTTTGGCCTGACCCATCTTCGCACACTCGGCCGTGGCGTCGATCGCATAGACTTCGATGTCCTTGCGCACGGGGTGCCGCGTGATGCCGTTCGTGTCGTAGATCAGCACGCCGCCCGGCTTGACCATCGGCTCGAATTTCTCCATCGACTGCTGGTTCAGGATGATCGCCGTGTCGAATTCATGGGCGATAGGCGACGAAATCTTCCGGTCGGAGAGAATTACCGTCACGTTGGCCGTGCCGCCGCGCATCTCGGGACCGTAGGAGGGCATCCACGTCACCTCGAAATCCTGCATCACCCCCGAGTAAGCCAGAATCTTACCCATCGAGAGGACGCCCTGTCCTCCGAATCCTGCAATTATCAATGTCTCTTTCATAGCGTTACTCTTTTTTTACGTCCTTAATGTCGCCCAGCGGATAGAAGGGCAGCATGTTCTCGGCAAGCCACTGGTTCGAAGCCACGGGCGAGAGTTTCCACCCGCTGTTGCAGGTCGAGACGACCTCCACGAGCGAAAAACCGTTGCCGGCCATCGAATTCTCGAACGCCTTGCGGATCGCCTTTTTGCACTTGCGCACGTTGGCCGCCGTATGCACGCTCTGCCGCGTGATGTAGGTCGCGCCGTCCAGATGGGCCATCATCTCGGCGATCTTGTAGGGATAGCCGTTCAGCCGCGGATCGCGGCCGTAGGGGGTCGTCGCGGTCTTCATGCCCAAGAGGGTGGTCGGGGCCATCTGGCCGCCGGTCATGCCGTAGATCGCATTGTTGATGTAGACGGCCACGACGTTCTCGCCGCGCGCCGCCGCATGGATCGACTCCGCCGTACCGATGGCCGACAGGTCGCCGTCGCCCTGATAGGTGAAGACCATATTCTGCGGGTAGAGCCGCTTCACGGCCGTCGCAACGGCCAGCGCGCGCCCGTGCGCCGCCTCGATCCAGTCGATGTCGATATAGTTGTAGGCGAACACCGAGCAACCCACGGGCGAAATGCCCACGGTCTTCTCCGCGAGTCCCATCTCCTCGATGACCTCGGCGATGAGCTTGTGCACCGTGCCGTGGCTGCAACCCGGGCAGTAGTGCATGACGTTATCGGTGATGAGTTTCGGTTTTGCGTAAACCAGATTCTCCGTTTTCTTTTCAACCTCTGCCATCGTCTTCTACTTTTTAATCAGTTTTTCCTTGAGCGCGTCGAGCACTTCGTCCGGGTTGAACATCATGCCGCCCTGACGCCCGTAATGCTCGACCGGGGCCTTGCCGTTGACGGCCAGCCGCACGTCCTCGACCATCTGCCCGGCGTTGAGTTCCGCCGAGAGGAATCCCTTGACGCCCCGCGCGGCCATCTCGGCAAGCTGCTTCTTGGGGAAAGGGTAGAGGGTGATCGGACGCAGCAGGCCGACTTTCAGCCCCTCGGCGCGAGCCATTTCGACCGTCGCCGAGCAGATGCGGGCCGACGAACCGAAGGCCACGATCACGTAGTCGGCGTCGTCGCACTCAATGGCTTCGTAACGCACCTCGTTCTCTTCCAGCGCCTTGTATTTCTCCTGCAACCGTTTGTTGATGACTTCCATCTTCTCCGACTGCAATTCGAGCGAGGTCACGATGTTGCGCGCGCGGCCGGCGGGTTTGCCCTGCGCGGCCCACGTGCCGCACTCGGCCTTCAGCTCCTCATCGGTCTTGCGCGGACGCTGGGGTGCGAGCACCACCTTCTCCATCATCTGACCGATGGCGCCGTCGGCGAGGATCAGCGCCGGATTGCGGTATTTGAACGCGAGGTCGAACGCCTCGAACACATGGTCGTGCATCTCCTGCACCGAGTTGGGAGCCAGCACGATCATGTGGAAATCGCCGTGGCCGCCGCCTTTGCAGGCCTGGAAATAGTCGCCCTGCGAAGGCTGGATCGTACCCAGGCCCGGGCCGCCGCGCTGGCAATTGACGATCAGGCAGGGCAGCTCGGCGCCCGCCAGGTAGCTCAACCCCTCGGACATCAGGCTGATGCCGGGGCTGGACGAGGAGGTCATCACCCGTTTTCCGGTCGATGCGCCGCCGTAGACCATGTTGATCGAAGAGATCTCCGACTCGGCCTGCAAAACGACCATGCCCGTGGTCTCCCACGGTTTGAGTTCCATGAGGGTTTCCATCACCTCCGACTGCGGAGTGATGGGGTATCCGAAATATCCGTCGCAACCGTAGCGAATGGCCGCATGGGCGATCACTTCGTTGCCTTTCATCAGTTTCACTTCATTCTCTGCCATAGCTTACTCGAATTTTTGACGATAAACCGTAATGCAGCTATCCGGACAAATCACCGCACAGGAGGCACAGCCCGTGCAGGAATCGGGATTGACCATCCACGCAACGGGATAACCTTTGCTGTTGACCTCCGCCGACAGCGCGAGCACGTCGCACGGACAGGCCGAAGCACAGACCCCGCACCCCTTGCAGCGCTCCTTGTCGACAACGATTGTTCCTTTGATTTTTGCCATAACGCCTAATATTGTTAAGTTGCTTACAAATATAATAAATAATCGGATAAAAACGATTCGGATTGCAACATTTCTTTCGGCATAAACGACAAACAAAAAGCAGAAAATCCGCATGTTCCCGTGCGAACTCCCTGCATACAAAACCGTTCGGCCGTCATCCGGCTTTCGGATCGGGACCGTATTTATTTCCGCCCCGCGTCCCGGGCGTACGGCACCGGACGGGGAGCTGTCGGCAATCCGGCCCAAAGGCGGTTCGGGATTCCGCAAGTTTCCCGCAAAAAAAGAGCCGCCCGCAGGCGGCCCTCGTCGATTATTTTTCGTCGAACGAGTGGATCACCACTCCCGACCGCAGTTTGGGTTCGAACCACGTGGTCTTCGGCGGCATGATGTTGCCCGTGTCGGCAATGTTGATCAGCTGCTGCATCGAGACGGGGTAGAGGGCGAACGCCGCCTTCATCTCCCCGCTGTCCACACGGCGTTTCAACTCGCCCAGACCGCGGATGCCGCCCACGAAGTCGATCCGCTTCGAGGTGCGCAGATCCTTGATGTCCAGAATCCGGTCCAGCACCAGATTCGACAGCACCGTGACGTCCAGCACGCCGATCGGGTCGTTGTCGTCATAGGTGCCCGGCCGGGCCGTCAGGCTGTACCAGCGGCCGTCGAGGTACATCGAAAAATTGTGCAGCGCCGCGGGGCGGTACTCCTCCGTCCCCTTGTCCTCAACGACAAACGACTCGTTGAGTTTTTCGAGAAGTTCGGCAGGCGTCAGGCCGTTCAGGTCCTTCACCACGCGGTTGTAGTCGATGATGCGGAGCTGGCCCGCCGGGAAGGTCACGGCCAGGAAATAGCAGTACTCCTCGCAGCCCGTGTGGTTCGGATTCTTCGCGCGGCACTCCTGTCCCACGCGCGCCGCGGCGGCCGTGCGGTGGTGTCCGTCGGCGACGTAGAGCGCCGGGATGCCCGCGAAAATCTCCGTGATGCGGTCGTTGGTCTTCCGGTCGCGGATCACCCACAACTGGTGCCCGAAGCCGTCGGCAGCCGTGAAGTCGTACTCCGGGGCGTTGTTTTTCACCACGTCGGCGACGATGGCGTCGATCTCGGCATCGTCGGGATAGGCGAAGAACACCGGCTCGATGTTGGCCTTCTGGTTGCGGACGTGGATCATGCGGTCCTCCTCCTTGTCGGGACGCGTCAGCTCGTGCTTCTTGATCGCCCCCGAGAGATAGTCCTCGAAATGGCAGCACATCGCCAGACCGTACTGCGTGCGGCCCTCCATCGTCTGCGCATATATATAGTAGTACTCCTCGGGGTCCTGCCGCAGCCAGCCTTCGGACTGCCAGCGGCGGAAATTCTCGACCGCCTTGTCGTAGACGGGCTGCGAATGCTCGTCGGCGATGGGGTCGAAGTCGATCTCGGGCTTGATGATGTGCAGCAGCGAACGCTCCGTGGCTTCGGCCTTCGCCTCGGCGGAGTTGAGTACGTCGTAGGGGCGCGAAGCCACCTCGGAGGCATGCTCCTTCGGGGGACGGACTGCGCGGAAAGGTTTTATTCTAACCATAATGCATCGGTTGTTTTAAGGCGAAAAAGCGGGTCCGTCATATGAGATATGCGCACCCGCCTTTTCGCACGGTTGGTTTCTATTTGTTGACCTGGAAACGGGTGTTGCCGTTCTTCAGAAAATCGACGATCTGGTTGGCGGCGGCGAGTCCCGCGTTGACATTGGCCTCGGCGGTCTCGGCGCCCATCTTCTTCGCCGTGGCGAAAACCCGTTTGCCGAACTTCTCGTCCAGCTCGGCCTGATTGCCGGCGGCGATGTCGGTGATGTATTTCAGGTCCTCGCGTTCGGTCATAGCGCGCACGACGCCCTCCTCGTCGATCACCTCCTTGCGGGCGGTGTTGACCAGCGTCGCGCCCTTGGGCATCGACATCATCAGGTCGTAGCCGATCGAGCCTTTGGTCTGGGCCGTGGCGGGAATGTGCAGCGAAAGGAAGTCGGAAACCCGGTAAAGCTCCTCGACCGAAGCCACTTTCTTCACGCCGTCGGCCTCGAAGACCGCCCCGTCGGCGATGAACGGATCGTAGGCGACGACATTCATGCCCAACGCCTTGCCCTTGCGGCCCACCAGTCTGCCGACGTTGCCGTAGGCGTGGATGCCGAGGGTTTTGCCCTGGAGTTCCGTACCCGTACCCGGCGTGAAGCGGTTGCGCGACATGAAGATCATCATGGCCAGCGCCAGTTCGGCCACGGCATTGGAGTTCTGACCCGGGGTGTTCATCACCACGATGCCCCGCGCCGAAGCCGCCGCAAGGTCCACGTTGTCGTAACCCGCGCCGGCGCGGACCACGATCTTCAGGTTTTTCGCCGCGGCGATGACCTCGGCGATCACCTTGTCGCTGCGGACGATCAGCGCGTCGACGTCGGCCACGGCTTCGAGCAGCTGGCCCTTGTCGGTGTATTTTTCGAGCAGCGCCAGTTCGTATCCGGCGTCCTCGACGATCTTACGGATTCCATCCACGGCTTTTTTGGCGAAGGGTTTTTCCGTTGCAACCAGTATCTTCATAGTTTCGATCAATGACGTGAAATAAATATCCTGTTCTTTTTTTGTCTCCCGCATCAGCGGGACGATGGTCGGACACATCGGAGCTATTTTTTATGCGCCTCGGCGAACTCCTGCATGCAGGCCACCAGCGCCTCGACGCTCTCCTTGGGCAGGGCGTTGTAGCACGACGCGCGGAAGCCGCCCACCAGACGGTGGCCCTTGATGCCGACCATGCCGCGGCTCTTGGCGAACTCCATAAACTCGGGAGCCAGCTCCTCGCAGCCCTCGGCCATCACGAAGCAGATGTTCATCAGCGAACGGTCCTCCTTCTCGACCGTACCGCGGAAGAGCGGGTTGCGGTCGATCTCGTCGTAGAGCAGCGCGGCCTTCTCCTTGTTGCGGCGGTAGATTTCGTCGACGCCGCCGATCGACTTGAGCCACTTCAGGGTCTCCTTCAGGACGTAGATCGGGAACACGGGAGGAGTGTTGAACATCGAGTTGTTCTCGACATGGGTCCTGAACGACATCATCGTCGGCAGGTCGCGGACGATCCTGTCCAGCATATCCTCGCGGATGATGGCGAACGCCACGCCCGCGGGAGCCAGGTTCTTCTGCGCGCCGCCGTAGATCATGGCGTATTTCGAAACGTCCACCGGGCGCGAGAGGATGTCCGAAGACATGTCGGCGATCAGGGGCACGGGCGACGAGAGGTCCTCGTGGTACTCCGTGCCGTAGATCGTATTGTTCGAGGTGATATGCACATAGTCCAGGTCGGCGGGAATGGCGAACCCCTTGGGAATATAGGTGAAGTTCCTGTCCTCGGACGAAGCCAGCACCTCCACTTCGCCGTAACGTTTCGCCTCCTTGATGGCCTTTTTGGCCCAGACACCCGTATTCACATAACCGGCCTTCCTGCCCAGGAAGTTGGCGGGAATTTCATAGAAATAGGTACTTGCACCGCCCCCAAGATAGATGATCTTGTAGTTGTCGGGAATGTGGAGCAATTCGCGGAAAAGAACGTCGGCCTCGGCCATCACGTCGTCGAAATCCTTCGTCCGGTGCGAGATCGAAAGCAGCGAAAGACCCGATCCGTTGAAGTCGAGAATCGCCTTGGCCGCATTTTCGATGACCTCGTCCGCCAGAATGGAAGGTCCCGCATTGAAGTTGTGCTTTTTCATAATAATTCGTATGTGATTTGAATGATCTGACTCTTAACTGTTAGTTTGCTAACACAAATATAAATAAAAAAATTTCAGAAATACAAAGATAGCCAAATAAATTTCACTCCGCAGGAAGAACGCCCCTCTTTTCGGATTGTTTTTGTTAATTTTACCGGGAACAAACCCCGGCTCGGACAGGCTGCGCCCCGGCAAAATGCAAGTAAACTTGCTTTTGCGCTCGGCTTGCACTATCTTTGCCGAAAAATTACAAGTTCCCGTACACATGGTAAAATCAATGACCGGCTTCGGCAAAGGCGAGGCCGCACTCCGGAATAAGAAAATCACGGTCGAGATCCGCTCGCTGAACTCCAAGCAGTTGGACCTCTCGCTGCGCCTCCCGGCAGTCTACCGGCAGTCGGAATACGAGATCCGCAACCTGATCGCCCGCACGATCCAGCGGGGCAAGGTCGACGTCTTCGTCACGGTCGAGTCGCAGGCTGTCGAAACGTCGGCGCGCATCAACCGCGAGGTGTTCCGCGAATACCTCCGCCAGATGAACGACACGCTTTCGTTCTCGGGCATCGACGCCGGCTACGACGCCATCCTGCCCGTGATCATGCGTCTTCCGGATGTCGTCGCGACCGAGGCCGAAGCCATCTCCGAAGAGGAGCACGCCGCGCTGCTCGCCGCCGTGGAGGCTGCCGCTGCGCATCTCGACGCGTTCCGCGAGCAGGAGGGCGCCATCCTGATCGCCGACCTGCTGCGCCGCGTGGAGCTGATCGAGCAATATAAAACAGAGGTCGTGCCCTTCGAGAAGGCCCGCACCGAAACGGTCAAGGCCCGCATTCTGGACAACCTCTCGAAACTGGCCGTCGACGTGGACCGCAACCGGCTGGAGCAGGAGATGATCTTCTACCTCGAGAAACTCGACATCACCGAGGAGAAAGTGCGCCTCACGAACCACTGCAACTACTTCCGGGAGGTGGCCTCTTCGGAGGAGGGCGCAGGCCGCAAGCTGGGCTTCATCGCGCAGGAGATGGGCCGCGAGATCAACACGATGGGATCGAAGGCCAACGAGCCGAACATCCAGATTCTCGTCGTCAAGATGAAGGACGAGCTGGAGAAGATCAAGGAACAGGTATTGAATATCCTGTAATCCGCAGATTACAGGATATTCCAATTAAAAATTGAGACTGAAAAATTAAAAATTCCATTCGGCAAAATCATCCGGAGAAGAGAACGATTTTTCATTTCTAATTTTTCATTTTTAATTTCATCAAATGGGCAAAGTCATCATATTCTCCGCCCCGAGCGGTTCGGGCAAAACCACCATCGTCCGCCGGTTGCTGGAACGCTATCCGCAGTTCGAATTCTCCATCTCGGCGACCAGCCGCGCCCCCCGCGGCCAGGAGCGCGACGGGGTGGACTACTACTTCCTCTCGCACGGGGAGTTCATGCAGGCCGTGACCGAAAACCGCTTCGTGGAGTGGGAGGAGGTCTACAAGGGAACCTGCTACGGCACGCTGCGCTCGGAGGTGGAGCGCATCTGGGCCAAGGGCCATGTGATCGTCTTCGACGTCGACGTGGTCGGCGGCATCAACCTCAAGCGCATCTTCGGCGACGACGCCTGCTCGGTGTTCATCATGCCGCCCTCGGTCGAGGAGCTGCGCCGACGGCTCGAAGGCCGCGGCACGGACGCCCCGGAGGTGATCGACCGCCGCGTGGCCAAGGCCGAATTCGAACTGACGAAAGCCCCCGAGTTCGACCACGTGGTGGTCAACGACTGCCTCGACGAGGCCGTGTGCGGCACGTGCAGCATCCTCGACCAATTCATCGCACGGTAGGATGAAACGGGTCATGCTCTATTTCGGGTCGTTCAACCCCGTGCACCGCGGCCACATCGCGCTGGCGGAATACGTCGTCGGGCAGGGTCTCTGCGACGAGGCCGTGCTGGTCGTTTCGCCCCAAAGCCCCTACAAACAGGCCGCGGAACTGGCTCCCGAAATGGACCGTTTCGAAATGGCCGAGATCGCCTGCGCCGCTTCGAAATACCCGGAGCGCATCAAACCTTCGGTCGTGGAATTTCTGTTGCCGAAACCCTCATACACAATAGATACCCTGCGTTACCTCAAGGAAAACTTCGGGTCGGGGATGCAGTTCTCGATCCTGATGGGCAGCGACCAGATCGCGCGCCTCGCGGGATGGAAGGAGTACGAACAAATCCTCGAATACCCGGTTTACGTCTACCCGCGGCGCGGCGAACCGGCGGAGGGATTCGAAGGGCGCATCACGCCGCTGACGGACGCCCCGTTGCAGGACTTCGCCTCGACGGACGTGCGCGACCGCATCGGGCGGGGCGAGGACGTCGCCGCCATGCTCGACGAGGGCGTCGCCGCCTACATCCGCCGCAAGGGGCTGTGGAGTCCCGCGACGCGCATCGCGGCCCTCGGGGCGCAGATCGCCGCCGAGCCCGGAAACACGGCGCTTCTGGTCGAGCGCGGAAAACTCCATTACCGGATGGGCGAGTGGGGTCCGGCGCTCAACGACTTCAACGCGGCGCTGCGTATCGACGACACGCATGTCGAAGCCAAGGAGTTCGCCCGGATGGTGCAGGAGATACTGGAATTCCGATACAAAGATATATACAACCCCTGAAATGACACGTTTGAAGATAGCCCTCCTGGCGGGCGGCGATTCGCCCGAACGGGAAATCGCCCTTCAGAGCGCCGCCCAGATCGAGGCGGCCCTCGACCACTCGAAATACGACATCACGGTCATCGACCTCCACGGCCGCGACTGGCACCATACGGCCCCCGACGGGCGGCAGTGGCAGGTGGACAAGAATGATTTCTCGATCACCGTCGACGGTGTGCGCAAAGCGTTCGACTACGCGCTGATCATCATTCACGGCACGCCCGGCGAGGACGGCAAGCTGCAAGGCTACCTCGACATGATGGGCGTTCCCTATTCGTCGTGCTCGATGACCTCGTCGGTCATCACCTTCGACAAGATCACCGCCAAACGCACGCTCGCAGGGCGTGTCAACCTGGCCCGCGAGGTCTTCCTGCGCCGCGGCGAAGCGTTCGACCCGGCGCAGATCGTCGCGGAACTGGGAATGCCCCTGTTCGTGAAGCCCAACGCCAACGGCTCGTCGTTCGGCGTGACGAAGGTGCACGCCCCGGAAGAGCTTCCGGCGGCCATCGAAGCGGCATTCGCCCAGGGCGACGAAATCCTGATCGAGGAGTGCATCACGGGCCGCGAAATGGGTTGCGGCATGCTCGTCGCCGGCGGCAGGGAGTATGTTTTCCCGATCACGGAGATCGTTTCGAAGAAGGATTTCTTCGACTACGAAGCCAAATACACCGCCGGATTTTCCGACGAAATCACCCCTGCGGACATCACCCCGGAGGTGAAGGCCGAACTGAACCGCATGACCCGCGAGGCGTACCGCACCTGCCGCTGTTCGGGCGTCGTAAGGGTAGACTTCATCGTCACCCCCGCGGGCGTGCCCTATTTCATCGAGCTGAACTCGATTCCCGGCATGAGCAGGGGAAGCATCGTTCCCAAACAGGCCCGCGAAATGGGCATGTCGCTCGGAGAACTCTATGACATCATCATCGCCGACACCTGCCGCAAATGATCGAGATAGACGACAAAATCGTAAGCGCCGACCTGCTGCGCGAGTGTTTCGCCTGCGACATCGCGCAGTGCAAAGGGATCTGCTGCGTCGAAGGCAACGCCGGGGCGCCGCTCGAAGCCGACGAGGTGGAGATCCTCGAACGCGAATACCCCAATTACAAACCCTACATGACGGCGGAAGGCATCGAGTCGGTCGAACGGCAGGGATTCATGGTCGTCGACGAAGACGGCGACCTGACGACGCCGCTCGTGGACGACGCCCAGTGCGCCTATACCTACACGGAAAACGGCGTCACGCTCTGCGCCATCGAAAAAGCGTGGGCCGAAGGCAAAACCCCGTTCCGCAAGCCGATTTCGTGCCACCTCTATCCGATCCGCGTGATGCGCTTCTCGAACGGCACGGTGGGACTCAACTACCACCGCTGGTCGGTGTGCGCCCCGGCCCGCCGGTGCGGCGCCAGACTGGGCATTCCGGTCTACAAAGCCCTTCGGGAACCGATCGTCCGCCGTTTCGGCGAGGAATTCTACAAGGCGCTGGAAGCCGCCGAAGAGCTAATCAAGCAACAATAAGAAAGAGATTATGAAAAAATACATTTTCACCCTTATCGCCCTCTCGATGATCTTCACCGCGACGGCCCGCAAGCCCAAAAACACGCGGACGACAGAGGCGGCGGCCCGCGAAATCGCCGCGGCCGATTCGCTGCGCCTGGTGGCGTCGCGGCAGGCCGCGCTGATCGACTCGCTGCAAAACCTCGTCGCCGTTGCCGAACAGCGGGATGAAACGGCTGAAAGCGAGACGGCCGCTCCCGATCCGGTCGTCGACCCGGAGCAGGCCGCGGCGGATTCCGTGGCGGCGCTGCGCCTCCGTCTCCGGCCCACGAAGATCGAGTCCATTTTCGACACCAACGGGCTGACCGTGCTCGACACCCTCGCCACGGAAAACGACGCCGTGCAGGTGATCCTGTACAGCAACAATTCGTGGAAATACGTCCTCAACCGCGAGGTGGCCAAAGACAGCACGATTTTCGAGAAATACTGGGACACGACGACGCTCTTTCCCTACAAGGAGGTCGACATGTCGGAAATGCCCAAATCGGTGGTGATCGACCTCGTCGACTCGCTGACCAGCTACCACTGCCCCTATCAGGGTTCGGTGCACCCGCGCGGCAAATACGGTCCGCGACGCCGGCGCCAGCATCAGGGCGTGGATCTGCCGCTCAAGACAGGCGACCCGGTTTACGCCACCTTCTGCGGCCGCGTACGCATCTCGCAGTACAACAGGGGCGGTTACGGCAACCTGGTGATCATCCGCCACGACAACGGGCTGGAGACCTACTACGGCCACCTGTCGGAACGTCTGGTGGAACCCAACCAATGGGTCGAGGCGGGACAGATCATCGGTCTGGGAGGTTCGACGGGCCGGTCGACGGGACCTCATCTCCACTTCGAGACCCGCTACTACGGACAGTCGTTCGACCCCGAACGCCTGATCGACTTCAAGAACGGAACGTTGAGCCGCGAGACCTTCCTCTTGAAGAAGTCGTTCTTCAGCATCTACTCCAACGCCGGACAGGATTTCGAAGACGAGATCGCCAACGAGGAGCAGGACAAGAAGGAAGCCGCCGAGAAAGCGGCCATGAAATACTACAAGATCCGTTCGGGCGACACGCTGGGCGGCATCGCCCGGCGCTACGGAACGACCGTGACGAACATCTGCCGCCTGAACGGCATCAAATCGACCACCGTGCTGCGCATCGGACGCTCGCTGCGGGTGCGATAGGGCAGCTCCCGATGAGAAACCGCCGGACCTTTCGAAAAGGTCCGGCGGTTTTCCTATTCGGACGCAAACGGCGTCGCTTCGTCCTGCAGCCCAAAAAACGATTCCCGGCCCCAGGCGCAGAACCGAGCAGGACGCCAGACAGCGATCCTCCGCCTCCTAAAACCCGGCTCTTAGCCGGGCGGGCGCAGAACCGGATGACAAGCGTCCCGAAGCCACTATCCGCCCCTAAAACCCGGCTTTTAGCCGGGCGGGTTATTTTTTATTCTGAATAGCGTCGATGGCGTCGATCACCGCGCCGCGGAAGCCCTTGCGCTCCAGTTCGGCGACGCCCGCGATCGTCGTTCCGCCGGGCGAACAGACGGCGTCCTTCATCGCACCGGGATGCTGCCCCGAGGCGAGCTGCAATTTCCCGGTCCCGACGATCATCTGGCTCGCCATGCGGTAAGCGTCGGCACGCGCAACGCCGTGCTTGACGGCAGCGTCCCCGAGCGCCTCGATGAACATGGCGACGAACGCCGGGCCGCAGCCGCAGACGGCACTCGATATGCCGAGCAGGGCGGTGTCCATCGGCAGGACAAGGCCGATCTTCGAGAAGAGCGCCTCCACCTGCCGCCACTCCCCGTCCGAAAGCGAATGGCGGCGTTCGCAGACGACGATGCCTTCGCAGACCGAAACGGGCGTATTGGGAACGATGCTCAAATGGTGCGTGCCGGGGGCGAGCATCCGCTCGCAGTCGTCGAACGTAACGCCCGCAGCCACCGATACGACGATCTTCTTCGCCAGAAGCTCCCGGACGGGCGCAAGCACCGCCTCGACCTGATAGGGTTTCACGGCGACGACGACCAGATCGGCGAACTCCGCGACCGCCGCCGCGTCGTCGAAAGCCCGGAAGCCCTGCGGCTCCGTGTTGCTCCACAGTTTCGCCCGGTCGCGCGCGCACGCGCCGATGTCGCCGGGCTGCACGGCCCCCGAGCGGACAAGCCCGCCCGCCATGGCCTGCGCCATATTTCCGAATCCAAGAAATCCGATTTTCATATAAGTCTGGTATAATTTATCATTCGTACAGCAACCACTCATAAAACGGGCTTCTTAAGCCCGCGCCGGCCGAATATCAACGAGCCGACGCGCACCATCGTCGAGCCGCACTCGACCGCCAGCGGATAGTCGTGCGACATGCCCATCGACAGCGTGTCGAACCGCGGTCCGAAGTAGGGTTGCAGCAGTTCGAAACAGCGTTTCAGCTCCATGAAATCGCGGCGTATCGCCGTGCCGTCGTCGGTATTGGTGGCAATGCCCATCACGCCCCGCACGCAGACGTCCGGCATACGGGCAAACGGGGCCGTGCGGACATACTCCATCAGTTCGGCCATATTCCAGCCCGTTTTGGTCTCCTCCTCGGCGACGTGGATCTCCAGGAGGATTTCGAGCGTCCGGCCGCACTTGGCCGCCTCGCGCTGGATCGCCTCGGCCAGCCGCGCGCTGTCGACCGAATGGATCAGCGCGACGAACGGGGCGATGTATTTGATCTTGTTGGTTTGCAGGTGGCCGATCATGTGCCACTCGATGTCCTTGGGCAGGGCTTCGTGTTTTTCGCGCAGTTCCTGCGGGCGGCTCTCGCCGAAAACGCGGTGGCCGGCGTCGTAGGCCGCGCGGATCGCCTCCGCAGGGTGGGTTTTCGACACGGCGACCAGCTTCACCCCCTCGGGAAGCGTCGAGCGCACGAACGACAGTTGACAGGCTATTGAAGACATAAGTTTTTCGGTATTTGCCCGGTAAAAATACGCAAAATTCGTACAACACGAAACAGACCCGGGAAAAATCCGGGTCTGCGACTCGTTTTTCTGCACGAAAACACTATTTCGCCATGACGATCTCCGAGCAGCCGAACTCCCCGGGAAGGGTCCGCTGCGTCTTCTTCAGCGCATCGTAGACGTGGATGCGGCGCATGCCGTCCGCCTCGCACAGCAGGTAGATTTCCAGCGAATCCTTATCGGGAGCATACTCCGTGACCGAAAGCGCCGTGCCCGGAACTTCGGCCAGCGTCTCGCCGAAAGCGCCGTCACCGGCGGCGTTGAACAGCCGCAGCTGCGTTTTGCCCCTGGCCGAAACGGCATAGCCGCCCGCCTGAACCATCCTGTCCGGCTCGTCGGCCGAGGCGACCACGGTCCAAAAGGGGATCATCGCATCGGCCCCGACGGCTTCGCCCGGTCCCGCCCCGCCGTAGACCCTCAACATCAGCGGAGCGCACGTCCCGTCGGCATTGCGCTGCGCGAGCAGCAGGTCGGAACCGACCCGCACGAACGGCTGCACGGCCAGCGTCTGCACGACCTCGTCGGGCACCTGCCAGGAGACCGGAGCCGGGGAGGGAGAGCGGGTCGCGCTTTGGGTCGTCAGCGTCAGCCGCTCCGCATTGTAGGAAAGGAGTCCGACGGAGGAATCGGAGATATGCCCGGCCAAGAGACTATTCCGGTACCCGAAATCGTCATAATAATTCATCGTGAGGTCGAAACCTGCCATCGAACCGGAGCAGACGCCGTAAATCCAGCCCGAACCGGGAAGCCCCACGGCGCAGGCAATTCCCCGGCCGATGCCGAGCGTCGCAACCCGTGTCACCCCGCCCGTTGACAGGTCGATGCGCTCGATCAGGGTTTCGTCCGTATCGGATTTCGAAATGCCGTAGAGCGCTTCGGCTTTCGGGGTTCCGTTGGCAACGCGGATCTTGCCCAGCGGCATCATCCTGCCGCGACGGAGCAACAGCACCCGAACCGTCGAAGCGGGGTAGTGCCCCGGGGCCAGAAAGGTGACGCTCGTGGCGGAACGCACCGTGACGATCCCGCGCACGCCCTTGGCATAACCCTCCGGAGCGAACCCCTCGGCACTCTCCTGCCAATGGATTTCGAGCATGATTTCGTCATCAGCCTCGAACCCTTCGGCCGAGACGGTCACCCCGTCGCCGGGCGCAAAGACCCACGAATCGGGCGGCATGACGACGTTCTTCACGAAAACGGGAACCCGGTCCTTGTCCGAAGAACAGGCCCCGAAGATCGCCCCGGAAAGGAGCAGGAACAACATCTTTCTCATTCAAATAGCTGGATTTCATATTTTTACCACCACTCCGGGGGGGGGTATTTCCGGGGTGCGCAGAAAGCGCATCCGCTCACAAAGATAACGTTTTTTCGCCGTTATCCGATTTGTTTTCCATCTTTGGCGTCGTAACGACACTTTTATTCATCAGTCGGAAGATTCGGTTTTGAATCCATCCGACTTTTTCGTATCTTTGGTCTCAAAACCTGAAAAGCATGAAAAAAATCCGATTGATTCTTGCAGCGGCGGCCGCCCTCACATACGGCGCGGCGTCGGCCTGCACCAATTTCATCGTCACCCGAGGTGCCTCGACCGACGGTTCGGTGATGGTCACCTATGCGGCGGACTCCCACGCGCTCTACGGCGCACTGTACCACACCCTCGGCGGCAAGCACAAGTCCGGGGCGATGCTGCCCGTCTACGAATGGGACACGGGCCGTTACCTGACGGACATCCCGCAGGTCCGCGAAACCTGGTCGACCATCGGCAACATGAACGAACATTCGCTCATCATCGGCGAGACGACCTACGGAGGCCGCCCCGAACTGGAGGACTCGACGGGCCGCATGGACTACGGGTCGCTGATCTACATCACCTTGCAGCGTGCCAAAACCGCGCGTGAGGCCATCGGCGTGATCGCCGAGCTGGCCGACACCTACGGCTACGCGTCGAGCGGCGAATCGTTCTCGATCGCCGACCCCGACGAGGCGTGGATCATGGAGCTGATCGGCAAGGGTTTCAAGGACGACGGCAAGGGCGGCAACGCCCGCAAAGGCATCGTCTGGGTGGCCCGCCGCATTCCCGACGGCTACGTCTCGGCCCACGCCAACCAGGCCCGCATCACCACCTTCCCGAAGGACGATCCCGAGAACTGCCTCTACTCCCCGGACGTGATCTCGTTCGCCCGTGAAATGGGTTACTACGACGGCCCGGACGCCGATTTCAGCTTCTCGGACGCCTACGCGCCGCTCGACTTCGGCGGCATGCGCGCCTGCGAAGCCCGCGTGTGGGCCTTCTTCCGCACCGTGGCCGACGACATGGACCGATACACCGACTACGCGATGGGCCACAACAAGAACAACCGCATGCCGCTGTGGGTCAAGCCCCGCGCGAAGGTGTCGCCCAAGACGCTCTTCGACTGCATGCGCGACCACTACGAGGGGACCCCGATGGACATGACCACGGATCTCGGCGCCGGAGGCCACAACTGCCCCTACCGCTGGCGTCCGATGGAATTCGAGGTCGACGGCGTGAAGTACGTCAACGAGCGCGCCACGGCCACCCAGCAGACCGGATTCTGGTTCGTGGCGCAGGCCCGGCCCGACGTGACGCGCGACATGGGCATCCTCTGGTTCGGCGTGGACGACGCGGCCACCTCGTGCCTGACGCCGATCTTCTGCTCGGCGCAGGAGGTCCCCGGGTGTTTCCGCGAGGACAACGGCTCGATGCTCGAATATTCGCCCACGTCGGCGTTCTGGCTCTTCAACCGCACGACCAATTTCGCCTACATGCGCTACGACATGATCTCCGCGGACATCCGCAAGGTCACGGACAAGTGGGAGAACGACATGCTCCGCAACGTGCAGGCGCTCAACGCCCGAGTCGGAAAAATGTCGCCCGAGGCACGCCGCAGCCACCTCACGCAGCTGAGCGTGGAGACGGCGCAGCAGCTGTTCGACCGCTGGCAGCGGCTCAACAACTATCTGCTGGTGAAATACATGGACGGCAACGTCAAGAGCGAGCACGGCGACGTGCTGACGTTCCTCGACGGCGACGGCTCTGCGGCGCATTTCGTCGACAACGGCAACGGGAAACAGATTCCCGGCAAGATCCAGTTCCCGGGCTACAACGAGAAATGGAAGCGCGCCGTGGCCAAAGACAATGGTGAAATACTAAAAGTAGTGAAATGATGCGGTACGACATCATCATCGTGGGCAGCGGCCCCGGAGGCTATGTGGCGGCGATCCGCGCCGCGCAGTTAGGGAAAAAGACGGCGCTCGTGGAGCGCGCCGAACCGGGAGGCGTCTGCCTCAACTGGGGCTGCATCCCGACCAAGGCGCTGCTCAAGAGCGCGCAGGTCTATGGATACTGCAAAAACGCGGAGCATTACGGACTGGAACTTGCAGGGGAGGTGCGCCCCAACCTCGAAGCCATCGTGGCGCGTTCGCGCAGCGTGGCAGAAACCATGTCGAAGGGCGTGCGGTTCCTGCTGAACAAGAACAAGATCGACCTGATCCCCGGATTCGGGCGGCTCACGGCCCCGGGGCGCATAGACGTCGACGGGGCGGAGTACGAGGCCGACCACATCGTCCTCGCCACGGGAGCCAAGCCGCGCGAAATGCCGTTTATGCCTGTCGACGGGGAACATGTGATTTCGTCGCGGCAGGCGCTGACGCTCACGCGCCTGCCCGAATCAATGATCGTCGTGGGATCGGGAGCCATCGGCAGCGAATTCGCCTGGTTCTATGCCTCGCTGGGCGTGCGGGTCACCATCGTCGAATACATGCCCCGCATGATGCCGCTCGAAGACGAGGAGGTGTCGAAGACCATGGAGCGCGCATTCCGCAAACTGCGCGCGACGGTGCTCACTTCGACCACGGTGAAAGCAGTGAAGGTCAACGCCGAAGGGCTTTGCGAAGTGGAGATCGAGGGCAAAAAAGGCGCGGAGACCCTGACGACCGATGTCGTGCTGTCGGCCGTGGGCATCCAATCCAACATCGAAGGCATCGGCCTCGAAGAGCTGGGCGTCGCCGTCGAACGCGACAAGGTCGTCGTGGACGAATTCTACCGCACCAACGTTCCGGGCGTCTACGCCATCGGCGACATCGTGCCGGGTCCGGCGCTGGCGCACGTGGCTTCGGCCGAGGCCGTCTGCTGCGTGGAGTCCATCTGCGGACTCGACCCCGCGCCGGTGGACTACACGACCATTCCGTCGTGCATCTTCACCCAGCCCGAGGTGGCGTCGGTCGGCATGACCGAACAGCAGGCGCAGGAGCGCGGCATCGCCTATAAAGCCGGCCGCTTCCCCTTCACCGCATCGGGCAAGGCCACGGCGGCGGGCGACCGCGACGGATTCGTCAAACTGCTCTTCGACGAAGAGGACCGCCTGCTGGGGGCGCACATGGTCGGAGCGTCGGTGACCGAGATGCTGGCCGAGCCGACGCTGGCGCGCACGCTGGGCGTCACGGCCCACCGGATCGCCCGCACGATCCACGCCCATCCGACGATGAACGAAGGCGTCATGGAAGCCGCCGAAGCGGCCCTGGGCGCGGCGATCCACCTGTAAAGGCCTCCGGCCATCCCCGGAAAAAACATGCGGCGGCCCCCGAAGGGTTCGGTATTTGTAGGTAAAGAGAAGCGCAGGAAAGAGTAAATATCATGTTTACAGGTATTTAATTCCCTGTTCTGCATCTGTTCCGAGCAATAAAATTGCAGAATCGGGCAGGATTAACGGTGAGTTTCGTTACTTATCCGTTACCTGCCTGAAATGCTTTGATTTACACTAAAGTGCTTGTTTTCAGCTTATTGTGTTGGATTTCCGCATAACAA
>NZ_QTXM01000020.1:0-48208 GCF_003461645.1 Alistipes sp. AF14-19
AATTATCAAAGGGCTTTGTTTTATTATCAAGAAGCCTACGAAAACTATCAGGCTGCAAATAAAACCAAACACCAAGTCAGCGCTAAAATTGCCATTGCCGCTGTTTACTACATGGAGAACGAAGACGACAACGCGCTCCGGGATTATCGAGAAGCATTGAATCTATCCGAACAATTCGGGTATAAGGATTTTCAGGTGTACTGCCTGCGTTGTTTAATCGGGATTCTTTCGAACAAAGGCGTAACCAACGAAACCAACGATTATGTAGGCCGTTTTCTCCAGTTGTCGGATGATTTATCGCCGAATGATTGCTGTGTTTTGGGGGAATATTATTTGCGTATCAATAAACCGGACAGCGCCGAATATTATTTGAACGCAGCGATTTCAGCCAATATTGGAGGGCCGCGCGAAAACGATGCGGCAGCTAAAATTCTCCTTGCCGAAGCCTATACGCTAAATGAGGATTACCGAGCGGCCTGCTATATGCAGAAGGAGTGTCTTGCTTTATGTGATTCGATACATTTAAGCTATATGAATAATTCTGCGGCTGAAACCGAACTGCGATATAAAGACGAACGCTTGGAATTTGAACGCTATCGCTCCAGTGTAAGACAAAATGTAATTTATATTATCGCTTTGGTTTCAGTCATAGCGATCTGCGGCATTATTTATATCTTCTACCGCAGAAATAAGATGCAGAAACAAAGAATCGAGGAATATCTGACGCTGATTGAAGAACTAAATAAGACCAAATTGCAAATACCCGATGCCGCAAAAATTAGTGAACTGCTTAATACGCGCTTTCAAGTCCTGAAAGAACTTGCAAAAACCTATTACGAGTTTGAAAATTCCCCGGCTCTTACCAAGAAAGTCAAAGGCATTTTATCCGAAAAGATTTTGGATAAAACGATAATATCGGATTTAGAGAATACCCTAAATCAACAATACGATAATGTGATTTCTAATTTCAAGTCCGAATATCCGAAAATCAAGCCATGTTTCGTGGAATTGCTATGCCTGCTCTATGCCGGATTTTCACCGCAACAGATAAGCGTTATTACCAATGAAACGCTAAAAACAATATACATGCGGAAGTTCCATTTGAAAAAGAAAATAATAGCTTCGCATATTACAACCAAAGATGTGATTCTCAATATTATTTCGTAAATATCAGATAATCAATATTTTTGCCAGCAAAACTTGTTGACAATAAAGATTTGCTGGTAATTTGCTGATTTAGAGCATATTAGAGCAAGGCCCGAAAACTGAAAAATTTTCGGGCTTTTTGATGTGTATAATAGCCTGTATTTCAGGCAGGAATTCTCCTTGTTTGAAAAATTTTAGCGGCCCTTATTTTTTGGGTTTCGGGGACATTTGCTCTAATTTTGAAATACACAAATATCTCACTCTAAATCGAATAAACTTATGAAAAATTATCTTTTGCAATGTTCGTAATTGTAGGTTTGTTCATGCTGTTTTCCGGCATCCATTCAGTATATGGTGGCGGCAAGCAGCAAGCAAAAGAAGCGGTTATCGTCAAGCAGGTAAAAGTCGGCGGCGGCCCCGTTTGTCTATCAGAAAACACACCGCTTGTATTCTATGATCGTTCGATGGATATAATAGAGGTCATTTTTACATCGGGCACAGAGAGTAAAACGGGACTGTTGGTAATTTCCGGCAACTATGGTCAGGTTACAGAACAGTTCGACCTTTTCAACGGGAAAAGCATCATTCCGATCCCCGAACTGGAACCGGGATTTTACACGATCGAACTGTCGATAGACAAAAATATTTTTGCAGGTGATTTATTCATCGAATAACACAATGTAAGACAAAGAAAGGGAGGACAGAAGTAGCTACTAGTCGTATTGTCAGACTGCTAATCCACCATATTCCAAACTCTCTAGTGCAAGTCTTTATTACACACACAAAAATTCACTACTAACTTAAACTTCAAGGCCATGAAAAAAGTATTAGCATTAATTGTATTGTGTTTCATCGCATTTAATAGCCATGCACAATTAAGATATCAGAATGGTTATTTGGTTTATAACGCTATGGAGCGTTATAACGGATATATGACTAATTGGGAGGGTTGGGCACATTGTTGGAAATTCGGCGATCGGATGATAAAATTCGACCTCGGCCCCGCAGATTCGCGCGTTTCCAGCAACTCCGACAAACTCGTACTCTACGATACGGAGAATGGCGGTTTCATCGACCTGTACGCCCGTAACGTCTATACGAACTCCGATGCCGCTTCGAAAACTAATATCCAGTCGTTAGGTAACGCAATGGCAACCCTTGCGCAACTGCGTCCCGTATCGTTTGAATGGGCCGATAAGGCGCATTATTTCAAGACCAGCCGACGTTCGACGGGTATTTCCAATCCCAAAGAAATGGGATTCATTGCCCAAGAGATCGAGCAGGTACTTCCCGACATCGTGGCCGTGGATTGCGAGGGCCACCGCGTCGTAAATTACAGCGCATTGATTCCTCTGCTTACCAAGTCGATTCAGGAGCTTAACAGCCAGATCGAAACTCTGAAAGCAGAAATCGAAGCGCTCAAATCCGGAAAATAATTAAACGCCAATTATTATGAAAAGAATACTGAATATAATCGGTATTTTCTTTCTGTCGATAATAGTATTCACCAGTTGCCAGAAGTCGCCGGAAGAACTGAACGAGGGTTCTCCGCAAACGAGGGCCGCGGGTGTAACTGGAACCTATTATTGGTATAACGGAGAGAAAATTTACCTGACCCCGAAAAATGATAAACAGTTCATCCTTTTTAAAACATCGGATGCCAATAGTTTATCATCGCTCTTTACAGCGTCCGCACCGGGCACAAGCAAGGCGGAAACTTCTATGCAGAAAGTTGTTCTTTCATCTCATTTGGAGCCAATCGACGAAAACAACTCTTTGCCTGCGGAGGATTATAGTTGGGCTACGATTTCCACAAATGATTTAAACGCAGCGAAATCATCAGCTATAATTTATTCTGCCCCCTATTTCACGTTACCCGACGGAAAAGAAGCGGGATTGAGCCATCTATTTTATGTAAAAGTGAAATCTATAAAAGATTTGCGTACTCTCCAACAGTTCGCCGAAGAAAACAAAGTGACGATACTCGGCAGAAACGGATATATGCGTGACTGGTACACGCTTTCCTGCACCAATGAATCCGCAGGCAATGCGTTGGACATGGCTAACATATTTTATGAAACCGGGCTTTTCGAGGCTTGTCAGCCGGATTTGATGTGTGACGATGACTTATATGCCGTGGTAAACGATCCGCTTTACAGTTCGCAGTGGCATTTGAAAAACACGGCGACCGCTGGAGTAGACATTAACTTCGAAAACGCGCGGGCAGAAAGTTTAGGATCTGAAAACATTATTGTCGCTGTTGTCGATCATGGAATACAGTTAGATCACCCCGATTTGAATGTCCACACAATCAGCTACGACAGTGAAACCGGAACTCGTCCGAGCAAGGTTTATGGCACTCATGGGACTAATTGTTCTGGATTTATCAGTGCTAAAACCAATAATGGAATCGGCATCGCTTCAATAGCTCCTAACTGCAAACTGATGTCTATAAGTAATACGCTTATGGGAAATCCCGACAGTCGGCAGAAAAGGGCCGATGCAATCAATTTTGCCTGCAATAATGGCGCTGCCGTTATTTCGAATTCATGGGGTTCTTCGGTCAAATACCAAGTCATTGACGATGCTATTTCCAATGCGTTGAGAAACGGACGTTCGGGAAAGGGGTGCGTCGTTGTGTTTGCATCAGGCAATGATTATCAATCGACCGTTGGTTATCCGGCAAATTGTAATCCCGAAGTTATAGCGGTGGGTGCAATCAGCAGCAGCGGTATGCGGGCATCGTTCAGCAATTATGGTTCTGCTCTGGATGTTGTTGCACCGGGTGAGGATGTTATTACAACCACCACTAATAGCGGTTATTCATCCGCCATTAGCGGGACTTCGTTTGCTTGTCCGCTTGTCGCAGGGGTTGCCGCATTGGTTCTTTCCGTAAATCCGGATTTGACGCAAAAGCAGGTTGCGGATATTATCGAAAGTACGGCTAAAAAGTGTGGCAACTATTCCTATACGACCCAATCGGGCCACACCAACGGAACTTGGAACAACCAAATGGGCTATGGTTTGGTAGATGCTTACGCCGCTGTTATAAAGGCAAAAAACACAGGTTCTACCGTCTATTTCAACGACAAGACGGTAACAACCGATACTGTTATTTCGGGTGATGAGATTTCCGCGACGAACGTAACCGTTAAGAATAATGCCAAGCTGACGTTTACCAACGCCAAGAGCATTATTATCACACAACCTTTTACCGTCGAACTCACTTCGTCATTAGAACTTTCCTTACAGTAATTTTTACCGATAAGGCGGAGAATCGGATTCTCCGCCTTTGTTTTTTCAAATTTCCACCATGCAAACACGCCATCAGGATCGTTCCGCCTACTTTGAAGAAACAGCAACTTCCTGCCGGAACTATTATCTCCCTTACATTGAACAGCACACATCCTTGAAATTCGGCCGTAACTGCCGGGTAATGGAGGTCGGTTGCGGCTTTGGCGGCATTCTTTCCATTTTTGCGGCAAAGGGGGCCACGGTAACAGGAATAGATATTCATAAACCGTCAATCGAAACCGCAAAGACACTTTTCGCCGAAAGGGGGTTGAAAGGGACGTTTATCTGTTCGGACATTTTCGATTACAGCGACACACAACCTTACGACCTGATTATCCTGCACGATGCGTTGGAGCATATTCCCGAAAAAGAGCGGTTGATGTTGCATTTAAAATCCTTTTTGAAAGCTGACGGCCTTTTGTATCTGGGATTCCCCGCATGGCAAATGCCGTTCGGGGGACATCAGCAAATGGCGAAGAACCGGATTATCGCCAATTGTCCTTACATCCACCTGTTGCCCCGATCTCTTTTCCGTTTCGTGTTCAGGGCATGCGGCGAAAAGGAAAGTACTGTGAAATGTTTTTTTGAAATTCGGGATACGCGCATCACTATCGAGGGTTTCCATAAATTAGTAACGGCAACGGGATTACGTATAGTGAATCAGCGGCTATATTTCATAAACCCGAATTATCAAGTGAAATTCGGATTGAAACCGCGCATACTATCTCCAGTTATCGGGAAAATACCTTATGTGAGAAATTTTTTCACGACGACCTGCTACTATCTGCTGGCAAAGCAGGAGGAGGCTAATTAATCTCCAGATCGAGCGATATTTTCGCTTCGCTCGGAACAAACGGAACCAACTGCGCTACACGCCATTTCGGGGCTTCGGTGGTGTCGTTCAGCAGAAAAGTTACGGAATATATATATTGAGCATCCGCCTTTACAAAGTTTTTTTTGACGCTTTCGATTCCGTTTGTGGCCTGTCCTGCAACCAAAAGGAGCGTGTTCTTTTCGAAGTCTATATCTTCGGGCAATTTGTCGTTGGGAAATATAAAATCCGCCAGTTCCGCTTGGCTGCGAATCACGATCAGTTGATTGGCGGGCGTTTCAGCCCAGTTCCAAAGAGGATTCAGCGTATAATCGGCGCAGGACAAAGTAGTAGCGTTTCCCTGCGTATTATCATCTGGGGTATCAGTCTTTGTTTGATTCATCTCCACGGACGTACAACCCGTCACGGTAAACAGAGCCATTGCGATAAGACAAATGATCTTTTTCATAGCTTTGGTTTTTCAGTTTGACGATCAAATAGCGTTCCCGATTTTTATTTCGGCACAGCATCCTTGCGCATATCGTCTGAAATATAAGGTATTCATTTACAAAGATAAGAATTTTGGATAAGAAACAAACTATTTAAATAAAAAGCCGGACTTTATGGCTCCTGTTTGACATTATTATAGCGACTTCCACATAACGAAAACAACTGCGTCAATCAATCCTCTTCCTTTCGAAGGATTCGACATTGACATTGAAAATACGCCCTTCATATCTGATGCTCGACATCATATATCCCGTAATGTGAGGCATGCCGTGATTAAAATGAATGATGCAACCCTGTGAACATATCATATAATTTTTAATACATCTATATCCCTTACTTATGTGATCTCCGTTTTTTTCGCCGTTGTATCAGCCGTTGCTGTTCTTCATAAGCCCGCGTGTCGGCCAAATCCAATACCGTATCGACAATGCCAGAAATAGGATTGGCGGCATGGTTTTGCTCTTCGTGTTTCTGTTCCGCTTGTCGTTCTGCAACCTGCCGCACCTCTTTCGGAGCCGGATACAATTCGTTGAAGACATTCGCCGAAAACTCTTTGCCCAATACCGACCCGTTGGCAACGATACCTTTGTTATGGTCAATGAAAGTCACGCCATAGATTCTGCCGACCGGGTTGATGCGAAAGATCGCGTCGATGTTCTCCGCTTTGAGCAACTGCCGAAACTCGTCCCGTGTATTGTTCGGACTCATAGCATCTTTGACCGTTTGCCGCAGCTGGTCGAGTGTGCCTTCTTTTTTCAGTTTTATTTTCGAGTTTTCATAATACCTTTGAAGGGCTTTATAACCTACATCTTTCCCTATTTTGCTCGATTTGAACGGCGTGCCGATTCCATATCCGTCGTCGGTCAGGGCACCGTAGATAATCCCCGCATAATTTCTGCCGTCGATAGTTCCCGTACGTTCTTCGACCGAAATATTGAAGCGTTCCAGCAGCGTGCGAAACTCTCCGTAGGACGAGCATTTGTAATTTCGCAGGCACGACCGGACGACGGACGAGATCCGTTGCTTGACATTCCCCTCGGGATAATTCACTTTCCGCAGGCCCTCCCTGTCCGTCAGTTCCTGCCCCTTGACACTCGGCTGCAGGCCGTATTTACACTCCAGATCACGCAATATCTCCATCGAACGTCGGGCCTCGAAATCATGCGGGAGTTTGCGGCCCTGCTCATCGACGCGCAGCGACACGATATGGAGATGCTCTCTGGAAATGTCCTTGTGCTTGAAAACGATATAAGGCTGTTCGCCGTAACCCATGCGTTCCATGTACTCACAGGCGATTTTCCGGAGCTGTTCGTCTGTCAGCCTGTCCTCCGGTGAAGGGTTCAGCGAGGCATGGAAAACCGTGTTCGTAGTCCTGCGGTTGGCTTCGAGGTACGGCATGAAGCTCTCCATGCAGACGTCAATATCAAGGCGTCCGCATTTATCGTATGGTTCGAGCATCTTCTGCCAAAGCAGCACCTCGGCTTCATCCTTATCCACTTTCTCCTTATTGTAGTATAACGCTCCACCGGGCGAGGAGCCCGATCTTATATTCGCAACCATTCCTTAGCCTGTTTTGTGAGGTTCAGAATCTCGATGCTCAGGGCCTTCAACTCGCGGGTTCGCTGCTCCAGCATAGCGATCTGATGCGGGATAGCAACGTTAGAAAAGTGCGCGTTGATGGCTTTTACAATCTGGTTATAGTTGTTCCCGAGCTTTTGAAATTGGAAATAAAAGTCATTCAGACGGGCAATAAACTGCACTTTCGAAGGGTCGCGTTTAACGACAACGAACTCCTCGCCGAAGATGCGTTTTACGATAAATCGGCTGCGGTTATGCTCCAATCCCGCCTTACAAAGCATCTGCTTAAAGCGGATATTCTCTTCCGTGGTGAGTTTGAAATTATACCTGTGGATTCTGGGATCTGTCGTTGTCGGGCGTCCGATCCTCTTTTTTGTGGTTGTCATCAGTCTGGTAGTTTAAGTGGCGTGACTCGGGAACGCCACCCGGCCTCGCAGAGCGAGCACCTTTCGTATGCCGAAAAACTTTTCGGCATACAAAGGTACAGCTCGCTGTTTCTTTGCAGAAACAAAAATCCGCGCCGGAGAATTTCTATCGAAAGTTTGAAAACTCCTCCGTTACGGCTTCCGGGGACGGGTCGGTTCCCGGTGCAATATTACAACCGTCCGGGCGCAAAAAAAAGCCATCGGTGCGGACTGGAGCGGTCGTGAGCGGACATCGGAACCGAGGTATTTCAGTCGGTTGTATCTTGCAGCATGAAAGGTCGGTTTTCTTATTCCGGTCATTATCCCGATATAAACCGCATGAAACGGAAAACGGTATTTTGAATGGTTTAAAACATAAAACCGGACATACACGCTTTACGACAGTATAGCTAACAATCAATCTCAAAAACGTTGCACCATGGATTCATTGAAAGAAACAGACAAACCTGCACCCAATCCTTCTAAACATCCCCGTATCGAAGTCGACGAGGAGCTGATGCGTCAGATGATCGCCGGACAGGCCCCTTTGGATTCGAAAGTCGTCCGCAGGATTCCCGAACCGGAAGAGGAAGATACGGACACTCCTGAGGGAAACACATCGGAAACGGTATCCGGAGTATCGGCACCGACTGCTGAAAAAACAGACGTCGGCACCCAAACGACTCCCGTAAAGGAGTCTTCCGGATTCCGGCGTAAAAAGATCGCGCTGCCGGATTTCGAACGCACGTTCTTCGCGTCGGTGGATTGCCGTAACCGCTCGGCGATCTATGTCAGTACCCGAACCAAGCACAAAGTGTCGGAAATACTCCACCTGTTGGGTGATGACACGACAAGGCTTACGGCTTTGGCCGACAATATGCTGCGCTTCGTAATCGCAATTTACAGCGACGAGCTGAATTATCTCCACGAAAAAAAGAACAACAGACGACCGTTTTGAACAGGCAATGCAATGACCGGTTACTTCGGGCTTCTGATATGCGTGCTGCGGAGCAGCCGCCCGTTGGGTAGCGTCCGGGGCGCAGAAAGTCGCCTATTCCGACGGTAGCGGCCAGCAAAATGCCGGAGATGGAAATACGCAAGGCTCGCCTTTCGGGCGATTCGCATGGCCTTGCGGATTTTCAGCTCCGGTGTTTAATTCCCTGCCGGCGGAAATAGGGAATATTAGATATACGATATTCCGGGATAACGCCGGGTTATTGCGCAATCTTGAAGACGCTGTCGAGTTTTTCGCTCAACGCCGCCATATCCTGCCCGATTTTGTCATTGGTAATTTGGGCGTAGATTTGGGTCGTGGTGATATGTTTATGTCCCAGCATCTTGCTGACCGTTTCCAGAGGTACGCCCTGCGTAAGCGTGACCGTTGTGGCAAAGGTATGCCGCGCCATGTGGATCGTCGGGTTGAACGACAGACCAGCATGTCTGGCAACATGACGTAACGACATGTTCAGTGTTTTATAAGTGCCTTTAAGCGGAAAAACCTTCTTGCTTGTGCGATATGTATCCTTATAACGCTTGTAGAGCATTTCAGCGACGGGAAGGAGCTTGACACGGAACTGCGTACCTGTCTTTTGCCGTTTGTCGATGATCCAATGATCCCCGTTGTCGTCCGTGTGAATATCGGCGTGAGTCAGCTTTGCAACGTCCGAATGGCTCAGGCCCGTAAAGGCGCAGAAAACGAAGACATCCCGGTTGATGCCTGTTCGGTAGTTGGGAAGTTCGACGTCCATGACGGCCTGCAATTCCGAAGCGGACAAATAGCGTCGTTCGGCGTATTGGGGTCTGACATGGAACCCCGCGAAAGGATCGACAGAAATCCAGCCGTTCTTATACGCCGTGTAGGTCATCAGACGCAGTTTCTTGACTCCGGCACAGATCGTCCCGGAAGCAAGCCCCTTTACCGTAGAGAGGTAGACGACGAACTTTTCGATAAAATCCCGCTTCAGCTCTTTGAAAGGAATGTCCTTGACGTGGTATTCGTATTCGAGGAAAGCGGCGAGACGCCTGCGACGCAGACAGTAATCCTCGTAGGTGGAATAGGCGCGGTCTTTGCCCACACGTTTGAGAAAGCCTGCGAGGTATTCGTCAAAAGTCTGCAACAGCAGGCGGCAGTCGTCACCCATACCGAGGAAGGCGTTGCGAACCTTTTCGGCCGTGACATACGAATCACGGTCGCAGAGGCGTTGGTATTGCTTGCCGATATTGGTCTTGATATTTTCCAGCTTCTCGTTGATGCGCTGCGATTCGAGGCTCTTACCTGCCGCCTTGTTCGCTTTGGCATCCCAGAGAGAAGAACGAACGGTGAGTTTGCAGCTGAACTGCGACATCGTGCCGTTGATGGTGATACGGCCCATAATGGGAACCTGACCCGATTTCTCGGCTTGCCTTTTCACATAGAAAAGGACTTTGAAAGTGCTGCGTTGCATAATAACTTGAACTTTTGGATGGGTTAAACGTAAATGTCAAGTTATTTGTTATGCGGAAATTCGATGCAACGAACTGAAAACAAATGCCTTAAATGCAAATCAAAGCATTTCGGGCAGGTAACGGATAAGTAACATAACTTACCGTCAAACCTGCCCGATTCTGCAATTTTATTGCTCGGAACACATGCAGAACAAAGAATTAAATACCTGTAAACAAGATATTTACTATTTTCTGCATATTCGATTACCTACAACACCCCGGCTATCTGGGCCTGTCACCTATTTACCAACAGTTCGGTACGTCAGTCAATGTCAAAGGTCACATCAACCAGAACGGGGATTCAAACCTCAGAAGCCAGCTCTATGTGGCGGCTTTCTCGTCACTCAGGTGTAATGCCGAGTGCAAGGCTTGTTTCGACCGTTTGCGGTCTAACGGCAAGCCAGGCAAGGTGGCGGTCGTTGCTGTCGCCAACAAACTTATAAGGCAAGCCTTCGCTGTGGTCACGCAAGGAAAACCGTATGTCGATGGGTTCAAGTCCGAGAAACCGTAAATACTCATCTGCGGAGGGAACGCCATGCGGCAACCTTAGATTTGCAGCATCAAAATATTTATCTTTGAATTGATATTGAAAGGAAAGCAAAAGGAAAACCATCAGCGGCAATAGAAGTCAAGTCTAAGTCCCTATTCGGTCCTTTTGCTCCTTCCTTGAACTCAAACCCATATAAGAATTTCAGTAAACCTGTTTAAGATTATTAGGTCAAGTTCAGGTCCTTTCTTTTTTGTTTAATGTTCAAAAACAAAAGTATGAAAGTTTTTTATTTAGGAGTTGATGTGAGTAAGAAAAAATTGGATTTATGTTTAAGGAGTAACGGTAAGGACATCCTTTATGATGTTATTCCTAATGATCTATCCTCTATTAAATCTTGGTTAACAAGAACGTTTGAGAAATTTTTCCTCTCTGAGGACAGTTTGGTTGTCTGTGCGGAACATACAGGGCAATATACCTATCCTTTGGTCTGTGCAACAAAAAGTATAGGAGTCTACTTATGTTTGGAAGATGCAGCTAAAATAAAATATTGTCATGGAATACCTCGTGGCAAAAATGATAAAATAGATGCCTGCCGAATAGCAATGTATGCAGAAAGATATAATGATTGCCTACAACCGTATACCGCATCAGAGCTTATAATACAAAAACTCAAAAACTTATCAACAGAACGCAGTATGCTTGTTGCAGATAGGGCTAAATATCAATCCCAGCTAAAAGATCAGGTAGACTATATGGAACACTCAATATATATTGCTAAATGCAATAGAGTTGAAGGGATTATCAATACATTTACGGATTACATAGCACAAATAGACCTTGAAATAAAAGAACTTATAAATCAAGCACCTGTCATTGCTCATCAAATGGATTTACTCATGTCTGTGGATGGAGTTGGGGAACGTGTTGCACTGAAGATGATCATGGAAACAGATGCTTTCACTTCTTTTACTGATCCCAGGAAGTTTTGCTGTCATGCAGGAGTTGTTCCGTTCGTCTATGTGTCAGGAAGTAGCCAACGTTCTAAAAATAGAGTATCTAATAGGGCTGACAAAAGCATCAAGCATTTGCTACATATGGCGGCACTATCTGTTTCACAAGTGAAAAATAGTCCATTGAAGAAATATTATGACAGAAAGGTCGAAGAGGGAAAAAATAAGATGTCGGTTCTGAATGCAGTTAGAGCGAAATTAGTTACGATTATGTTCGCTGTAATTAGGACGGATGCTTTTTTTTCGAGAAATTATCAAAATTCGCTTGCGTAATCCATAAGAATAGGGGCTGAGCAGTCAGCCCCGACGAGCTTTCCATGCACGACAACTGCATAAATATACTAATTATCGTTAACCATATTCAGTTTTCTTATTATAGTCCATTTTTCTTTCCATTTTAAATAGCTTCCTGTCAGAAACTCAAATTATTGAAATACAGTTCAAAATACTTTCCAAAGGCACTTCCGGCTGGGTGTCGTGGTTTCCGACTCCCCCTCCGGAGCTGTTTGAAGAAGGAGTTCAATATATTTTTTACCGTTTCTCCGTTATCGCCTTTTTACTTTCCGACCGGTGATGAAAAGTCCTTGTGGGCGCCACCTCTTTCCGGTCCCCGGAAATGCGGTTCAAATATGAACCTTTAGCAGCAACGTATATCCGGCATCTTCTTCCCGTCGATATGATACGGATTTGGGGGTTCCTTTCAATGCTGTCCATAACCATAACTTCTGATTTATACATTAATTCCATGTGATAACCGGGTGTTTGGTCAGGCGGACGTTCCCGGTGGCGGATTGTCGTCCTACGTCGCAAAGAAAAAAAGAGTAAATGTATGAGGGAATACCTTGTCAGTTATAGTCATATATAGACATAAATAGTCAATGCCGGCAAAAGATATGACAAATGGCAGTCCGGCGAGAGCCCGGGATTCTTCCCGATATTGCCGGGATTGTGTGTAAAAGTACGACAATCCGTTGATAGCAGTATGAAAAGAGAAAAAAATGATTGAGGAAGGAGGTCGTGAAACCAGCCTCCGGAAAACAGGATACGGCGGAGATCAGATACCGTGAAAAAAGAAAAAAATCCCCACCGGAGATGAATGAACCGGCAGGGAACGTAACAATAAAGGAACGGGCCTCTCAGCCCTTGATGTAACCGTACTTTTTCAGGTCGTCCATGAAATGCTCCGGCGTGTCGGTCCTCACCGTCACCCCGTGCAGTTCCCTGTACCGCCCGGAGAAATTCACCATGTACTCCTCGTCGGTGCACTCGCTGTCAAACCAGCTGCCCTCACGCAGGAGGCGTACAAACTCGGAAGGGCCGGAAGCGGCAATCCTGCCGCCGTCCGCCAAAATATACATATGCTTGTTCATGCCGATAATTTTTTAGTCCTCAATTTATAATATAGTTTCTGCTCACTGTCCAGGAAGGGGATGTCACTGAGCGTGGTGGCCGCAGGCACATGTTCCCTTGTGGCAAAGGTAACCAATTTGTGGAGAAACAGCACCCAGTTACGCATTTTTGTGAAGTTGGTCGTTCCCGAATGCTGGCGGAACTCGACCGTCTTGTGCCGTGAGTAGGCCTCGAGGTTCACCTTATGGTAACGGTCGCCGATCCTTCCTTTCAACTCGTCCACAGTCCGGGCGGAACGTATCATCTCATCAGAGACGTGCCCCAGTCCGCGGCAATAGCGGTTGTCCCTACGGGAGGCCGGCATGAACCGGTCGATGACCGGTTCCAGATGCTTGTAGCTCAAAGCCAGGTTACGCCAGGTCTCCATGTTGAAACCGGTGGCATCGATATACACGTGAAGACCGCAGCTCTCGTTCACTTTCACGTCACACAAGTCAAGCACCCAGCAGACCTTCTCCAGTTCCCGCAGTCCGGTTTCACCGACCAGGATCGGACTGAGCAGCTCGAAGGTGTCGTTGCCGCTCAGGCTGCTGTCCGTCACGAGCTTCCAATGCGGACGGGTGGTATGGTTATAACCTTCCACCGTAACCTCGATGCCGGCTTCCTTGAGCTCGCGTGCAAGCCGTTCACGGGAACAGTTGTAGGCCTCGATCTCGATACCGAACTTGCGGTTGAAAGCATAGTCCAACGCAGCTGTCGACGGATGGATATTCGGACCGTCCCCACACTCATTCATCCGGCGCAGGGCATTCACCACAAAACCGTAATTGCCGTTGGTTACCATTCTTGCGATTTCCGCGCGGGGAACACCTAAAAGATACAGCTGCCGGATCTTGCTTGTCTTTGTTGTCTCTTGTGCTAAAATGCTTCTAATTTGCTCGTTCATAACTTGTTACCTCCTTTATTATTACACTACTAAGGTAATGCTTTCATAGGAGAAATCGTAATTATAAGAGCTTTATTATCATGCTATTAGCTTACTTTATCTTAGGCTAAAAGTCCTTATTTAAGGTGTCTATACCCTGACATCCGCTACCGGTCGGTATCGGGTTCCTCCAGGCCGATGGTACGGCATATCTCCTCCACCAGTTCAGGAAGGCCGGAGCCTTTCTCCTGATGGGGATCGGGTGGAAACAGCGTGGAACGGAAGACACCCTTGCAGACAGGGTCCGCCTCCCTGTTGTAGCGGAGGGTGTTCGGAATGTGTGAGGACAGCAGCCGCAGCCCCATCTTGTCGATGACCCGGTTCCAGGCGTCATACAGGTCCTTCCGCCCCCTCCTGTCCACCATGTTCCAGAACAGCCAGGTCCCTTTCAGGTTGCAGTTCTTCCTGGCGACCAGCTCCTCTTCCAGAGCCTTGGTAAACTGCAGGGAACTCTGCATGACGATGTTGTCCGCCTTGAGCGGGACGAAAATGTAGTCCATCGCGGCAACAGTATAGACCACCCCCTCGCTGCGGAGCGTTCCGGGAAGGTCGAAAAGCACGATATCGAAAGTTTCCCCCTTTTCGTCCATATAACGATGCAGGTCCTCCACCGCCTTTTCCGGATCGCTTTTGATGACCGGATAGGCAGGCTTCCGGATTCTCTCGTGCTGCCGGTAAAGGCTCACCTTCAGGTCGTCATTTTTCATGACACTCTCCATGTCCCTCTCACGCATCAGGGCGATGCTGTGCTGCGGGTAGTCACAGTCCACAACCGCCACACGCAGGCCTTTGCGGTAATGCAGCACACTGGCCAGCAGTACCGTAAAGACGGATTTTCCCACGCCACCCTTCTGGCTGGCGACGGCAACCAACAACTCTTTTTCTTTTTTCATCATACTTCTTGCATTAAATGTTAAACACTATTATGACCGGTCGGGCAGGGACTCTTCCAGAATCATCTCCACCGTTTCCCTGTATTCTTCCAGATGCCGCGATACAAGGTGGTTGATGAACCCCTCCAGCGTGACCGTTCCATTTCTCGAGGCTCCCGCCAGGATGGACAGTTTCCGGTGCAGGGCGGCAGGAATATGCAGTGACCGGCGCTGCACGCCCGCAATGCCATGCAGGTATTCCTCCCCATAGACGGACGGCTGCATGGGGCCGCTTTTCCTTGCGGGACGCATTATGTCGTTACCGGACGTTCCACGTCCCTTCCGGGGACAGGCAGGTGCTTCCCCCATGATCTCACGGATGCGGTCCGCGTCCATCCCGCCGGGACCCATCCGGTCTTTTACGTTCTTTCCTGTCATGATATATCTTCTTGGACAATGACAACATTTTATCGGCGGGCCGGTTCTCCCGGCTGCCCGTCCTCATCCCAGGGACGGTAGACCTCACCGAGCAGGGCGGCGATATCCTCCCTATGTTCCTCCATATGGAGCTCCAGCAGCCGGATGATAAACCCGGAGATGCTGCCGCAACCGGCGGCCCTGACCAGCATGGCGATCCGGCGGTGCAGCCTCCCGTCAATATACGCGGTCTTCCACTCCACAGACTTGGGAGCGGGAACCAGAAACCTCCTCTTGTATTCTTCCGGGGCTGTCACTTTCCCTGCACGGACCTGCCTTTCATGACCCGGCATATCCACCGCCGGTTCCGGGGATGGGGAAACGGGAGCTGACAGAAGGTTTCCCGTGAGTCCGACCCTCTCGAGAACGATATCGGAAAGCCGGTTCTTTTCCTTTTCTGAATCCATTGTCTTAAAATCTTAAATTATTAAATTACACAACTGGCATTGTTTCGGAATACAAAATAAAAAAAGAAGAGGACAGGACGGAACCACCTGTCACTTATAGTCATCCAAAGTCGGGGATTGTCATGATACACATGACGGGGGGACGAACATATGGTTCCATCCGGATGGTTCTTCCCATGCAGGAGTGACGTCAGAATCCTACTGTCCGTAGCGGCGTGGAAAAGCGGCGGGATTCCGTTCCTTGTCCACCGCCCCTTTCAAATCCTTATGGGCAGGTGTGGGAGCATGCATCCGTCCTGATACGGATTCTTGAATTATCGGTCTGTGGAAGTGTAAAAATATCAATCCGTTAATGGAGACAAGGAAGAAAAAACATAAGGCGTACACGGCTACATGCACGTTCTCCATTTGCAGAAGTGTAGAAGTGACAATCCATTAATGGAGACAATGAAGGAAAACCATAAGGCATACACGGTTACATGCCCATTCTCCATTTGCAGAAGTGTAGAAGTAACAATCCGTCAAAGGAGACAGTGAAGGAAGGCCATAAAGCATATACGGTTCACTGCCCATTCTCCATTTGTAGAAGTGTAAAAGTAACAATCCGTCAAAGGAGACAGTGAAGGAAAGCCATAAGGCATATACGATTCACTGCCCATTCTCCATTTGCAGAAGTGTAGAAGTAACAATCCGTCAAAGGAGACAATGAAGGAAAACCATAAGGCATACACGGTTACATGCTCATTCTTCATTTGCAGATGTGTAGAAGTAGCAATCCATCAATGGAGACAAGGAAAAGAAACCATAAGACATACACGGTTACATGCCCATTCTTCATTTGCAGATGTGTATAAGTAGCAATCCGTTAATGGAGACAATGAAGGAAAGCCATAAGGCATATACGGTTCACAGCCCATTCTCCTTTTGTAGATGTGTAAAAGTAACAATCCATTAATGGAGACAATGAAGAAAAACAATAAGGTGTATACGGCTACCTGCCATTCTCCATTTGCAGAAGTGTAAAAATAACAATCCATTAATGGAGAATAGGGTATGGAAAGGGCAGATTTCCAGTACATACGTCTCCCTTATTCCTGAATTATGGGCGTAAGTCACATGATTCAGGAGAGACAGCCACCTTTTTATGGGGAGAGCAGCCGGCAAATGCCTGATGGAAATGACCCGAAAATCACAGGAGAATAGCCGTACAATGGGCTGATACACAATTCCTATTGGAGAATGTTGTCCCCATTAGGGGACAGCAAGTTGTGTTTTCGTTTAACGAAAACAGGACGGTTTAACGGAGAATACACCGATAAACCGTTACTTATTTCAAGCTCCAGCGTCGCTTTTTACATATCTAACTATAATTCATTTGAAATCACAAAACAGATTGAACCGAATGTGGTTAGTTTGTCTGTTTATTTCATGTCCGAATCATTAGTATGCTATGTTGCAAAGTTCGTATTCATTATGAAAAAATCCGCTTACGAGAACAAGATATTCAGGTAATTTGCCATCCTTTCCCCAAAGAAGTTCGATGTTAAAAAGTTCAGAAAGCGTTTTGGCTATGTCAAATCCGAAGGCTTCGAGTGACGGACGCACTTTTTCCGGGTGTCGGCATGGTGTGCCGCAGTTACGCGTACACTCGTTATCTGAGCAGTGAAGACATTTACCTATATAGGCAAATGAACGCCCTCCATATTTCCGTTCCATATCCAATAATTCGCTCTCGATTCGTATCCGTTCCGGTAAAATGAGTTTTTGTGTATATTCAATCGGAATATCTTTGTCTTCAGGGATTATCTTCGTTGCCATAAGATGTGCATACTTGTATTGTCGGAGAAACGATTCCGTATCAAAATCAAATGGAGGACACCCCCAACTTTTACCGTAATTGGTACATTGTTTGCAAAGTTCAAGAAAATGTGGTTCGTCACGGAATTCGGCGATATATCCTTCAACAGTGATGTCTGAAGTAAAATTTTCTACAGTGTATATACTCATTGTTTCAAAATCATTGTACCGCATAAGGAGTCGAAACGGATGTTTTCATTTTGGAAAAGTCTGTCAATGTATCCGCTTTTCTGCATTTCAGACGCGGTCAAGCAACTTAAATTCGGGGTATCTAACAATGCTATCGAATCGCACATGGACAACGCGATGTCAAGTTCATGTGTCGAGAACATGATACATTTTTTCTCGTCGTGGACAAGCCTACGAAGCAACGCCACAAGTTCGTAGCGATTAGGCATGTCAAGAAAGGAAGTCGGTTCATCAAGGAGAATGATAGGAGTATCCTGTGCCAATGCACGAGCAATCATCACACGCTGGCATTCGCCATCCGACATTTTATCCATCGTGCGGTTTGCATAAGCCTCCATTCCCACCGAAATGAGCGATTGCATGACTATCTCCTTATCTGTTTCTTGCATCCTACCTATCCAGTTGGTATAAGGAGCACGGCCTATGGCTACGACATCCTTGCACCGCAGGTTGGCGATGCGCGTGCGCTCGGTCGTGACGACAGCCAGCGTTTTTGCCATATCTTCGGTTTTCATGCAGGCGATGTCGTGCCCGTCGAGAATGATTTTTCCGGAATAACACCGGTTCAGACCGGCTATGGCGCGGAGCAACGTCGATTTTCCTGTCCCGTTTCTTCCGATAAGGGCTGTCAGTTGACCTTTTTTTATCGTGGCATTTACCTCGTGGAGCAACGAGTTTTCTTTGTAACCTATGGAAAAATGCTGTAATTCTATCATGCGGTGATGGATTTGTTGCGTAAAACCACCCATACGACGATTGGGATTCCCAATAGAGCTGTAATGGCGTTGATCGGCAAGGTGAATATTTTAGAAATGATGTCGCAAAGAAGCAATATCGATGATCCCGAAAGAATTGTTCCGGGCAGAAGGACATGATGATCGCTATTTTGGAAAAGCATTCTTGTGACATGAGGCATAGCGAGACCTATGAAACCTATCGGACCGCAAAAAGCGGTTATCGTTCCGGCGAGCAGCGTTGTCGAGAGAAACAACAGGCTGCGTGAACGCCGAATATTCAGTCCCATTGTTACGGCATATTCCTCTCCGAACAGCAGGAGGTTAAGCGGTTTGATGGTCAGTACCGCCAACAGCAGTCCGGCAAACACCGATGGAACAAGAATCAGAAGTTGTCCGGAGGTGACGTCACCCAAAGCCCCCATCGTCCAAATGACAAAGGCTTTCAGCGATTCCTCTTTGCTGAGGTACTGCAATATCTGCACGACAGCACCTACGCCCGATGAGAACATCATGCCCAGAATCAGGATTACCATGATGTCTTTTATTCGCTGTCCGACGGCAGTTATCACGAGCAACACGACAGCCGCACCCACCCACGCTGCTCCGGCAATGCCTATTGATGAACCGATCCCGGCAAGTACCACAAGTGCCACACCGAGACTTGCACCGGAACTGATGCCAAGGACATAGGGACCGGCAAGAGGATTACGGAAGAGGGTCTGCATCTGAAGACCGCTGACCGATAAGGCAGCCCCGGCCAACAGTGCCACTATAGCTTTTATGAGGCGTATGTTGAGTACGATTTTTTCCGTGGCACGGGAACAATTTCCCCCGGTCAGTGCTGCCCATACATCGCGGATCGGAATGTTGACAGCTCCCACGGCCAAGTCCAGTAAAAAAAGACCGACCGTGAGCGTAATCAATATGGAGAATAATATAGTCGAACGGGAACGCATCTATTTCAGTTGCTTGTAATACACACACTCTTCCTGCACCAGTTCAGGATGGAATATCTTCACGAGGTCGCGGAGCACGATGTCAGGATTCACGACGGCAGACTCGTAATAGTCGTTACCCCCGGCTGTGTTGGTACGGGCGTTGTTGTTATACACCTCTCCATTTTTGAAACATCGGGTATCGGTGAATTTCGGACATGATGCCTTCAAGTCGTCAAGGGAGTTCGCCATTCCCACGTTCAGCCACATGTCCGCATCCGACGCGAGCAGATATGCTTCTTCTAAGTCAATGGGGATAGAAGCGTTTCCCGTGTTCTTCTGGTAGATATAGCGGCCTCCCGCATCAGTAATCAAGCGGGCTACATAACTTTGGGTTGAAGGCATGAACCACGAGTCGCCATAGGGAACATTAAGCATAACCGAAGGAGTGCCGAGGGTACTGTCGGCCACTTTCTTTTTCAAGGCGTTGTATTTGACCGGGATTGCGGCAAAGGCTTTTTCACCCTTCTCACGTTTTCCTGTGACTTCTGAAAGCACTACCATCCATTCGGCCTTGCCGAGAGGCGACTCTTCAAGATAATCGCCGACATACATGAACGGTATGTCGAGTTCTTCGAGTTTGCTTTCCATTGCGCTTGCGCCGTTCACCCCATAGAGCAGAACGAGGTCGGGATCGAGCGAGAGCAGCAACTCGTAGTTGATGTTCCCTTCATAGCCGACATCGCCAATACTGTCGCGGCGGGCTTGGATGTCTGGGTTGGAAATGTAGTCGATTCCCGAAACGCCGGTTATACACCGGACTTCACCGATTGCGTCAAGCATGGCGATATGAGTGGAAGACATCGCCACGATGCGTTTGGCGTCTCCTTTGAGTACCTGTCCTGCAAACCCTTCGGGAACCTCTTCACCGTTGCGGACGATAAACAGCCATGTGGTTACACTGTCCGCTCCCTGCCAGGGATTCCTGACGGTTATCAGTACGCTTTCCTTCCCGCCCGCCCCTTTGATGTCGAAGCCGGAGGCATATTCGGGAGCATAAAGCAGCAGGTTGAAATCATTGATTTTTGAGCTTTTGTTGTGGCAGCCTGTAAATGCCAGAGAAAGCAACAAAATCAGGCTTAAATTCTTTAATGCGTTCATATTGATGCAGATTATCGTTTACTATTTTTGTTTTTTCCGAACTTGGGTGTTATGCCGATGAATATCTCGAAATTGATGCCCGGCATGGGACGGGACAATACGGAAAGGTATTCTTCATCGAACAGGTTGTTGATGCTGCCCTTTAGCGACAGATCGGCCCATCGGAAAGAGAGCTGTTTTTCCAGTGTCACGTTATTCATGAAGTAAGGGGGCAGATAGCCCGTCAGGGTATAGTCATTACTCGACATGGTATAACGCTGGCTGTAATAACACCATTTGTAAAGCAGGCTCCATGTCCGCCATGACAGACGTCCGGTCACCGTTGCGGAAAACTCCGGCACGTATGGCAACTGTTTGCCGACGGATTGGTCTGCCGGACTCATCGGTTCGCTCTCGTTGATCGAGGGAGTCCACGAGAAAGTTCCGTTCATATCCAGTTTCCAGTCCTTTCCGAGCATTATATCAAGGTGGGCGTTGGTCTCTGCCCCGTAAGCATGTACCTTTTTGAGGTTTCTGGGGGAGAAGAATCCCTTGGTTGTGGGTAGCCAGATGATCCAGTCGTCGATGTGCGAATCGAACCAGTTGATACCACCGCTCAAAGCATATACATTTTCTTTCCCCACCGAGAACGACAACCCCACGTCGTATGTGAAGCCGTGCTCGCTTTTCAGGTCGGGATTACCGCCCGGCAGAAAATAGAGGTCGTTCAGCGTGGGAAAACGGTAGTTCCGGGAGATGGATGCTTTCGCCACGATATTGCCTTTTTTCGACAGTACCCCGTCGATGAAGAAAGCCGGGATAACCGGGGCCCATTCCGTACCGAACATATCCTCGCGAAGGACAAGCGAGGCGGCAAAACGATCGACAGGCTGCCATTTCGCAGAAACGGAACCGGAAAACTCGACACGTCCCTTGTCATACCCGACAACAGCCTTGTTACCTTCCTGCGAGATGATATTTTTGTCCGCGCTTTCCACCAAATGCTGGTGTACGGAAACACCGGCCGTGAACAGCCATTTCTCTGAAGGAGCATAATCCCCGTCCGCACTTCCGTAGAACGTGTTAATCTTACTGCGTGAGCGGGTCATCGAAGCCATTTCGCCGTTTCCCTTGTCCCGCTTGTAATCATAGGCCATCCATGTGTGTATATAGCCGCCTTTTACACCGACCTTCCATTTCTCCCGCACGCGATCCCACGAGAGGACGCCGCGAAACGTCTGCTCCCTTTGGCGGTTCTCGAAGTCCATGTCGTTCCCGTAATCCGTGCTGAGCATCGCCAGTTCCCGGTTGGAATTGATATACCAGGCGTTTAGCCCGAACTTGTCGCCTTCGCCCGTGTTATAATAAATTTCCTGCAAGACGTGCAGATCCTTATAAGCCCCGCTGCGGTTGCGTTCCGTCGGGTAATAGGAACCGATGATGTTCTTGTCCTCGTCATAGATGTTTTCCTTCTTGTCCCGGTTTCGGTATTTGTAGTCGTTGGGGGAAGAGGAATACACCACACGGGTGGAGGACTGCCAGTGTTTGTCACCGTAGGTCAGGCGGAGAAACTCGTCGAACGTGCTGAACGACCCCACTCCCTGCACGTACTGCAACCCGAACCCTTCATGGTTGGCCGGAGAAGTGGAGAGCCTGACCAGACCACCCAAGCCGCCGCCCGTTTCGTTTACCGATGACGTTCCGTGCAGCAGCGAGGCATCATCGATAAAGTAAGAAGGGATGGTGGAAAAATCCGTCATGCCCAGCATCGGGTTGTTAATGCGCATACCATTCCACGTCACTTGGGTATGCGAGGGAGAGGTACCCCGGAAAGCCACGGTGGATAACGTGGCGCGTCCGTAGTTCTTGACAAAAACGGATGAGTTGAATGTCAGCACATCGGCCATAGACAAGGCGATGTTCTCTTTCATGGCGATGGAATCGAAACGGGTTCGTTGCACGCCTATATCCTTCATAGGTCGTTTGCCCACCACCGTAACCTCCGGAATACGTAGTACCCTTTTGGTAATGCTGACGGAATTTTTCTGCTGGGCGGCAAGCAGAAAGGGCAGGCTTACCCCCACGAACAATAGAATAAGATGTCTTTTCATTTTTGTCCTCCTTCCTCGTTATTTCCAGCAGAAAGCTCCCGGAATGATTCCCACGTAAAATTCATCGATCAGCTTGCCTTGCGGCGAATAGCGATACACGATACCTTGTTGCTGGTAATCAATAGCGTCGGCCACATATACCTCCCCGTTGTTGGGATTGACCGTAAGGCCGTAGTATTTGGTGTCCCGAAACTCCAGAAAAGGCCGGACGGGAACACGGTCGGCTTCCACCGGCATTCGCCAAATATCGTTGTTGATCCAGTAAAGTGTATCCCGTGTACCGTTGAGCTGGACTTCCGAAGGCCAGTCGCCCAGCTTAAACTTGAACTGTTTCTCTACGGTGAAAGTCTCGGCGTCTATACGATAGAGAGACGGTGCCTCGTAACCGTATGGGCTGCCCTCGTAACCGCCATCCGTGATGGTCCACATCTTGTTGTATTTGTCCATGACCAGCGAAGTAGGTTGTATGCCGATGGTCAGTTCGTCCACGACCTTGTCCGTCTCCGTGTCGATTTTCAGGATGCGGTTCTGGTACGACCAGCAGTTCACATAGACGTACTTGCCGTATTGTACCATTTGTTCGGTGGAACCCGATTCCATGTCCATGTCTGGACATTCGATATAGCCGGTAATCTCGTATGTCTTGGGGTTGATGATGAAGATACGGTAGTCCCATATCTGCGTCACATAGGCTTTCTCATCCGACAGAAAATGGATATACCGGGGTGAGGTGAAACCTGTGATACGGCCCACTTCCTTGAAAGTATTGATGTCGATGGCGAAAATCACATGCGAGTTGTTCACCACGATCCAGCCTATACCGTCCCGGATAACCATAGACTGGGCCACATCGCCCAACTTGAACCCGTTGGCACGGTAAAACACTTCATTCTCCACTTCGCACGTGGCGGGATCGTAGTAGGAAAGCGTGGCATTGCTGTACTGGAAATTCCCCTCGTTGGTAATGAAAAGACCAGAGGCCGATACAGAGAAATCTTCCATCTCTCCGTAATCCCATTTCATGCAACTGCCGAAAACTGGCAGGCAGAAAAGAAAAAGGCAAATCCGTTGTATTGTTCTGCTCATTGTCATTCGGATAAAAAAGAGTACCCGAATCATTACGGGTACTCTGGTTAAGGTATAAGGTTTAATCCTGCTGCGTATATTGTTTGTCCTTCATATTTTGGAAGGTTGGGTTATACCCACATTTCGTCACGCTCCAACTTCCCCCCGTAATCATTCCGTTTTCTATAAACTTGCCGAAGAAAGTGTAGTCGGTAAATATCGTCAAACCGTCAAAAACAACCCCATGCAAGGTCTCCAACTTCTCCATGGAAAGTGTTTCCTGAGAAAGAGAAGTCGCACTTTTTATCTGTAGCGTACCATCTATAGTCTGTAATTTATCACAAGTAATGCCTGTTGCTTTATTAACGAACAACCCTTCACCTCCTACGTGAAGCAATTCCGGAATATCCAGCGATTTATTTTGTAAAGATATTGCTAACGAACCCTCTCCCTCTTTATAATATACAGGAGAAGCTGAACAACAAACTTTGGATAGTAAGGGCAAGTTACAACTGGTAAAATTTCCAGATAAATAGAACTGTCCTCCCACTTCTTTCAAGACTGGCATTGTGATTGAAGCAAACATGGGTATTTGGATATATCCATATCCATCTATGATTTCCAAGTCGGGAAATTTGGCATTGCTTCGCATTTGGCCTGTCACATTTAGATTTCCATATACATGTTGAATTGTCGATATGGTATAATCGATATTGTTGGTGGTTGGCTTACAAGTGAAGTCTTTGATATTCTTGAACGTGATTTCAGGGAACTTATTATTCGTGAGACTGGTGATGACAAAATTTACATTTGACAAATCTTCGGCTGTTTCAATTTTGGAGAGCTGCACCTTGTTTATAATTTCAATCTGGGGCGCTGTTTCTCCGAAGGTTTCAAATCGGGCGTTCGGCAACAGCAGTGTTCCGCTCACATCTTCAAGATAATCCAGCGTGATGCTTCCAAGTGTGGTGATCTTGCTCCAGTCGGGAAGTTGTTTGAGTGCCGTGAAATTCTTTATCTTTATCTGTCCCTTTATCGTTGTCAGTTTGTCCATTCCACCGAAAGCCTGAAGCACGTCATTTCGTTGGGGAACAAAACTACCGGTAGGAGGAGCTTCCATATTGGCTTCCATAATAATACTTCCGTTTACTGTTTCGATTTCCGGAAGGTTGATGGTTTCCAACATCACGGGGACGGTATGGAAATCAAGGCCACCGGTCTCTTTCAGCTTAAGGAAGCTCATGGAAGTCAGCTTGGCAAGATTGTTTACGGACAAGACCCCTCCGACACTTGTCAGTTCCGGTATTTCCAAAGACGCAATCGAACCGGCTGCTGTGTTCTCTTCATTGAGTCCTTGAAGATTCAGATCCTGACCTACAGTAGTCAGAACCGGAAACTCAAAACTCTGTAACGACGACGCATTGAACATCACGCTTCCTTCAATAGTTGCCAGTTTCTCGAATAGGACATACGTCACTTGGTCGTTATATACCGATATGTCTCCGGAGAGCGTTTCCAATGCTTTCATGGAAATCATGTGAAGTTCCGTAGCTTTCGAGGCGACATCGGTCGAACCTACCTGTAAACCTCCGGCAGAAACGATATTATCCAACCCTGTCAAGTCTGCACCGTTGTAACTGTTACGAATGACAATGTTGCCAGTAACCTCTTTCAAAGATGCCAATGCAGATATGTCAGTGATTTTTTCTGCCTCTTCCGCATCAGAGCCGATAATCAGGTTCCCTTTGACAACGGTTGTTTTGGTTGCGGCAAAAGAAGCTACCTCCTCGGTGGTCTTCAACTCCACATCTCCGTCAGATTCTATCTCGCTTTTCACGACCTTATAGGTATATTCGCGGGCATCTCCGTTATAGGATGTCACCCGGAAGGTTCGTTCGTTATCCCAGTCCGTTACCGTTTCAGGATCAGGTATGATTGTTGCAGAAGTTGTGTACTTGAATTCCACTTCGGCGTTGTTCAGCGATACCGTATAGGGAACGGTTATTGTTACTGTATTGTCCGTAATGTCGGCCGTGTACGATTTCCCGTCCACGGTCATCACGACCGATGTGATGAAATTTTCATCTGCATCTTCAGGTATAATTTCATCGTTTTTGTCACACGCTCCCAAAAAGAACAAGGATAGGAGCATGGGAAGAAAATAAATTTTCATACTTGTAATTTTTATTATTTGGTTAGATCCTCAAAAGAAAATACCTCCGTAGAAACTTCGCCCAGCCAGCCGCTTTTGGCCAGAACACCGCATTGTATTTTGATAAAGTCAATATATTGCAGATTGGCTTCCGTTCCATCGGCATGGATGGCATTGGAAATTTTGAAACCGTTCCTTTGTCCGCTTCCATCCACCGTACTGCCGCCTTCTATCTGGTCGTTTCCGAAATTATCCACGTACCCCCAGTCATAACTCTGATTATCCCAATAACCGGTTTGAGAATCTTGGGTGTTGCGGGCGGCCAGACAAGTGCCTGTCAGGGTATAACTGTTTTCCGAAATCCAAGCCGGATAATAATAGTCTTGTGTATGATAAGCGGACAGATAGTCTACCCAGCCGTTTCTACCGTCGGAACTGATCCATTGGACATCCATTTTTTTGCCTTCCGGACGGTAATAGGTCACTTCAAAATTCTGTATTGTTTCTTCCTTGCCTGCTTCAGATCCTTTCAGTTCGTACCACTCGTCATCCGGCAATCCGTTTCCGTTTATATCTTGCATGACCCATACGATACCCGGTTCGGAACTGCCGTCAAAGGCGTTCCCCTGAACACAGAAATCATATTGGTTACCCGAATTGGGAATACTGTGGTCGAAGCCGACGATGATATAACCCCCGAAAGAACCTAAAGAGACGTGCAGTTTGTCTTTCAAACGCTGTGTTGCCCATGCGACAGCCGCTTCAGGGGATGTTTCGTTGCCGGTCATACCGCCTATCGTGCTCGTCTCGTTGATAAATTGGCCGGGAGCTGGGGTATATTCATAGACTTTATTCCAGAGCTTGGAACTTCCCGAAGCCCGGAAGCCGTCTTGTTCCTTTTTGTCCACACAAACGACTTTTACGGTGGCAGTGACAGCCGTTTTCCCTTTGTCGATATTCCTGCTTATTTTTTCCGTCGGTGTGTCTTCCGACACAGTACAGGAGACGGTGTATTCTCCGGGTGCGGACGGCGTGAACTTGAACATGCGTTCCACTTCTCCTTCCATGACCTGACCGTCCACACTCCACTCAAAACGGGGATTGTCGAAATACTCCAACAACGGACGCAGGAAAACAGGACGGTCGGCAAAAGTGTACCTGTCCGTGGATGTTTGCAGGTAAGACGGGGTCGGGAATTTGACAACGTAGGGCATCGTTTCCACGACCTCTACGCTTACGTCTTTCGTTGTTGTCCCATCTATATTGGAAGCGTTGATTGTCACCGTATAAACACCGAGTTCTTTTTCATTGAAAGTATAAGTATTCTCGGTGGAAACGATTTTTCCTTCCCGTACCCATTCGATTTTGAACCCTTCGACATCCGAATGCTGAATATCGGGAGTAAATGTGTAATCGGTATTCCGGACGACTTTTAGCCCCTGCGAAGGTAGTGCCAGTGAGATGACCGGAGGGGTGAGTTCTTTCACTTCTACTTTCAGTTCCTCTTCGGCATAGCCTTCCGCATTGTCTACTCTTAGTTTGACATAAAAATCCCCGCATTCATTCCATGTACGTTGAAGAGACGGACCCGAAGAAACCAGCGTACCGTCTATCGTCCAAGCAAAAAGAGCATCTTCAACATTCTGGTATGTCGGGGCGATAGTCAATTCGTGATCGACCTTGACAGTGTAAATACCGGTCTCGCTGTCAAGTTCTATTATAGGTTGTCCTCCTACTTCTTCGGTAATGACTTCATCCTTGTTGCAGGAGGTGAACAGCATACAGGCAGAAATAATAAAATAGTGAAAACGATGCATGATGTGTGGATTTTAGAAAAATAACAGGGATACCCCCGACAGAAGGGATATCCTTGTATTCTTTTTATTGTATGGTGATATCATCAATACAGATATAAGCCGGAGTATTCAAACCGTATGCTCCCGAATCCGAACCCTCGAAGTTGAATTTCACACTTTGCACCCCTTCGGCATTGATTTCCCAATAATCCCATGTCGTGATAGGATCAACCTGTTGTTGGCCGTTACGATAATCGGCTAAAAGACGTTTGTAAGTGCGGATCAGACCGCCATTCGCATCATAACATTCCAGATTCACTTGGAAATACCCTTTCATCTCTTTCAGAGGAGTCGCTACCCCCGTAGAACCGAACTGATTACCATAAGTAATGACACCATAAGTGTATGAGGTGTTGCAGATCCACAGGCCGACCAATTTCCGGGGAACATTGAAATAAAATTCTGGTTTAGCCATCCATGCCTGATTGTAAGCATCCACATATCCGTAAACGACACCGAAATTGGAACCGCTGTGCCCGGCTTCCTTATTCTGTCCTTCCGCTTCCACCGCAGTGTTATAGACAGAACATTGGTTTAGATAAGAATACCACCAGTCTCCGGTATTTCCCGACTGATTGGAGCGGATGTTCCAGTTGGAAAGTGCGATGCCGCCGCTGGAATACTCTGTGCTTCCACCTACAGTATTAAACATTGAAAGGAAGAGATATTCTTCCGGAGTATTGTCGTAAATGGTGGTTACTTGAGGATACCCTTGGTACGAATAAAGATTTTCTCCGGCCGAGGTAGGTCCTGCTAACATGCCGGGATCGAAATCATCGAAAGTGATAGTTAAAGTACCGTCCGGATTTGTCACAGCACGGGTTTGCGAAGTTCCGGAATCAACCGGGTCCATCAAAAAGTCATCGTCCGAACTACAGCCAGAGAACAAGGCGGTTGCGGTAAATAGACAGGCACCTGCCAGAAAGCGTAATTTTCTTTTCATAGGTCACTCATTTTAATGTAAAACATATTATTAACAAACACAAAAAATTCCCGTTCGTGCGGACTTACACGAACGGGAATATGTCTGTCTTCAAATATTGAATGGCCGATGAGCTATTCCTTATTTGATTACGACCCGTATATCCCGCAGGTGTAAATCTCATTCCGGTCATGACAGGTCTTCTGACTCGTCCCGGTCATCGTGCCTTCCCGGTATTACACCAGTGGCAAAAGTTCGATGTCCGTTTTTGTGGACTCACAGCAGCGGGTACTGTCCCGGATTTTCACCGGGTTCCCTTTTCATTCGGAAGGCGTAAACCTCCCGAAACCATTTCCCGACTGCAAAATTATCTATATTACATATCAATTCCAAATAATTCATAATATTTATAATAAAACACACAAAGCATGACAACCGTACTGTTTTAATTAGAGCATTCAAGTTTACGACAAACGAAGACGGTAATTATCATACACAATATCCATAAACCAACAAAACAGCTTGCCATTTTCCATAACAATGCGTTCTGGAATAGATAACTGTTAGCTGCAATTATGCAAGCAAAAAAAGCAGACAGAATAATGACTATTAATATCATGCACCAGAAATTAATCCTATAAATTTATGGAAAACAAGTAAGGGAATGGAAGTTCCGTTGCCGCATGGATGCAGGTGAAGGACCTTCTCTTTTAACGTTGGATACGCCAATGCACGCCAACGGAAGACTCTGATATTATCTGTTTGGAAAGGATATAGGATGTGCGTTACTTTGTCGCATATTCAGAATCTTAAAAAGAATTTTAGTATGGAACTGACAATTATTGAAACAAGCGCGTATTAGGAGTTGAGAAAGCTGGTCAGCACGCTGGTCGTACAGATGGGCGACTTCCAGAAAAAGATTGCCCCGCCTGCGCCGGACAAGTGAATGGATGCGCAGGACGTATGTGATGGACTTATGCCCAAACACTTTCTGAAGAGTTTCCAGCAGCATCCCCTTGAGTATGGCTAGAACGGCAAATGCGTGGCGTCCGATGTGCGGGGTGACCTCGCCCCGGAGTTGCATTTCCTGCCTATGATTCCAAGACTGAGCCGCATGGCATTGTATTCACCTACCGGAAAGACACATTCGGGGAGTCTTTCTTTTCATCCGTACCCCTATATTTTTCAATCAGTTCGATAGCAATGGGCAATAATTTTACGACATACGCCACTCCCGTTTTTATACGGTTGCCCATCAGCCATGTACCGCCGTTGGAGTCGGTATGGATATTATCGTATGTTATGGCTTTCAAGTCCACATAGGAAAGACCGGTGAAGCACATGAACAGGAACATGTCGCGCATGGCACGCTGGCGTTTGTATCTCGGTTCTATATGGATTATCCTTTGCAGTTCCTCTTCGGAAAGGAAAGAACGCCTCTTGTATTCGGGCATACACTCGAATGATGCGAACGGATGAACCCGTATCCAGCCTTTTTCCTGCGCGATATACATCAGCCACTTCAAGGTATTGACACGCCCGAAGACAGTGGAGTTTGCCAAAGCGCATGTACCGAGCATCCAGTTGTAGTAATCCTCGATGAATGATTTCTCAAGTTCTTCGATGACAATATCCTCTGCATTCTTCTTGCTTTTCATGAAAAGCAGGAGACTCTTGTAATCGGCAACCAGACCGCAGTAGGTGCTTTCGGCTTTCTCTATGCCGATTTTCTTTTTATACGGTTCCAGCTGTTCCCTGAAAAGGTTCATAAGGGTGTGGCATTCCTCTGAGAAGCCGACATAGCGGTTATAGACTTTCTTGGCTGTAACAAAACTGTCGTGGTCGCAGATGTACTGGTAGTGCCTGGTGATTTGCGCCTTGATATTGTCAAGCTCCTGATTGAGTGTACGGGCCTCCTCGGACTTGCCTTTGGCCCGGTTGGTTTTGACGTCCCACAAAGCGAGGGACATTTCTTTCTTACAACTGAAACCGGCTTGGGTTCCATTGATGGTGATACGGCCCATAATCGGTGTCTTTCCGTTTTTTACAGACTGTTTATTCTCAAAACACTTAGCTATACATGGTCTGCGATAAGCTAAGAGAGATTCCCCTTACACAAAAGCATGGCATCTCCTTGTCGTATCTCGCCTTTATACTTTTATGTATAGTAGTCTACCGGATCGAATGAACAAGACCTATCCCATACATAAACCAATTTAGACTGCTATGTTATTTTTGAGGAAGAAGATGGAATGAGACCAGATACCCTCTTTAAGGCTGACTGTAAGTCGATTAAATGTAGAAAAAGATTGCTTTTGTCACAAGTAAAGTGTATATTTGCATTGAAAGAATCGTTCTTTGACAGAGGCAAAAGAAAACAGAATATTGTAATTCGCTCGTTTCTAAATCGTTACCTGATATTAATTAAACAGAAATAACTGTTTAATTTTCAATTAGATAGAGATTGTATGATGTTTCGCCATGTGGATCGTGGGGTTGAATGACAGACCGGCATGTCTGGCAACATGCCGTAACGACATGTTCAGCGTATTATAGGTACCTTTGAGCGGAAAGACCCGGTCTCCCGAGAGGTGCATATCCTTATAACGTTTGTAGATCATTTCAGCAACGGGAAGGAGTTTAACACGGAATTGTGTACCTGTCTTTTGCCGCTTGTCGATAATCCAATAATCCCCATTGTCGTCTGTGTGAATATCGGCATGGGTCAGCTTTGCTACGTCCGAATGGCTCAGGCCCGTGAAGGCGCAAAAGACGAAGGCATCCCGGTTAATGCCCGTACGGTAGTTGGGAAGTTCGACGTCCATCACGGCCTGCAATTCCGAGGCCGAGAGGTAGCGACGTTCAGCGTATTCTGCTTTGACATAGAACCCGGCGAAAGGATCGACGGCAATCCAACCGTTCTTATATGCCGTATAGGTCATTAACTTCAGCTTCTTGATGGTCGAATGGATCGTACCGGAACGCATCCCTTGTACCGAGGAGAGGTAGACTACAAACTTTTCGATAAAATCCCGCTTCAGCTCTTTGAAAGGAATATCTTTTACACGGTATTCGTATTCGAGGAAAGAGGCAAGCCGGTTACGGCGTTTGCGGTAATTGTCATAGCTCGAATAGGCGCGGTCTTTGCCCACACGTTTGAGGAACCCTGCAAGGTATTCGTCGAAGGTCTGCAACAGCAGGCGGCAGGCGTCACCCATACCGAGGAAGGCGTTGCGAACCTTTTCGGCCGTGACATACGAATCACGGTCGCAGAGCCGCTGATATTGTTTGCCGATATTGGTTTTGATGTTCTCCAACTTTTCATTGAGGCGTTGGGCTTCGAAGCTTTTACCTGCCGCCTTGTTTGCTTTGGCGTCCCAGAGGGAAGAACGAACGGTGAGTTTACAGCTGAACTGCGATATCGTGCCGTTGATCGTAATACGACCCATAACGGGAACCTGACCCGATTTCTCGGACTGCCTTTTCACGTAGAAAAGGACTTTGAAAGTGCTGCGTTGCATAATAACTTGAACTTTGAGGATTTGTTAAACGTTTAGTCAAGTTATTTGTTATGCAGAAATTCAATGCAACGAACTGAAAACGAATGTTTTAATGCAAATAAAAGCATTTCGGGCAGGTAACGGATAAGTAACGAAACTCACCGTTAATCCTGCCCGATTATGCTTTTTTATTGCTCGGAACAGATGCAGAATAGAGGATTAAACACCTGTAAACAAGATATTTACTCTTTCCTGCACTTCTCTTTACCTACAAATACCGAACCCCGCGGGGTTCGCCTTATTTCCGGACGCGGGTCAGCCCCCGCTCGGCGGCCAGCCGCTCCATCAGCGCGTAGGCCGCGTCGTATTCGTTGGGAATCTCGCCGTCCAGGATGGCGTTCTTGATGATCTCCTTCATGTCGCCGATCACGCGCCCCGGGCCGATGCCGTAGGTCTCCATGATCAGCTCGCCCGTGATCGGAGGCTGGAAGTTGCGGATGCGGTCGCGCTCCTCCAGGTCCTTCATCTTGCGGCGCACCAGCTCGAAATTCGAAAGGTAACGTTTCACTTTGGCGTCGATGCCCGAGGTGATGTCCGCCTCGCACAGCGTCATCAGCGCCTCCACGTCGTCGCCCGCCTCGAACAGCAGCCGGCGCACGGCCGAGTCGGTCACGAGGTCCTCCGAGAGGATGATGGGCCGCAGGTGAAGGAACACGAGCTTCTGCACGAACTTCATGTGCTCGTTGAGCGGCAGTTTCAGCTGGCGGAAAATCGCCGGGACCATCTTCGAGCCGAGCACCTCGTGGCCGTGGAAGGTCCAGCCCACACGGGGATCGTAGGCCTTCGTGAGCGGCTTGGCGATGTCGTGCAGCACGGCGGCCCAGCGCAGCCACAAATCGCCGCTGCGGCGCGCCACGTTGTCCACGACCTTGAGCGTATGGAGGAAATTGTCCTTATGGGCGTGGCGGCCCCGCTTCTCCACCCCCTTGAGGTTGTGCATCTCGGGAAAAATCCGCTCCAGCAGCCCGGTGAGTTCCAGCAACTCGAAGCCCATCGAAGGGACGGGCGAAAGGACGATCTTGTTGAGTTCGGTGACGATGCGTTCGCGCGAGACGATGCGGATGCGTTCGGCATTGCGGCGGATCGCCTCGAAGGTCTCTTCCTCGATGGTGAAGCCCAGCTGCGAGGCGAACCTGACGGCGCGCATCATGCGCAGAGGGTCGTCGGAAAAGGTGACGTCGGGATCGCACGGCGTGCGGATGATGCACTCTTCGAGGTCCGACATCCCGTCGAAAGGATCGACCAGCTCGCCGAACGTGGCCCCGTTCAGCGACCACGCCATGGCGTTGATCGTGAAGTCGCGCCGCCGCTGGTCGTCCGCCAGCGTGCCAGGTTCGACCTCGGGTTTGCGCGAATCGCGGGTGTAGGACTCCCGGCGCGCCCCCACGAACTCAACTTCGACATTCCGGGCGCGGACCATCGCCGTGCCGAAAGTCTTGAAGACCGAGACCTTCGCCTTCAGTTCGCGCGCGAGCGCCTCGGCCAGCGCAATGCCGCTGCCCACGACCACCACGTCGATGTCGGTCGAAGGCCGTCGCAGGTAGTGATCGCGCACATAGCCGCCGACGACGAAAGCCTGCACGCCCTGCTCGTCGGCAAGGCGCGAAATCCGCCGGAATATGGGATTCGACAACGGCACGCGGCTACTTCACGTGTTGCTTGATCGCATCCCGCCACACCACGTAACCCTCGCCCGTCAGGTGCAGGCCGTCGTTGGTGTAACGCTTGTCCAGCCGCCCCTCGTGGTCGGCCAGCGCCCCCCAGACATCGAGGTAGGTGACTTCCTTCTCGTCGCACAGCGCTTCGAGCCGCTTGTTCAGCGGCACGATCTGACGGCCGTGCTCGTAGTGGTTCCTGAACTTGGCGAAAGACTCGCCATTGACGGGCAGGATGCTCTGCACATAGATCTTCGTCCAGCGCGACTCGGACTGGAAACGGTCGATGAGCCGGGCCACGTTGGCCACGATCTCGTCGGGCGAAACGCCGGCCGCCAGGTCGTTGACGCCGATCATCAGAAACAGTTTCTTGGGATGCCCCCCGACGATCGGGTCGAGACGGTCGAGCAGCCACCCCGAGCGGTCGCCGCTGATGCCGCGGTTCTTGACGTGGCGGTTGTTGAACAGCTCGGCCCACTCGCAGCCGTCGGTGATCGAGTTGCCCAGGAACACGATGTCGCTCGAATAGACCGGGAGCACCTCGAAAAGGCTGCGCCGCTGGAGGTTGTATTCGCTCTGCGCAAAGGCCGTGCACGCGGTGAACAGCGCGGCGGCAAGGATCAGGATGCGTTTCATAGTCGTCAGAATTTAAGTTCGCGCCGGTAGAGCTGCACGGTGTTTTCCAGCCCGTAGTAGAGGGCGTCGCAGATCAGCGCATGGCCGATCGACACCTCGTCGGTCCACGGAATGCGTTCGGCGAACCAGCGCAGGTTCTCCAGCGAAAGGTCGTGGCCGGCGTTCAGCCCCAACCCCTGCCGGCGAGCCTCTTCGGCGGCGGCCAGATAGGGAGCGACGGCCCGCTGCGGGTCGTCGGTATATTCGCGCGCATAGGCTTCGGTGTAGAGTTCCACCCGGTCGGCGCCGCAGGCCTTCGCCCCGGCGACCATCTCGGCCACGGGGTCCACAAAAACCGAGACCCGGATGCCCTTCGCGTGGAAGCGCGCCGTCACGTCGGTCAGGAATGCGCGGTTGGCCAGAGTGTCCCACCCGGCGTTCGAGGTGATGGCATCGTGGGCGTCGGGAACCAGCGTCACCTGCGCAGGGACCACCTCCAGCACCAGGTCGATGAAACCCGGGATGGGGTTGCCCTCGATGTTCAGCTCGGTCGTGAGCGCCCGTTTGAGATCGCGCACGTCGTCGTAACGGATATGCCGCGCATCGGGACGCGGATGGACCGTGATGCCCTCGGCGCCGAAACGCTCGATGTCCAGCGCGGCGCGGACCACGTCGGGCAGATTGCCGCCCCGCGAATTGCGCACCACGGCGATCTTATTGATGTTAACGCTTAACTTTGTCATAATTCTACGCTGTTTCACGGAATGCGGAACGCGATCCGGACAAGCTCAAATAAATTTGGCGCATCGCTCTCCTTTCCGTATATTTGCCGGAGATATGCCACATCCCGGCGCCTTGCCGGGCCGAAAAGGCCTCGGATCGTTCCGGCGTGGTAAAGTTACTTATTTTTTCGAAACTCCGCCGATGAAAATCATACTTTTTTCCCGCGCGCAGATCGCCCACACCCCCGAGGAGATCCGCCAGCTGATCGGAACGATCGGAGCTTTCGGCTTCGATTACGCCGTCAACGAGGAGTTCGCCCCCCTGGTGGAGCAGGCCACGGGAACGGCGCTCCCGCCCGAAAGGATCTACGGCCGCTACATCGGCAAACAGCCTGCCGAAACCGTCATGGTCTGCTACGGAGGCGACGGAACGCTGCTCGAAGGGGTGCACCGTCTCTGCGGCGCGCCGATTCCCGTCATGGGCATCAACGCCGGACACCTGGGGTTTCTGACCAGCGCCCCGAGCAACGGGCTGAACCTGATCTTCCGCGAGATAGCCGAAGGCAACATCGCGACCGAGCCGCGCTCGATGCTGCGCGTCACGGGCGAATTCGCCCGACAGCCCGAATCGCAGCTGGCGCTCAACGAATTCACCGTGCAGCGCCACGGCGCAGGGATGATCTCGGTGGAGACCTACGTCGACCGGCAGATGGTGGCCACCTACCACGGAGACGGGGTGATCGTCTCGACGCCCACCGGATCGACGGCCTATTCGCTCAGCGCCGGAGGTCCCGTCGTGGCCCCGACGTGCCAGTGCCTGGTCATCTCGCCCCTGGCCCCCCACAACCTCACGATGCGCCCGGTGGTGATCCCCGACACGGGCGTCATCACGCTCAACGTGGACGCCCGGCGGGCGGACGCCTTCGTCACGCTGGACAACCGGACCTACCCCGTTTCGCACGGCGCGTCGTTCACCGTGGAGCGGGCCGAACAGACGATTTTTTTGGCCGTGCCGCACAATATATCATTTTACGACACGTTACGGAATAAGATGATGTGGGGAATCGACATCCGCAGTTAATCATTTATCGCATTTTTCCACAAGTTAACAGAATTTTTCCCTATATTTGTGCCCTAATATGAGCGATCAGAAACGCATACCGCAACACGTCGCCATCATCATGGACGGCAACGGCCGCTGGGCCGAGTTGCGCGGCAAAGAGCGTTACGAAGGTCACGCAGCGGGTGTCGAACCCGTGCGGGCGTCGTTGCGCGCCGCGGCGCGCTGGGGCGTGAAGTACCTGACGCTCTATGCGTTCTCGACCGAAAACTGGGGACGGCCCGCGGAGGAAGTGGACTCCCTGATGGAGCTTTTCTGCAAAAGCGTCGTCAACGAAACGCCCGAACTGATCCGCCAGGGCGTCGAGGTGCGCATGATCGGCGACCGGAGCCGTTTTTCGGAGAAGGTCCGCAGCTACCTGGCCATGGCCGAGGAGCAGACTGCGGGAGGACGGACGCTGACGCTGATCCTGGCGCTCAACTATTCGTCGCGGAGCGAAATAACGCACGCCGTGCAGCAGATCGCGCAACGCGTGGAGGCCGGCCAGATCGCCCCGTCGGAGATTTCCGAAGAGACGATCAGCACCGCGCTCTACACGGCCCCCTACCCGAACCCCGACCTGATCGTCCGCACCAGCGGCGAACAGCGGTTGAGCAATTTCCTGCTGTGGCAGGCCTCCTACGCCGAACTGTGGTTCCCCGAAGTGCTGTGGCCCGACTTCACGGAGGAGGAGTTCGACCGCGCGATGGAGGAATACGCACGGCGCGATCGCCGCTTCGGACTGGTTAAATAGATGACTTTAGACTATATTTAATAGATGAATTATTCCGGTAAGATATTCACGGCAGCAGCTGCCCTCGTGCTATGCTGCTCGAATATATTCGCCCAGGAGCAGAATCCGCAGGACACGACGGCGGCTCCGAAGCCTGCGATTTCAGAAAACGCCCCGATGTTCCGAAGCGAGGGCGAACCCAGGCTCTATTACATCCGCGACGTCAACGTCCACGGCGTGCAATACCTCAACCCCGAGATCCTCAAGTCGTCTGCCGGACTGATCGCAGGCGACTCGGTCTACCTGCCGAGCAACTTCATCTCCAACGCCATTTCACGGCTCTGGAGCCAGCGTTTTTTCTCGGACGTGAAGATCGGCGCCGAGATCGAGGGCGACAGCCTCGACCTGGAGGTCTTCCTCAAGGAGCGTCCCCGCGTCTACAACTGGGAGTTCGAGGGCATTTCGAAGGGCAAGAAGAAGGACCTGCTGGAAAAGCTCAAACTCAAGCGCGGAAGCGAACTCTCGGACTACGTCATCGACAAGAACAAGAAGCTCATCCATAACTACTGGGCCGAAAAGGGATTCCGCAATACGGAGGTGGACGTGCGTATCGACAACGACACGCTGCGCCCGGGACAGGCCGTGACGGTGACCTTCCTGATCGACCGCAAGGAGAAAGTGAAGATCGGCAAGATCAACTTCGTCGGCAACGAGCAGTTCAACGACAAGCGCCTGCGCCGCACGTTCAAAAAGACCCACCAGAAGTCGATCAACTTCTTCAAGGGGACCAAACTCAACGAGAACGACTACGAGGCGGACAAGGAGCTGCTGATCGACTTCTACAACTCGCGGGGCTACCGCAATGCCACCATCATACGCGACTCGATCTACCCGATCAACGAAAAACGGCTGGGCATCGACCTCGAAGTGTCGGAAGGCAACAAATACTACATCCGCAACGTCTCGTGGGTGGGCAACTCGGTCTATGAAACCGAAGGGCTGCAACAGATGTTCGGCGTCAAGAAGGGCGACATCTACGATAAGAAGACGATGCACAAGCAGCTGGGCATCGGCAAGGAGACCGATCCCGAAGCGACATCCGTGTCGTCGCTCTATCAGAACGAAGGCTACCTGATGTCGCAGATCGAACCCGCCGAGACGATCATCGCCCCGGACTCGATCGACATCGAAGTCAAGGTCTTCGAAGGCAAGCAGTTCACCATCAACGAAGTCGGCATCACGGGCAATCAGCGCGTCGACGACGAGGTGATCCGCCGCGAGCTGGACACCCGTCCGGGCGAACTCTACAACCGCGCGCTGCTGATGCGCACCATCCGCCTGCTGGGTTCGATGGGACACTTCAACCCCGAGGCCATCATGCCCGACATCAAGCCCGTTTCGAACGAGCTGGTCAACATCAACTGGCCGCTTGAAGAGCAGGCTTCCGACCAGTTCAACATCGCCGGCGGCTGGGGTTCGGGAACCTTCGTGGGTTCGGTCGGCATCACGCTGAACAATCTCTCGATCAAGAACACCTTCAAGAAAGGTGCATGGCGCCCCTACCCGATGGGCCAGAACCAGCGGCTCTCGCTCTCGGCACAGACCAACGGTACGTATTACAAGGCCTTCGCGTTCAGTTTCACCGACCCCTGGATGGGCGGCAAGAAACCCAACTCGTTTACCCTCTCGGCACACTTCTCGGAGCAGAACAACGCCTATTACGTATGGCAGACCAGTACGCAGTATTTCCGGACCTACGGCGTCGCCGCCGGTCTGGGCAAGCGTCTGAACTGGCCCGATCCCTATTTCACGTTCTACGCCGAAGCCAGCTACGAACGCTACGCGCTGAAAAACTGGTCGTCGTTCGTGATGACGAACGGCGCGGCCAACCTGGCATCGATCAAACTGGTGTTCGGCCGCAATTCGGTCGACCAGCCGATCTACCCGCGCCGCGGTTCGGAGTTCAGCGCCTCGGTGCAGGCCACGCTTCCCTACTCGCTCTGGGACGGCAAGGACTACAAAAAACTGGAGCAGATCGCCAACAGTTCCAACTCGACCTCCGCAGAGGCGGACCGGGCCAACCAGGAGCGCTACCGCTGGGTGGAGTTCCACAAATGGCAGTTCAAGGCGCAGTGGTTCCAGTCGTTCCTGAAAAACTCGAACCTCGTGCTGATGCTCAAGGCCGAAATGGGATACCTCGGCAGCTACAACAAGTATAAGGTTTCGCCTTTCGAACGCTACGAAGTCGGCGGCGACGGCATGTCGGGATACAATATATACGGTATCGACATCATCGCGATGCGCGGTTACGAGGACGGCGCGCTCGACCCCGGCAGCAACTACTCGCGCGGCTACAACAAATACACCGCCGAACTTCGCTACCCGATCATCCTCAAACCCTCGTCGCAGATCTACGTGCTGGGATTCCTCGAAGGCGGTAACGCATTCGACTCGTGGAAGAAGTTCTCGCCCTTCAAGATCAAGCGTTCGGCCGGTTTCGGCGTCCGCCTCTACCTCCCCGTGGTGGGTATGCTCGGTATCGACTGGGGTTACGGATTCGACGCTCCGGCGAACTCCTCGACCAAGAGCGGCAGCCAGTTCCACTTCGTTCTGGGACAACAATTTTAGCATGATCCGAACGGCCGCACCCGCGGACCGGCATTCAAAATCCCCTGAATCCCCCTCGCCAAAGGGAGCTCAAATAAAACGGGGCGTGGCAATAAATTTGAAAGAAAAGAGTTATATTTATAGCAGCAATCCGGGAAACCGGCTGAATATTAACTTAAAAACAACAGGATTATGAAACGGCTGATTTTAATTGCGGCATTCATTCTGACGGCAGGGACACTCGCGGCGCAGAACTACATAATCGTCAACAGCGAGAAAGTGTTCAAATCAATCGACGCCTACAATACGGCTATTTCCGACCTGGATAAGCTCGCCAAGCAGTACCAGGACCAGGTGGACGCCAAGTTTGCCGAAGTCGAGGCGCTTTACAACAATTACGTGAGCCAGAAAACCTCGCTCTCGGCCGCTGCGCGCCAGACCCGCGAAAACGCCATTCTGAACAAGGAGAAGGAGGCGCAGGAGTATCAGGAAAGCCTGTTCGGACAGGAAGGCACGCTGATGAAAAAACGTATCGAGGTGATCTCCCCGATCCAGAAACAGGTCTTCGACGCCATCGAGGCCTACGCCAAGCAGGCGGGCGCCGACCTGGTGCTCGACTCGGCGAACAACCCCACGCTGCTCTACACCAATCCTTCCGTAGAGCGGACGCAGCAGGTGATCGACGCGCTCAAGAAATAACCGACATCAAAACATTAACTGATAAAACTGTATGAAAAAAGCAATCAAACTGACCCTTGCGGTTGTGCTGGTGATGGGCGCCACATCGCTCTTCGCCCAGAAATTCGGACGCATCAACACCCAGGAAATCATCATGGCGATGCCCGAGACCAAGACGATGCAGGAGAACATGGACACCTTCGCCAAGGAGTTGTCGGACAACATCGAGACGATGAACGTCGAATTCAACACCAAGTTGCAGGATTTCCAGAAAAACTACAACACCTTCAGCGACGCCATCAAGGAGGTGAAGGAGAAGGAACTGAACGATATGCAGACCCGCACCCGCGAGTTCCAGGAGCGCGCACAGCAGGATTACCAGAAGAAACAGAACGAACTGCTCGCCCCGATCATCGACAAGGCGAAAAGCGCCATCGACAAGGTAGCGGCCGCAGGCGGATTTCTGGTCGTGTTCGACACGTCGACGGGATCGCTGGCTTACTTCGACGAGGCTACGCTGACGGACGTCGCGCCTGCCGTGAAAAAGGAACTGGGCATCACCGACGCGCCCGCAGCAGCGCCTGCCGCCAAATAAATCTTCATGCGGATCGGTCCGCCGACAGAGCATCGAGCGCCGACCCGTGAGGTCGGCGCTTTCGTTTTCAGAGACCCGCAGGTCGAAAAGCGCGCGGTAGTGTTCATAAGGTTGAAGAATCGAACATTTTGAATGATACCCGACTGATCATTATTATATTTGTCGAAATTTAAGCGAAACTATGAACCAGACGAATTCAGAAATGCCGATATCGAGTTTTACCCTGAACGAACTCATCACAATGGCCGGAGGCGAAAAGCGTCCGGGAATTATGGGCGAATGCATCGCCGCAAACAGCGCATCGGAAATGGAGATATTCCGGTTCCCGAGCCGCCTGAACGCTCTCATTATCGGCGTCGGAACCGAAGGCGAGACTTCGCTCACGTCAAACCTGCAGGAATTCCGGCTCAAAAAGGATTCGCTCTTCATCTTCAGCCCCAAGCACATCCTGCAGGTACAATCCAACAACCGTTTCAAGGCCCATCTTATCGTCATCGCCCCGGATTTTCTCAAGCGCATCAACATCGACACCAAACGCATGATGCCGCTTTTCCTGCAATTCGGCTCGCTCCCCTGCATGGAACTCACGCAGGCCGAGAGCCAGTCGCTCCGGAGTTTTATCTCGATGGTCGAACAGGAACTGAAAGGCTCCGAGACGGATTTTTCGAGCGAGATCATCGGCGGACTGATCGCCGCGACGATCTACAAGGTCGGGGACATCCTGACCCACTACCTCACGGAGCATCCCGAGGTCGACAGCCCGATACACAACCGTGCGGAGGAGTATTTCAGGCAGTTCACCGAGCTGCTCGGCGAACACTACAAGCACGAACGCAGCGTGGGATTCTACGCCCGGCAGCTATGCATCACGCCCAAATACCTCACCACGCTCATCAAGCGCATCAGCGGCAAATCGGTATCGGAATGGATCGACAACTACGTGATCCTTGAAGCCAAGACGCTGCTCAAATATTCGAACATGAGCGTGCAGGAAATCGCCTATTACCTGAATTTCCCCAACCAGTCGTTCTTCGGCAGTTACTTCAAGCGCAATGCCGGCATGTCGCCGTCGCAGTACAAGGCGAAGAAGTAAAAGCCGAACGTTAAAACGGGTAACCCACGCCGAAGTTGAGCGCCGTGTTCTTCCACTTGAAATTGTGGATCCACCGCTCGCCCGAGGGGTTGTTGGGATTGTGCAGCTGAATACCCCAGTCGAGGCGCAGCACGGCGAACTTGATGTCGAAACGCAGGCCGAGTCCCGTGTTGAATCCCAGCTGTTTGTAGAAACGGTCGAACCGGAACACCGTATCTTCGGACTCACCCGAATAGTGCCGGATATACCAGATGTTGCCCAGATCGAAGAAGGTCGCGCCGTGGATCATGCCCCAGACCGGGAAGCGCAGTTCGAGGTTGGCTTCCAGCTTCACGTCGCCCGTCTGGACCGGAAAATCGTTGTGGGGATTGGCCACCGAACCCTGCCCGAGGGTTCGGGGCGTCCAGCCGCGCATGCCGTTGCTGCCGCCGCAATAGAACTGGCGGTCGAAAGGTACGGACGAAGAGTTTCCGTAAGCCATCGCCACACCGCCGTAAAGCCGTCCCACCAGCGCCGTAGCGCCCCCCAGCATGATTTTCCGGCTGACGCTCAAATCGGTGCGGAAATACTGCGAATACTCGATGCCGAAAATCGTATACTGCTCCTTTCCCTTGGCCGGCGAGAAGAAGGCGTGCTCGACGGCGTCGATCAGGTTGCCGGCGGTCTCGGCGTTGAACCGGATGTTCGTGGCGTTTCCGCCGAGGTTCTTGCGCTGGTTGTTATAGCCGTAGCCGAACGAAAGGCCGCCGATGAACTGGGTCTTGAAACTGTTGATCAGGTATTTGTTGGAGGTATTGCCCAGGAATTCGGGATCGACCGGGCGAGTCATGTCGACCACGTTGATGTCGATCGGCCGCAGCGAGAAGGACGAATAGCGGCTGTTGGTCCACATGTAGGTGATGCCGGCGCTCGAAAGCGTACGGGCGTAATAGGGGCGGTCCTGAAAATTGATCGACAGTTCGACCTTGGTCTTCGGCTGGTTCACCGTGCGGAAACGGCCCGTGCGCCAGGGCACGAGGAACCGCGGGAAGGTCAGTCCGGTCGTGACGCCGAATTCGGTGGCCCGTTTGCGCCTGGCGTCGGGAGCCTTCATAAATTCGTAACCCGCCGTGAAGGAGAGGTCGAACGACTCGGCGCCGCGGAAAATATTGCGGTTCTGATAACCGACGGTGGCCTTCAGGCCGTAGAAACTCGACGTGGTGCTGCCTTCGAGATCGACCTTGACGCTCTGCTTGAGCGTCGGCGTGCAGAGAATGTTGCACGTCAGGTAGCCCTCGCGCGTGTAGAGCGTCTGCGTCGAATCGGCCGAAGCGCCGATGAAGGAGACGATGTCGGTGACGTCGGCCGACCGGGGCTGCTCCTCGAAGGCGATTTTCGCGCTCTTGAAATACCCCAGCGCCATCAGGTCGGAATAGGCGCGGTTGACCTGCGACGAGTTGTAGACGTAGTTGGGATAGAGCGGCACGGCCTGACGGAGCACCGGAGGGCGCAGGTTGGGCCGTTTCTCGTAGATGATGTTCAGACCGCGGTAGTAGACCGTATCGAGCCGCGAAAGCAGCGTCGTGTCGGTCCGTGCGGCGGTGGGGTCGTAATCGGGGAAAATGTTGATCCGGTCGATACGGTAGACCATGTTGTTGTCCATCACGGGCAGTCCGCGTTCGTCATAGCCCGTGAGATACTGTTTGACGATCAGCCGCAGGTCGATCAGCCGCTCCTTCTCGAACATCCGCGCGGCGTAGGAGATGTTGTTGACCGAGAAATTGTAGTACCCCCGCTCCTTGAGGTAGGCGGCGATGCGCTCCCGCTCGGCATCGAGGACCGACACGTCGTAAATATCGCCCGTATGCAGCAGCGTATTGACGGTGTCGGGCAGCACGATCTGTTCGAGGAAGTTGTCCTGGAACTCGTAGGAAACGGAGTCGATGCGGTAAGGCTCGCCCTGGCGCGTGCGGAAGGTGACCGTCGCACGCTTGCGGCGCGAAACGGTGTCGACCTCATAGGTCGCCTGCGAGGAGAAAAAACCCTTCGAGTCCATGTAGACCTTCAGGTTTTCGGCGCTCTTCTGGGTCAGCCCCATGTCCAGCGTCACGGGCGCCTGCCCGATCTTGCGCTTCCAGTTGTTCCAGCGGTTGTCCTTCGCAGGGTCGGCCTGCTCGTAGAGCCAGACGTAGAAATTCGTCCCGAGGAAGCGTTTGTTGGGAGTCTGGCGCACGTACTTCTCCATGTCGGAAGCCGTGATGCGTTCCTTGCGGGGCGTGGACCGGTCGTCCTCGATCTTTACTTTTTGCAGAAAATACTGTCCTTCGGGAATGTGGCGCGTGACGCTGCACGCCGAGCACAGCAGGCCCAGCAGCGCGGCGGCGAGTATGCGACACGATCCCCGCACGGCGTCAGTTGTTGAAGAATCCCTTCTCTTTCAAAAGGGCGAAATAGGACTCCGAGATGGCGAGGTTGTCCTTGCGCACGTAACGCCGCTGGGTGAAGACCTGCGCCAGGTTCGGGAGGCCGTTTTCCGCCAGCAGACGTTTGGTAAGCTCCGACTCTTCGCGCTCGGCCCACAGTTCGTCGATCTCGGCGGCCGTGTAATCGGTGTACTTCTCGTAGTGGACCACGGCTTCGAGCGGCAGGCGGTCGGTCAGTTCGGGCGACTCGTCGGGATAACCCAGGACCACGGTGGTGAGCGGAATGACCCCCTTCGGAAGTTCCAGTATCTGCGAAATGTCGCCCGCGGTGTAGATCGTCGTACCGAGGTAGCAGATGCCCAGCCCGTGCATTTCGGCCTCGACGCAGAGGTTCTGCGCGGCCAGCAGGGCGTCGGTCGAAGCGTTCAGGAACCACGCGAAATTGTCGTAGGCAGGGTCGGCGTCGCGCTGCTCGCACCACATCGTGAAACGGTGAATATCGGCGCAGACGGTCACCACGCACGGAGCCTGGCGGACCATCGGCTGGTTGAAATGGCACGGCGCGAGCCGTTCGCGGAGCGTTTCATCGCGGGTCACCACCAGCGAATAGAGCTGCATGTTGCCGCACGTCGAAGCGCGCAAGGCGGCTTCGAGACACTCGCGCAGCACCTCCTCGGGAATGGGCGTCGGGCGGAATTTACGTATCGAACGATGCTTGAAAAGCACACTTTTCATAAAGGTCTGTTTTTTGAATCCTGGCATAAACAATACAATCCGCCCGCCGTTGCACGCCCGGGCGGATATTTTTCACAAAATTAGCAAAACTTTTAGAAGTTTTACTATTTTTGCCAAGACATAACCATTCAAAAAGTGCAGACGGCATTTGCAAAATACGAAGGAGCAGGCAACGACTTCATCCTGATCGACAACCGCGAAGGCGGCTTCACACCCCGTGCGGAACTTATCGCAGCCTTGTGCGACCGTCATTTCGGCATCGGAGCCGACGGGCTGATGACCCTCGCCCGGAACGCGGAGATCGACTGTTCGATGCGTTATTACAACGCCGACGGGTCGGAAGGCGAGATGTGCGGCAACGGCGCCCGCTGCTTCGCGCTTTTCGCCGAACACCGGGGCATCGGCGGGGAGACCAAGTTCTTCGATGCCGCAGACGGGCTTCACACCGCCCGCATCCGCCGCCTGAAAGGCACTTCGGGAGAGATCGAGCTGGGCATGATCGCCGTGCGGGAGATCCGCACGGGCGACGGCTGGTGGTTTCTCAACACGGGCGTCCCGCACTACGTCGAATTCGTCGACGACCTCGAAGCGGTCGACGTGACCGGCCGCGGACGGGCCATCCGCCGCGACACGACGCGCTTCCCGCAGGGCACGAACGTCAATTTCGTGCAGATCACAGGCGACGGCACGATCCGCATGCGCACCTACGAACGCGGCGTGGAGAACGAGACCCTCGCCTGCGGCACGGGAGCCACGGCCGCGGCCATCGTGACGGCCTTCGCGCGGCAGCCCCACACGACCGATTTCCGCATCACCGTACCCGGAGGAGCGCTTGCGGTACGGTTTTCGCATGAACAGGGAACACAAACCTATACGGACATCCGCCTGACGGGACCGGCGCGCCGCGTCTTCGAAGGAGTGTTCGACAGCGAAAATTTCTAAAACCAACCATTCATTTCCCCATGAAAACACAAAAGGGAATCCGCGAACACGACGCGGATGAACTTCGGAAAGCCAAACGTCTCGAACCGATACGCAAGAGCGGCAAGGAGCGCCACGCGCTTTACAGCAGTTTCGACGAAGAGGACGAGGAGGAGATCCTGCCCCTCAAACGCGAGTCCGTTCTCGACTACCTCGACGAAGAGGAGGAATAAATCCAGATTCAATGATCGAAAAATTCATCATGGCGGGTCCCACCGCCCTGCACGTCTGCGACTCCCAGAAAGGGGACAAATGCGTCGTGCTCCTGCACGGATACCTCGAATCGATGCTCGTCTGGGAGGATTTCGTTCCATTCCTCTACAAAGAGCTTCGCGTGGTTACGTTAGACCTGCCCGGTCACGGCATCTCGGTCGTGACGGGCGAGGAGCATTCGATGGAGTTCCTCGCCGACACGGTGGCCGACGCCCTCCGGGCGCTGGGAATCCCCCGCTGCACACTCGTCGGGCACTCGATGGGCGGCTACGTAGCCCTGGCCTTCTGCGAACGCCATCCCGACATGCTCAACGGAGTTGTGCTGTTAAGTTCGACACCCAACGCCGACACGCCGGAGAAGGCCGAAAACCGCCGCCGCGAAATCGCCCTCGTAAAGGCCGGGAAAAAGGATACGCTGGCCCGCGTGGCCCCCGAAGCGGGCTTCGCCGAGGACAACCGCACCCGGATGAAAGACTACATCGAGGACCTCACCGAACAGGTTGCCGTCACCGAGGACGAAGGAATCGTAGCGCTGCTCAACGGCATGATCGCCCGCAAGGACCGGAACGAGATGCTGCGCGCCTCGAAGGTTCCCCAGCTCTTCATCCTCGGACGCAAGGACAACTACATCCCTGTCGAAGCGGCCGAAAAGCTGGTGGAAGGGCATCCGCAAGCCCGGATCGTATGGCTCGAAAACAGCGGCCACATGGGATTTCTGGAGGAGCCGGAAACCACGGCCCGGGCGATCCTCGATTTCGTCAACGGCAAATAGCGCCGCACACCGACTATTTTCCGGGGATCAATCGCGTCATAAACCTCAAGAACAGAGAACATTAGACGACGATTTCGGGAGCAAAGCCACAATTCGGACAAAATCGTTTACAAATCGGCCGAAAATATTCAGCCGATTTATTTTTTACGCAGGTTTTTTCCTATATTTGCGGGGACACACATCAAACTCACTCTATGATAACCCGTCATCCATTGGGACGCCAGGATCTCCGCATCAAGCGCAGGGATAAGGTACTCGAAATCGGTCCCGGACACGATCCGATGTTTCGTTCCGATGTGATAGCCGACAAGTTTCCGCACGACGACACCCATCGCTGCGGAAAAGTCCTGATTTACCCTCACCAGCAATTCATCGAAGCCGACGGCGAGCAACTCCCGTTCGAAAAAGATGCTTTCGATTATGTGATCTGCAACCAGGTTCTCGAACATGCCGACAATCCCGCCCGGTTCATCGAAGAGATGGTCCGGGTCGGCAAACGCGGGTATGTCGAGACCCCGAGCATGCTCGGCGAACAGATGTTTCCCAAGGAGTCGCACCGCTGGGTGATCCTGCTCATCGAAGACAAACTCGTATTTTACGAAAAGGAGAAGATGCCGGGTAACTACCGCAACAACTACGGCGAGGTCTTTCTCAACTACCTGCCCTACCAGTCGCTGCCGTTCAAGATGCTCTACGTATCCGAACCCAACCTGTTGCTCAACCGCATCGAATGGGAGGGGACGATCGAATATCTCGTAAATCCCGAGGACGACTATTACAGCAGTTTCTTCACCCGCAAATGGAACCGGGAGATGACCATGAAAATCTTCCCGCCGCGCCGGGGGCTGACCGAAATAAACCGCACGCTCCAGGCCAGCTACTACCTTGTCCGGGAGAAACTCGGGCAGAAAATCCACAAACGCCCGTCTCCGATCACGCTCGACGAATACCTCGCAGAACGGGAAA
>NZ_QTXM01000021.1:0-45890 GCF_003461645.1 Alistipes sp. AF14-19
TCACGTAGAAAAGGACTTTGAAAGTGCTGCGTTGCATAATAACTTGAACTTTGTGGATGGGTTAAACGTTAAGTCAAGTTATTTGTTATGCGGAAATTTGATGCAACGAACTGAAAACAAATACCTTAATGCAAAACAAAGCATTTCGGGCAGGTAACGGATAAGTAACGAAACTCACCGTTAATCCTGCCCGAATGTGCAATTCTATTGCTCGGAGCATATGCAGAACAGAGAATTAAATACCTGTAAACATGATATTTACTCTTTTCTGCATGTTCGTTTACCTACAAATACCGAACCCTTGCGGGTTCGGTATTTCGTTTTATGCATTATCTTTGCGGTGGAAAACCCGGCAACCCGGACGGTTTGCTGCGTATTTGCCAAACAAACGAAAACGATTCGTATGGAAGAACACAATATCCTCATCCCCCTGCTGCTGACACTCGGCGCGGGCCTCGCCACGGGCATCGGCAGCGCGATCGCCTTCTTCGCCAAACGCACCAACAAACGGCTGCTTTCGTTCTCGCTGGGCCTCTCGGGCGGCGTGATGATCTACGTCTCGTTCGTCGAGCTGTTCCAGCAGGCAAACACGACCCTCTCGGCCGAATGGGGCGCACACACGGGCGTGATCGTCACCGTGGCGAGTTTCTTCGCGGGCATTCTGCTGATCGGCGTCATCGACCGGCTGGTCCCCTCGATCGAGAATCCCCACGAAGCACACAGAGTCGAGGAGATGGACCATCAGCCGCACAATCCCCGTCTGATGCGCATGGGCGTGATGACGGCGCTGGCCATCGGCATCCACAACTTCCCCGAAGGCATCGCCACCTTCACTTCGGCGGTGGACAACATGGCCCTCGGCGTAGCCATCGCCGTGGCCATCGCCATCCACAACATTCCCGAAGGCATCGCCGTCTCGATCCCGATCTACTACGCCACGGGCGACCGCCGAAAGGCTTTCCGCCTGTCGCTCCTCTCGGGCCTCGCCGAACCGGTCGGCGCCGTACTGGCCTATCTGGTGCTGACGCCCTTCATGACCCCGACGCTGATGGGCTGCATCCTTGCAGGCGTGGCAGGCATCATGGTCTTCATCTCGATCGACGAACTGCTGCCCGCGGCCCGCGAATACGGCGAGGCGCACATCTCCATCTACGGCGTGGTGGCCGGCATGGCCCTGATGGCCGTGAGTCTGATCCTGCTGGCATGATCAAACAATTCAGAATTCACAATTCAAAATTCATAGTTTGGACATCTTACTCCTCATCATCGGCCTCGGACTGATCCTCGCAGGCGCGAACTTCCTGACGGACGGCTCCGCGGCGTTGGCGCAGCGGTTCCGCGTGCCGGAATTCATCATCGGGCTCACGGTGGTCGCCGTCGGTACCTCGACGCCCGAACTGGTCGTGTCGGTGCTCTCGGCCATCGCAGGCAAAAGCGACGTGGCAATCGGCAACGTCGTGGGGTCGAACATCTTCAACGTCTTCGTCATCCTGGGCGTCTGCGCCCTTATCCGCCCCCTGCCGCTCACGGCGGGCAACATCCGCCGCGACATTCCGTTCGGAGTGATCGTATCGCTGTTGCTGCTGGCGCTGGCAGCGGACTCCTATGTCTTCAAAGGTGCGGCGGACCGCATCGGACGCATCGACGGCATCGTCATGCTCCTGCTCTACGGCGCGCTGATGTGGTACACGATCCACACCACGAAACGGCCCGAGGCGACGGCCCCGGACGCCGGAGCGAAACCCGGAATGGCCGGATGGCTCATGGCCGCGATGATCGTCGGAGGCCTCGCCGGACTGATTTTCGGCGGCGAAATGTTCCTCCGCAGCGCCACGGAGATCGCCCGGCGGCTCGGAATCAGCGAATCGGTGATCGCCATCACGCTCGTGGCTGGCGGCACATCGCTGCCCGAGCTGGCCTCGTCGCTCGTGTCGCTGTTCAAGGGCAAGGCCGACATGGCGCTGGGCAACGTCATCGGATCGAACATCGCCAACATCCTGCTGATCCTGGGCTTGAGCGCGACGATCCATCCGCTCTCGATGGACGGCATCACGGTCTGGGACCTGCTGATGGTCGTATTGAGTTCGGTGCTGCTGTTCCTCGCGGCCTTCACGTTCAAACGCCGGGCGATCGACCGTTGGGAGGGCGCGATCTTCCTGGCGATCTACGTCGCCTACATCGGGTATCTGATACGATAATCCGACCGCAAACCCACGGCTCACAGCCGTGTTTACAAATCCGGCCTACTCCTAAATCCCGCCGAGGCGGGATTTAAAACGAGGAGTCGTCCGAACCGGCCTGCATCAGGTAACGGTCGACGAGCCGCGGCACGGCATAGTCGCCCAGCGAGTCGGCCGGGACGGCCATAGCAGCGGCGGCCGGAGTGAATGCAGGCGTTTCGATGCGGTGAACGACCGCATGAAGCCGCTGGTGAGACAGCTGGTGCCGGGGCAGGGAAACGCTGCGCACCAGATGCCACGGACCGTCACCCAGCAGGCGGCGGAACTGCGGCAGAGCCGCGAGGTCCGGGAATTCAACGGGAGCGTCGGTCTCGATCAGCGGAAACTCGTAAAGTCCCTGCCAGATGTCGCGCCCCTCGCGGCGGTGCAGCAGGACCCGGTCGCCCGAGGCGACGTGCAGGTAATTGAACCAGCGGTCGCGGACCCGGGTTTTGCCTCGTTTCACGGGACGGTCGGCGACGGTTCCGGCAGCGAGGGCCAGACAGCTCTCCGACAGCGGACATGCTTCGCAGCGGGGCGACGCGGGCGTACACTGAATCGCCCCGAAGTCCATGATCGCCTGGTTGTAGCGGCCCGGATGCGCGGCGTCGAGCTGCGACTGCGCCAAGCAGGCGAAAGCCCGTTTTCCGGCCGTGGTGTCGATCGGTTCGGCGAGGTCGAAGAGCCGCGAGAGCACCCGGTAGACATTGCCGTCGACGACGGCGCACGGAGCGTCGTAAGCCGCCGAGCAGATGGCCGCCGCGGTATAGTCGCCCACGCCGCGCAGCGAACGCACGTCGTCCAACGAGCGGGGAAACACCCCTCCGAAACGCTCTACGACCTCACGGGCGGCGGCCCGGAGGTTGCGGGCGCGGCTGTAATAGCCCAGCCCCTGCCAGAGTTTCAGCACCTCGTCCTCGGGCGCGGCGGCGAGCGACGCAACGTCGGGAAAACGCTCCGTGAAACGGAGGTAGTACTCCATCCCCTGCGCCACGCGGGTCTGCTGGAGGATCACTTCCGAGAGCCAGATCCGGTAGGGATCGCGCGTACGACGCCACGGCAGGTCACGACCCTCGCGGGCGTACCAGTCGAGCAGTATTTCGGCAATGCGGTTCATAACGGAAGACAAAAATACGACTTCGGAATCAAATTTGAAGCATTCAGACCCAATTAAAACGAGATGCATATGGAAAGGAAGCACACTTTGATAGACAACGCCGCCGAAAAGCGTTACGAACTCGACCTCGGAGACGGCATGGCCCTGGCCGAATACGTTTTGGGACACGGACTTATCGTACTGACGCACACCGAAGTGCCCCCGAAGTACGAAGGTCGGGGCATCGGCAAGGAGCTGGTGCAGGGCGTGCTGGAGGACATCCGCAGAAAGAAGCTCAAGGTCGTCCCCCAATGCCCGTTCGTCGCGACCTATATCCGCCGCCACCCCGAATGGATGGACTTGGTGCTGACCGCCGAAAACAAGTAGGCCCGGGCAGGTTCGGCCCCCCCACAACCGCCTGCCCGCAGGGAGCGCCCCGCCGCGAAACCGGACTCTTTTCGAAGGGTCCGATTCTGCCTCCTCCCGACAGGCATCTTCCCGCTCAATAAACACTTCCCGCTCAATAAATATAGGTATTCGCTTTTTCCGAAAAATTTCCGGCTCGAAATTTGGTTTATTTTATAAACTACTTTATATTTGTAATGGATTTACAAACCGAGCAACCGCTCACAACCGGAAAAAGCCATGGAAATCACTCCCGCCCGCACCGACAAACGCCGCCTTTTCGCGCGCTGGTTCATCCGCCGCCTGACCACCTGCGTCGTGGTCTGCGCCTTTCTCGCCTTCGTCAACTGGCAAACCTCGCCCCACTACTGGTGGGTGCTGTGGGTCATCGCCGGATGGGGGCTGAACATCGCCCTGTCGCTCGCCTGGTATCTGTTCGACTGCGACGACGAATGCAATTACCGCAACCGCTGAAAAAAACGAAACGATGGACAACAAAAACTTCAACGCCGACCAAAGCATCGAACTCATCCAGCGCATGATCCGCGACACGCGCCGCAACCTTTCGTCGGGCAGCAGCAACCTCTTCATCCTATGGGGATACCTGCTCGCCGCAACCGCCGTCGGGATTTTCCTCCTGCTGACCTTCACCGAAAGTCGCGCCTGGCAATGGCTGTGGCTGCCCGCGCTGGCCGCCGGATGGGCCGCTACGTGGTGGTACAACCGCCGCCGTGTATCGCAGGTCAAAAGCTACACCGACCGCCTGCTGGAACAGGTATGGGGATGCATAGCAGGTCTGGCCGCCTTTTCTACCTTCGTGATCTGCATGGAGCGGGAATGGCCTGTCGATCCGCTGTTCCCGGTCCTGCTGCTGATCAGCGCAGGACTTTTCATCTCGGGAACGGTGATTCACAACAAATATATGTATTACGTTTCGTGCTTCCTATTGCCGGTTGCCTTCGGCATCATCCGCGAATCGTGGATCAATGTCAACCCGGACGGCAACCTGATTCAGTTCGCCGTGGCGGTCCTCGTCGGGCTCGCAGGTTCGGGATACGCACTCAAACGACAAGTCAAACGCGACGCCGCAGAAGCTTCGGAAAACCGATAACACCATGGAAGACCGTAAACTCGAAGCCGCCGAAAGCCTGGCGCTAATCGGCCGCATGATCGAAAACACCCGCAGCCGCATGGTCCGCAACTCGGGCCGTCCGCTGCTGGCATGGGGCTACGCCACCGTACTGACGACGCTCGCCGTCTGGGGCGCAGTCCTCTATTTCCAAAACCCGCGCTGGAACTACCTCTGGCTGATGCTGCCCCTGCTGGGCTGGCTGCTGATGTGGATTTCGCGCGAGAAGAAGCCCGAAGGCGAGGTGCGCACGTTCGTCGACCGCGTGATCGGGAACGTCTGGACGGTAATGGGTCTTTCGGCGTGGTTCGTCAGCATGCTGGCGCTCTTCACGCCCATGCGCCTGCCGATACTCTTCATCATTCTGCTCATCATGGGCATGGGAACCACCGTGACGGGGCTGATCATCCGCTTCACGCCCACCGCCGTCGGGGGCGTCGCGGCCATCATCCTCGCTCCGTTCACGCTGATCGCCGGCAACATGTGGCAGCCGCTGCTTTTCATCGCCGGATTCGTGGTGATGATGATCGTTCCGGGGCATATCCTCAACTACAAGTCGAACCACCCTGCCCGATAACGCGATGTTCAAAGAGCTGAATCCCCTGTTGCACTCCGAATTGAGGCTGGCCGTCGTTTCGATCCTCATCGGGGTCGAAAGCGCCGACTTCGTCTTCATCCGGCAGCAGACCGGAGCCACCGCCGGAAATCTCTCGGTGCAGCTGGACAAACTCGCAAAAGCCGGTTACATCGAAGTCGAGAAGACCTTCCGCGGCAAGATTCCCTGCACGGTGTGCCGCATCACCGACGCCGGGCGCGACGCCTTCGCCGAATACGTCGAGGCGCTGCAATCGTATATCAAGAGATAAATATGGCTATACACAGGGGTTATTCGTCGCGTTTCGCGGCGGGAAGTGTTCCGCATTATCGCTTGCAGCGGAAGAAGAACGGCATGAAGGCGAAGCGTTAAAAAACGGGGCCGGTTTGCTTGCAAACCCGCGTCAGGCGCCCGTTTTAGCACAGCCAAATGTCGTTCCCGCGAAAGCGACATGCGGATGGTTTTGCGCCGCTTTTGCCATCAAAAGCGGCAAACAATCGCGGCAAAGACGCGGTACATTGGCAACTTTTACCACCAAAAGGTGCCAATATCCCGCACGGAAGTGCAAATCAGATCGTACAGAAAAACGTCACCAGAAACGGGACGCTGAAATCGAGCGCACAGCCGTGGAAGATCGAAACCACGGCATAGGGCCGCCCGGCGGCCTGCGTGATGACGGGCAGCGTGGTGTCGAAGGTCGTCGCGCCGCCGATCGACACGGCGGCCAGAGGTCCGCACCAGCGCGCCACGAGCGGTGCGGCCAGCAGGGTGAAGATTTCACGCATGACGTTGCACAGCAGGGCGATCGTCGCCAGCTCCGGTCCCCGGAGGTCGGCGATGAAGATGCTCGAAAGCGAATAGTAGCCGAATCCCGCGCCCACGGCCAGCGAGTCGGTCAGCGACCAGCCGCCGAGCAGCGGCGCGGCGAGGGCCGCACCGGCCAGCGTGCCTACGGCCGTGGCGACGGGCAGCAGCGCCAGCCGCGGATCGAGCCGCCGGACCCGCTCCGCAAGGGTGCGGTCGTTGCCCAGCGTCACGCCGACGCAGAACATCAGCGCGTAAAGCACATAGGCGCTCATGCGCGAACCAGTCATGTCGAACGGCGCAAAAAGCCCCGCGACGCACCCCGCGACGAAAAAGGCGACGATCACCAGACTCCCTTTCAGGGCCGTCCACGCGGAAACGGGAGCTTCGTCCGCATCTCCGCCTTCGTCCGCAGACACAGCGCGGCCGCGAATACGCCGCCACAGCAACCACGCAGCGAAGACGCTCCCCGCAACGGACAGCGCGAAGATCGCAAAGGCGGCCGCCCCGAGCGTCGCCAGAGAGCCGACGACCGCCGGATCGGAACCGACCTCGACGCCCAGCAGGAACAACAGCGCCCAGATAATGAAGGTGATGAGACGTTGTACGAAGGCGAGGCGCCAGCCGACAAGCAGGCGCCCCGTCACAATGCCTCCGATGATGACGGCGAATATTGCAAGCATTCCGGTTACTCCTTTTTCGACGTGAGTTTCTCGATCTGCCGCTCGGCCTCGGCTTCGAGGTTGGCAGCCTGCTTCTCGGCCTCCTGCACCAGCTTATCCCCGCCCTTCTCGGCGGCAATCCTGGCCAAAGCCCCCTTCGAAGCCGCGGCTTCGACGAGTTTCGCGCGCTGTTCCTGCGCGGCGGCGATGAGTTTCTCGCCGGCGCGCTTCGCCTCGGCGCGGAGGTTTTCAGCCTGTTTGGCGATCTCTTCCGAGAGCGACTCGCTGCCCGTGAGTTTCTGTATCTGCTCGTCGACGACGTTCTTCACGGCCTCCTCGGCGGCCTCCCTGATCCCGAGGGTGATCTTCGGCGAGGAGAACGTGCCGCCGATGTTCACGCCGACCGACTGGAGCGTCTTCCCGCCCGGAACGGCCACCCGGGCCTTGTAGTCGATGGTCTGGTCAAGCCCCGTCGAACCCGCGAGGTTGATGTTCACGCCGCCCATCTTCAGATCGAAGGGCTGCGTGGTGATGCGCCCGTCCTTAATGGAGAAACGAATGGCGACATCCCGGGCCTCGATTTTCCGCAGGTCGTCGTTGCCCAGCGCCTTGGCCAGGGCATCGAACGCCTCGATATTCTGCACGTGGATATTGGCCGACTTGATCTCGCCCGCAGCGTTGAGCGACCGCAGGTCGGGAGACATTGCGGCGTCGAGCGACGTGCCGAGGTCGAGTGACAGCGAATAGTCGCCGCCCGTCTTGGCGAAGATCGGCACGAGTTGCTGCACCATCTCCAGCTCCTCGAAGGTCTTCCGGAACGAAGCGCCCGAAACGGCGGCATCGAGTTTCAGGACCGGACGCGCCGGATCGGCGGCCGTCGAGTAGCTGCCCGAAGCGGTGGCCCTGCCGCCGAAGACGCCCATCGCGAGCCGTTCGAGCGACAGCGCGCCGCCGGCAACGCGCATCTCGCCCGAGATGTCGCCGATCGTCATCTTTTCGAAAAGCACCTTTCGCAGATCGGTGTTGAGCGAGAGGTTCAGGTTGCGCGGGACCTCGATGGCCCGCACCGGTTCCGCCGGAGCCTCTTCGTCCGCGGCCCCGCCTTCCGCCGAGGGCATGGCGTCCATGATCTCGTTCAGGTCGAGCAGCTCCGATTTCACGTAGAGGCGCCCCGAAAGCACGTCGTCCCGCAGCAGGTAACCGATGTAACCGGTCAGCTGGCCGTTGGCCGAAAGGTCGCTCCTGCCGACCGTCAGGCCGAACTCCCCGAGCGTCATCGCGGCGGGCGTGACGGTGGCCGCAGCGCGGCGGATACGGACCGCCGGGAGGTTGGGAAGCGTCAGCCCCACCCCTTCGACGACGAAGGTTCCCTGCGCGCCCAACCGTTCGTAGCGGTTCTTCTCGATGTCGGACATGCGGCCCGAAAGTTTTAGGTCCGCAGTGATCAGACCGCCCAGGTCGACGCCCTTTTCCAGCGGATAGACCTCCTTCACGGCTCCCAGGTCGACCCGTCCGTCGGCCGAAGCCCGGAAAACGGGGTCGCTGACGAGATTCGTGGCGTAGAAGGTCGCCGCAACGGAATTTCCGGCCATCCGAAGCCCGAATTTCGAGAGATCCACGACCGTCTTGTCCATCACCGATCCGGGGTTCGAGACCCTGGCGGCGATATTGATGTCCGTCACGGCCTTGGGCAGCGAGGAGTACTGGAAACTGCCGTTGCGGACCTCGGTTTTCAGTTCGAAGGCCGGAAGCGCCGGGCCGCGCATTTCGCCCCGGGCCCAGAGTTCCATCGACAGTTCACCGCCCGCCGTAAGGTTCTTGAACTCACGGGTGTAGAAGGCCGGGATCAGCGACAGCACGTCCTTGAACTGCACCTTGTCGCAGCCGGCCTTGAGGTCCATGGCCACGGCGTCGCCGTCCAGTTCGACCCAGCCGTCGAGACCGACCGAAATGGCGTTCAGGCGCAGCGTATTGCGCGAGAAAGTGAAGCGGTTGTTCGCAAGGTCGGCGTCGATCACGGCGACAAGCTCCGCCTCGGCGTCGCTCAACAGCGGAATGCCGCCCGACACGAAACGCATGGCGGCGGCCGTCAGCCGCAGGTCGAGGTCGGTGCGGTCGGCCGACATGTTGCCCCGGAGACGCAGCGAGAGGGGCGCGGTCGAGAACCGCATGTTCGTCGAATCGTCCTCGTAGCGGATCGCCGCGTCGGAAATGCGGAAGTCGCGGACCGAAAGCCGGAACGACGACGGCGCGGGCTCCTCTGCGGGAACCTCCTCCGCGGGAGCCTCCGAGGGTTTCATCACGTCCCAGCTGACGGCTCCGTCGGCGAGTTTGTGCGCATGCACCGCCGGCGAGGCGAGGATGACCTTCGTCACCTCGAATCCGCTGTCGCCGAAAAGCGACATCAGATTGACGACCACAGAAATACGCCGTGCGGCGACGATCGTGTCGCCTTCGAAACGGTCGACGCCCACCAGCGTCAGCCCCTTCAGTTCCACCGAAGCGTTGGGGAAATGGCGCAGCAGGCTGATGTCGAGTTTCTCGAAATCCAGCCGGGCGGCGAGCATTGCATTGGCCTCGCGCTTCACGATGTCGGCGATCTTGCCCCGGAGCGCGGCCGGCGCGATCAGGGCGATAGCCAGGATAACGACCACGGCTATAACCGCGATCTTCACGATTTTTTTCATTCCGTATCTGTTTTACAGGCAAAAACCGTGGTTTCCGCCTCCTTGAATCCCATTTTTGCGTACAGTCTGCGCGCAGCCCCGCGCGAAGGGTTGGAGGTGAGCATCACCTTCCCGGCGCCGACCGCGGCGGCATGCGCCTGCGCCGCGCGCACGAGCGCCTCGCCCGCCCCGAATCCCCGGGCCGCGGCGTCGACCACCACATCCTCGATCCACGCCTTGCGCCCCGACGGCACGTCGTACCACACCAAGGTCAGCGCCCCGACGACAGCGCCGCCGGACTCCGCGGTGAAAAGCGCCGCCGAAGGGTTCGCCGCCACTGCCCGCAGCCGCTCCCCGGAAGGGGCCTCCAGCCGCGGCGAAAGCTGCGGCATCAGCCGCCCGAACGCTTCGAGCAGCGAATCGGTGACCTCGGTCACCTGTCGCACCTCAAGTTTCATTTCAGCACAAAGATAACCTTTTTAACGGAAACGTTGCGGCAGTCTGCGGAAAAAAGCGTACTTTTACCCCGCAACGGCCCGCGCCCTGAAACGGCGCACAAAATAGCCGCGATTTGCAAAATAATATTATCTTTGTAATTCCAAAAGATACGACATCCGCCATGCGCAAACTGGTAATCATTCCGACCTATAACGAAAAAGAGAACATTTCAGCGATGATCGACAAGGTCTTCTCGCTGCCCGAACCCTTCGAGATGCTCGTCATCGACGACGGTTCGCCCGACGGCACGGCCGCGATCGTCAAGGAGCGCCGGAAGGAGTTCCCGGAGAGGCTCCACCTCATGGAACGGGCCGGGAAACTGGGCCTGGGCACGGCCTACCTCGCGGGATTCCGCTGGGGACTGGAGAACGGATTCGACTACATCTGCGAGATGGACTGCGACTTTTCGCACAACCCCGACGATCTGGTGCGCCTCTACCGCGCCGCCGCCGAGGGCAACGACGTGGTGGTCGGTTCGCGCTACGTGCAGGGCGTCAACGTGGTCAACTGGCCCATGTCGCGCCTTCTGATGTCCTACTTCGCCTCGATGTACGTGCGCATCGTCACGCGCATGCCGCTGCGCGACGCCACCGCCGGATTCGTCTGCTACTCGCGCCGGGCGCTGGAGACGATCGACCTCGACGCCGTCCGCATGAAGGGCTACGGGTTCCAGATCGAGATGAAATACTCGGCCTGGCGGCTGGGAATGCGGCTCAAGGAGGTGTCGATCATCTTCGTCGAACGCCGCGAGGGAACGTCGAAGATGTCGGGAGGAATCTTCGGAGAGGCGTTCTTCGGGGTGCTGAAACTCCCCTTCCGCCGTATCCGCAAACGCAAATGATGCGGGGCCGGAAAGACAGCCCGGTCAGAAGGTGAAGAAATAATTCATAAAGAAATTCCAGAACGTCACCACGCCGATGGCAAAGAGTTTCGCCAGGTAGAAATTCAGGCGGAAACGGCCGTGCAGGACGTAGATGGTGGCGTTGTTGATCACCAGCCCGACAGCCGCGATGCCCAGGAACCGAAGGTACTGGCCCGTGATGTCGGGATTTTCGTTCTGGAACGTCCAGATGCGGTTGAGAATGTAGTTCGAAGTCGAGGCGCAGAGGAATCCCAGCGAATTGGCCACATATTTGTTCAGCTTCAGCCACTCCTTGCAGAGATAGGTGACGCCGAAATCGACGAAGACGCCCGAGCCGCCGACGACGCAGAATTTGAAAAACTGTTCTATCATAAATTTCCGACCTCCGTCGGGACGGATTTTCCGTTAAACCAATTCGTATAACCCTCCCGGCGCAGCGCAAACCCCACGTCGAAAGTCTCGCCGGCCAGCTGCGGCAGAACGGTGAAGGTCACCCCGCGCGTCAGTTCGCTGTCGGCCGGAATCGTGAAGGTCTCGCCGGTGGGGAACTCGTCGACCCGGAAACGCCCGTGTTTCCACAGCATCACCAGCTGCGTGTCGCCCGCACCCACGCGGATCGCATAGGGATAGGGATTCCTGATGCGCAGTTCGAGGCGCAGCGTCTCGCCCGCGGCCACCCGCCCGGGCAGGCCCGTAAAGGCGATGTCCACCAACCGTACGGGGTGGAAAGCCGGATCGACGAACCAGGTGAAACTCCGGCCGTTGGCCATCGTGAGGGTCCGCACCTGCCGGGTGCTGTCCGAGACGGTCCCGTCCGGGCATTCGACGAGCACTTCGCGGCCGATGAACTGCGAATCGTCGTCGCGGAACTGCCACTGATGCGTACGGTAACGGATATTGGGCTGGCAGTAGGCCTCGCCGCCCGTATAGAACGCATATTTGGCCGCAACGGCGTAACCGTAGCGGAAAACCACCGGACGGCCGTCGGCCTCGGCGGCGATGGCGGCGTAGCTCTCCGGATTGTTGAACACCTCGAAACGGATGCCCAGCGGATTGAAGATCATCACCAGTCGCACCAGGACGATCAGTCCGACGGTCACGCCCCCGGCCCGCATCACGTAACGGCGCGTGCGGGGATGCCGCCGCGCATAGGCGAACAACACGCAGACCAGTCCGAAGCAGGAGACGATCACCCACTGGGGCTGGACGTAACCGCGCAGCGACGAGAGCATGAAAAAGACAATAAAGGCCACGGGCAGGAGCTTCAGCGCCCGCCCGACGGGGGTCTGCGGCTTCACCTTCCGCCATGCCTGCACGTAAAGCGGCACGAAGAAAGGATTGAAGACCACCAGCACGTTGGCCAGGAATTCGACGACGTAGCCGGGTCTGAAGACCGAGTTGCGGCCCGAAAGGTGGTAGGCGAACGACGCCCAGTCGTGCTCGTACTGCCACACGAGGTGCGGCACGAGCAGCAGCAGCGCCACCGCGCCGCTTGAATACAGGGCAGGACGCAGCAGCTGCCGCGGGTTGGCGGCCAGCGCGAAAAGAACCACCAGCGCGCCGTGGTATTTGCTGTAAGCCATCAGCGCCATGGCAATACCCATCCACAACCACGCCCGGCGGCGGTTTTCGGAAAACCATTTGAAAGTCAGCAGAAACAACGCCGTGGTGAACATCAGCGGCCCGTCGGGCACGGCGATGAAGCCGTAGAGCTGGAGCATCAGCGTCGCGGCCGACACCACGACGAACAGCGCGGCGTCGCGGCGGCCGGCATCCGCCGGGCGGATCAGACGCCACAGAATCCAGAGGTAGAGGGGTTGCAGCACGGTGAAGAAAAACCGCACGCCCAGCTCCCCGCCGAAGAGACGCTCTCCGGCCCAGACCAGCAGCGCCGTCACGGGCGGATGGTCGAAATACCCCCATGCGAGCCGTTCGGCGAACATATGGTAGTAGGCCTCGTCGTTGGCAAGCTCCGTAAAGCCGGCCTGCACGAGGTTTGCGATCCACCACACCCCGAGCCACAGAAGGACCAGCCTGTCGGCCCCCAGCGAGGCGTATGACTTTTTGAAAGATGCTTCCATACCGGGAAGCAAAGGTAGAAAAATTTATCCGTTCCGCCTAAAAAAGCCCCGCTTTGTCCCCGAAACCATCCGGCAGCCCCGCAGCGAGGGGGGGGGCGGACAGCGGCGCAGGCCGGCCGCAAAATCACGCGCCGGGCAAATTTTTCAGACCCGGAGACGGGCCGTTTGGAGGAAATGAACTATTTTTGCAGCCGTTATGAAAACCAGACAAGAACTGACCGAAATCCTCGATTTCATTGCGGACTACGCGACCTACCTGCTCGCATCCGGCGTCCACACCTCGCGTGTGATCCGCAATTCGCAGCGTATCGGACAGTCGCAGGGAGTCGACATTCAGCTGTCGAGTTTCCAGAAAAGCACGATCCTCACGGTCCGCGACGACGCGACGGGCGAAGCCGTCACCCGCGTGGTGAAGATTCCCGCCCTGCCGATCAGTTTCGAACGCAACTCCGACCTGAGCGCCCTGAGCTGGGACGCCCTCGACGACCGGCTCCCCCTGGACGAAATCCGCCGGCGCTACGGGGAGCTGATCGACAAACCGCGCATCGACCCGATCTTCGTGCTGGTGACCGTCGGACTGGCCAACGCCTCGTTCTGCCGTCTTTTCGGCGGCGACTGGACGGCCGCGGGCATCGTCTTCACCGCCACGCTCGTGGGCTTCGCCGCCCGGCAGCGGATGCAGGCGCACGGCGTCAACCACTTCCTGATCTTCATCATCTCGGCCTTCATGGCCTCGCTGTGCGCCTCGGCGGCCCTGCGCTTCGACTGCACGGCGGAGACGGCCCTCGCCACGAGCGTACTGTACCTCGTGCCGGGCGTGCCGCTGATCAACGGCGTGATCGACATCGTCGAAGGCCACATCCTGATCGGATTCAGCCGGCTGATCAACGCCCTGCTGCTGATCATCTGCATCGCCATCGGGCTTTCGGCGACTTTGCTAATGGTTAAAAACAGCCTGCTATGATCGCTGCGGACATTTTTCTCGACGGGTTTTTCGCGGCCGTGGCGGCCGTCGGCTTCGGCGCCGTCTCCGATCCCCCGATGCGCGCCTTCCCGCGCATCGCCCTGCTGGCCACCGTGGGACACGCCCTGCGGTTCTGCCTGATGAACTGCGCCGGCATGGACATCGCCACGGCGTCGCTCTGCGCCGCAACGGCCATCGGCTTCGGAAGCCTCTGGCTGGGCAAGGCCATCCGCTGCCCGATGACGGCGCTTTACATCCCGGCGCTGCTGCCGATGGTTCCGGGCATCTACGCCTACAAGACGGTCTTCTCGCTCATCATGTTCCTCCAGTCGCTCAACGACCCGGGGCAGGGCATGCAGTACATGCAGCTGTTCTTCCTCAACGCCACCGTGTCGTTGAGCGTCATCGCCCTGCTGGCCGCCGGAGCCACGCTGCCGATCTTCGTCTTCAACCGCCGGGCGTTCTCGCTCACGCGGCGCAGAAAAAACGTGAAATAAACCTTCCGCATGGAGACTTTCTGGAATACCATCGCTTCCTACAACGCCGCGACATGGCCCGCACAGCTCGCGCTGACGCTGGCGGCCGTCGTCCTGACCCTGCTGCTCTACTTCCGCCCCTCGCCCGCCGTGCGGATCGCGATGAAGGTGTTCATGGCGCTCCTGAACTTCTGGATCGCCGGGGTCTATTACCTCGTCTGCTGCGAGCCGCGCGAACACCACGACCTGCTGGCGCTGTTCTGGGCCATCATGGGGTGCATCTGGGTCTACGACCTGGCGGTCGGGCACGCCTCGCTGCAACGCACGGGCAACCACAAGGCGTTCGCCGCGCTGCTGTTCGCCATGCCGCTCGTCTACCCGCTGTTCTCGCTCCTGCTGGGCCGCACCTTCCCGATGATCACCTCGCCGGTGATGCCCTGCTCGGTGGCGGTCTTCACGATCGGGCTGATGCTGGCCTTTTCGGAGAGAGTCAACATCGTGCTGGCGATGTTCCTCTGCCACTGGGCGCTGATCGGACTTTCGAAGGTCTACTTCTTCGGCATTCCGGAGGATTACCTGCTGGCATGCAGCATCGTCCCGGCGCTGTACCTCTTCTTCCGCGAATACATCCGCGACAACGCCGGGCGGCCCACGAAACCCTCGCCGCGGGTGCTCAACGCGCTGCTCGCGGTGATGTGCCTGATCATCGGGTGCTTCTTCGCCTTCACGCTGCTGCACCAGCTCAACCTCTTCACCGACTGCTGACACGCAGCACACACGCAAAAAAAAGCGCCCGGCCAACCGGACGCTTCTTTTTTTTGCGGCAGACACCGCCTATTCGTTGCGGCGCAGGTCCCACTTGTTGTTGGCGCCGATGACGGCCTCCACCAGATCGTCGCCGTAAACCGCCATGTTCGAATAGGTCTGGCCGTAGGTCATCGTGGCATTCGAAGCCCCCGCGAAATCCATCAGCACGATGCCGGCGTTTCCGCGGAAATCGGGCCGGTTCAGCTTGTCCGCCGTATAGCGGTTGTAGCGGTTGGCGCAATAGTCATAGTCGCCCAAAGCCCCGAGGATGCCAAGCCCCGTCACGCTGCAATGGTCTCTGTCATAGCAGCTCACGTAGTTCATACACCAGCGCGCGACGTCCGTCGCATTGTAGGTGTAGGCGATGCACTCGTCGATGGCCGCATACTTGCTCACGCCGTCCGAAGCCCCGTTCTTGATGTTGTAGAGGTCGTTGACCTTGATCGGAGCCGCCTCGCCGGTGTTGCCGTGGAGCGTGGTCTCGAAGACCACCTTATCGTTCGTCCAGTTCAGATAGGCCCCGAGATACTCCCCGCCATTGTCCGATTTATAATCCTCGCGGATGACGAACAGGATCTTGCCCCGGGCGTCGGCGAGCGTCATCCGCGGCGTGAAGTCGGCGATACGGCCGTTGCAACGGGACTTGATGTAGCTCACGACACTCTTGTTCCACCCTCTTTTATTGGCGTTGGTGGAGGTGTTCTCATATTTCATATGCACGAGCAGCGTCTCGCCCGGATGCTCCTCCAGGAAACGCACGAAGCGGTCGAGCACCTGCGAAAGCAGGAAGGGCGACAGCTCCTGCCGACCGGACGCGCCCGGCGTATAACCGCCGCGGGCCGGATCGCCCAGCACGGAGATGCCGTGATGAATCGGAAGGTCCTTTACGGAAGCCGAAGACGCGCAGGGACGCAGGTCGAACATGCGGACGCCCGCCGCCAGCTGCTCCTCGATGGAAAGTTCCTGCGCCTTGGTGACTTTCGTTGTGTTGGTGTTGCCTAACCAGGAAAGCAGCCATTTGAAATGGTATCTCTCATGCGGCATACCGCTCTTATATTCGTAATGCGAGCCGTAGATCGCGCAGGCGTCGTGCGATCCGGGAATGGAGATCTGCGAGAGGAAAGCGTTATCGGGCAGGTATTTCATCCAGTCGGACCGGTCCGAGGCAATGTGCTGGGCCTGGGCCGGCATGTCGCCGACCGAGAACGAATAGCGGTGTCCGGCCCGGAGCGTTGCCGGCGTGGTGTAGCTGTAAGTCCGCCCTTGGGTCGTAACGGCCGTCAGCGTCAGGCCGCGGATGTCCTGCGGCAGCATAAAGGCCGTCACCACGATTTTCGAGCCGGCATTGATCCGGATATAGGGCGCATCGCCCGTCGTCAGATGGAGCGCCAGCACGTTGGAACGCCTGTCGGGATCGACCGTGCTGACGTTGGCGGCGATGTCGTGGGTAAACTGTCCGGCCACGGCGTCGTTCGCGCTCGAAAGGACGAGTTTCTGCACCTCGACCGTCTCGGAAAATCCCACGGACACGGCTACCGTGGTCATCAGCGGACGGAATGCAAACGAAACCACCTCGCCTTGGGCCACATCCTCGGCGCAGGCCGACATGCAGGCATACTGCATGTTGCACTCCCCGTTGTTGCAGGTCTGGACGGCAGGGACCGCCGCCACGACGATCGAACCAGCATTGGCCCGGATCGCCCCGGAGGGATAGAAGGCGTAAAAGTCGTGCAGCCCTTCGCCCCAGACCATCCCGGTATCGCTCAAATCGGCCTCGCTTTCGGTCGCCCCGGAGACGCGGACCTCGACCGTCGCCCGCTGCGGAGTCGTCTGCGGAGAGATGACCTCCACCCGATCGCCGCTGCGCCAGTAGATCGGCCAGGAGCCGTTCGTCAGCGGGCCGTATGCCGTACGGGTTTCAGCCTCCGGCGACTCGTCGCCGTCGTCGATCGAAAGGCGGCAAACGACGGGATTTCCCGCCGCTGCCGGTTCTTCGGGGCGGGTCCATGCCGTCGTTCCGGCATCGTCCTCCCCGCATCCCGCCAGCAGAAGCGCCAGCAGCGACAAGCGGAAAACAGACCTGTATTTCATATTTTTTGATTTTCAATAAGTTAAATCCCCGTTATCCGAATAGTCCTCCGAAGTCGGACCCAACTCACCCCCGTCGGGCTGCGAGATTGCAAACCCGGCTTCCACCGCAACTGCGAAGACCTCCAGTTCCGGTTTTGTATAAACTGCTTTCATACTGGATATGGTTATATATAAATCGGGACGGCTGTTGCATCCGTCCCGATCGTATGTATTTTGCCGTGCCGAGATCTATTCGACCGTATAGGTAAAGTCGGCGAGTTCCAAATGATAGGAGGAACCGCAGTTAGTGGAAAGCTTCATCATAATCCGTTGTCCGTTCGCAACCGTAAAGGTATGGGTCCGGGATACGGAACCGCTGTATCTCCACGGACACGTTCCTGTCTCGCTCGACTGAATATTGTCAAAACTCCGGAGGAAGTTCTCCGAAATATCAGCGCCATTGTTTGTCACGCCGATTCGGTATTCAACCGGGTTAGCAATAATCGTATTGGTCGCCGCCGTAAAAGACACCGTCACGGTCTTGGTTCCGTCGCACTGAATCGGAGGCGTTACAAACGCACCGTTCTGCGCCCTGTTGGTGCCAAGGCTGACAGCCTGCAACTGGATACGATTTCTGTTCTTGAGTACGTCACCGTCGGCAGCGTCCTTGTCGCTCTTGATCTCGGAGCGGAGGAAATGCCAGCCATCAAAAATACTTTCCGGATCATACTGCGGTTCTACCTGGAAGAATCCGTTATCCCCATAGGTGCCCGTACCGTACTTCGAGTTTACGCCATCGGGAACCGTAAGCATAAAGCGTTTCGTTCGGCAGGGAACATTCATCGTATAGTGGGTATTGCGCTTCAGACCGGCCAGCTGGAACGATTTGTCCGAATAGGTCATGCCGTCGGTGGTCGTAACATGTACGCTCATTTTCGAAGCGACGCCGACGGGCAGCAGGCCCACGGTGAACTCCTTCCGGTCGGTCTCCACGGTGAGCGAGTTGGTCAGGGCCGAAGCGGAGAAAGTTCCGTCGGCATTGACCGTACCGGCCGTCGGCAGCACGTTGTCGTCGGTGGTGAAGGTGACGTATTTCGGGGTCTCGTTGGCGCCCAGAGCGAGCTTCATCCCGATACGGGCCATCAGCGGTCTGAAAGTCAGCGCAATGGGCAGGACAGTCGTTGTCTCGTCGACCACGAACGGGGTCTCGTACACGGTCGAGAACATAAAGTCGTAGGCGGCCAGATCCGTCGAGCAGTAAGCATCGCCCCACGTATGCGTGAAGGTCTTGTTTACAGCGTCGAACGTGGCGGCGCAGAAGGGATAGTGGGCTGCGGCGCACGTGTAGCTGCCGACGGGCACGCTGCCCGAGAAGGTCGTGGTCGCGCCCGTCCTGTCGACCGTGAATTCGCAGACCTCCGTCGTGGAACCGTTGTAGAGAGATACGGCGACCTTGTAGCCTGCGACCCAGGAGGTCGTCGTGCCGTCAACCGATGTGCGGGTTTCGCCGGAAGCCGCGTTCTCGGGGATGGTCACCTGAACATATTTCCGCAAGTCCTCCGGAGCGGAAACGCCGTCATCCTTGCTGCATGCACCCATGCCGACTGCGGCAAGAGTCGCTATAATCAATAATTTTTTCATCGTGCATTCTCTGTTTTGAATGTTGGTTTTCGGGTATCCGATCTCATCAGTAGGTTTCGTCGTATCCCAGCTCACCGCCGCTTTCTCCCGGCTCGATGTCGCTGCTTACAGCAAACCCCTTTTCGACGCGGACGGAGATCAGAAACAGCTCCGGTGCCTCATAAGGCATTAACAATTTATTCATGGCTTCTTTTTCGTTGAATGTGACGTTTGTATATGATTCGGCTGAATTATTCCACAATGACAGCGCGATTCAGTTCCGGCTCGGCGAACCGGTTGTTCGTATCACCCTCGGCCTTCCTGACCAGACGCTCCGGAGCGACGCCGTACTTGTTTTTCAACAGGTCGTAGACATACTCCATCCGCTGCTCGCTCAGACGCTGGTTCAGCTCCCGGTTGCCGGTATCCTTGTCGGCCGAGCCGATCAGCGTGAAGGTCTTGTCGCTGTCGAGCTTCATGGCATTCCTGACATAGAATTCGAGGTTCGTCAGCTCCTTGCTGTCGAGCGTGGCCTTGCCGATCCTGAAGAAGAGCACCACGGGCGATGCGGAGACCTTCTGTTCGACGACGACCTTGGCGGGCGCGTTGCGCAGTTTCTCGTTCTCGTCGTTCAGGACGGAATTTTTCGAGGCAAGGTCGGTGTTGTTCTCCTCAAGATTCCGAATCCGGTCGAGATAGGGCGTAACGTCCACCGGCTGCACGTTCGAGGCGCGCACGAAGCCGCGGCGGTTGAACTTGTAAGCCAGGCCGGCCGTCACCGAAAGCATTCCCTCGCCGGTGCGGCCGCCGGTCACACCGTCGAAACGCTGGTTGACGAGCAGGCAGCGGGCTTCGAGCGTCAGGTCGAGCGAGCTGCACAGGCGCACCACGTTCAGCAGGCCGGCATCGAAGCCGATCTCGTTGTCATGGGCGTCGTTGCCGTAGGAGCGCGCCCAGCCGACACCGACAAAAGGCACGAAATTCCACGTACGGCTCTCCTTGTAGCCGCTCACGGCGTTCGAGAAGTTCCACATGGCGTCGGCGTGCAGGTACATCACGCCGAATTTTTCCCGGAACAGGCCGCCGTCTGCGCTCTTGGCGTAGAGCGTTCCGGCAGAGGTCCAGCCTTTGGCCTGCAAGCCCGCGTAGCCGACGCGCGCACCGATCGAAGGCGTGAACCATTTGCCGACATGGATGTCCATCGCCGGAGCCAGGCGCTTCCCGAATTTTCCTTCGGAGTCGTTCTCACCGAAATAAAGGTTCACACCTCCGGCCACTCCGACGAAAATATTATCGAAAAAGCGATTGGTTTCATAAGGCCCCCGTACGATGCGGTTCTGCGCATCCCGGTTCCCGTTTTCCTGGGCAGAAGCAAATCCGCCCGCGAAAACGAACAATGCAATAATGTAGAGACGTTTCATTTTTCGGGTTATTAATTAAGTGTGTTGTTCCGCATGTTCTGTCGTTTGTAAATTCATATGGGGCAATTTGGCCCTGCTCCGTTCGGACAGCGCCGGGGAGTCGAGTTCGTCGACGTAGATGCTCGAGAGATATTCGCGCGTCAGCGCGTCGTACCGTTTGTTCACCTTGTGCAAAGGCTGCATCGTGTAGGTGTTCTCGTACGACCAGAAAGCATTCGATGTCTCGTGGATGCCGCCCTCCAGCCGGATGACCAGATCGTACAGGCTCGGGCGGACATCGGGATTCCACTCGTAGGTGGTCCGGCTCGACTGGATGTCGCAGGTCACAAAGTCGGTCTTGGCAACCAACTCCCGCAGGGCGCGGCGATACATATAGGTATCCGCATGCGGAGCCACGCAAGCCGCCAGCAATTCGGAGCTTTTCATGGGAGGAACCCCGGCTTCCGCCGCCTTGCGCAATGTGAGCAGAATCTTCACCGCCCACAAAATCTTAAGAGAGAGTGTCAACTTGTAATCTGTTTTAATACAACCGGTACACCATTCTCCCGAGTCCCATTACTGTAAATAATGGGTCTTGTTTACATAAAGCAATGACAGTCAGCTAAAAAAGACATATTTGAACACGATGCAGAGCCAAAAACCGGATTTTATGTCCGCAACCCGGTCCGAAAAATGAGATGGATATACAAAACACGAATAATCAGATTATTATCGAATTATTTGCATTTTTTTAATGTAAAATGTTTGGTTATAATCAGAAATAACCTTACCTTCGCAGACGATGGGAATTGTTTAAATAGCAATCATTTATGTCCCGAAGACACATTATTTACAGTAATGGGCCTTGTTTCCGTCATCCGCACCGTTTTTTCCTTGTATTCATTTGATCCGAATATCGCCTGAATCGGTCCGATCTTCACAGATTGATGATTTTCCGATTGGCTTTGTCGATGACGCTGCGGTCGAGCTGCGCAAGATAGACGCGCGTCGTCCGCTCGGAGGTATGCCCCATGCCGGCGCTGATCACCGTCAGCGGCGTGCCGCAGTCGCGGGCCAGCGTCGCCCACGAGTGCCGGGCCACGTAAAAGGTCAGCGGCTCGGAGATTCCCAGCAGCTCGCCGATTTTACGGATGAATTTGTTCAGCTCGCGCTGCTGCTGACGATAGGCGCGGTAGCTGTCGTCGGCGGTCAGGACGGGCAGCACGTAGGGAGAATCGCTGTCGTAGCGGTCGATGATTTTTTGCAGGGGCGCTTCGACGCGCAGGGAAAGCGTCTGGCCTGTTTTTTTGCGCCGGTAGGTCAGCACTCCGTCACGGACATCGCTTTTGCGCAGGTAGATCATGTCGACGAACGACATGCCCCGGGTGTAGAAACTGAACATGAAAAGATCGCGCGCCAGCGCATATTTGGGATGCAAGGCCGAAAGGTCGGCACCGCCGATCCGCCGGAGCGTCTCGCGCGGCAGGGCGCGCTTGCGGGTCGCCACCTGTTTGATGAGCCTGCGGCGAAAAGGATTGCTGCCCGCAGCGGGGAAAAGCCCCTGTTCGACGGCCCGGTTGTAAACGGCCCGCAGGGAGCGCATGTGGAATACGACGGAATTGGTCCCGAGACCCCGCGCCAGAAGCCACCGCTCGTAATGTTCGAGCCATTCGGCGGTGAACTGTTCCGGAGGCAGCTTGCCTCCGCCCACATACCGGACGAGCATACGGTAGGCCATCCGGTAGTTTGCAGTCGAACCGTTCCGCCCCGTCCGTTCGCACTCCCCGACGTGGCGTGCGAAACAGGAGATAAAATCAGGGAGGGTTTTGTTGCGGGTCGCGCCCGCAAATACGGCCTGCCCCATGTAAGCAAGGCAGGACATGCCGGTTAAATCTGGTAAGTGCATCATAGAATAAAATTTAGTGAAACTGCGTTGCAAGATAGGAAGCCGCAAATCAAAGACCGCCTGAAGTCACCTAAAGATTCGCAGAAACGGCGGAAGGCCCGACCTCCGGGCACAGTTTCGAGAGCCGAAAGGAGCATAGGAGGGTCCGGCCATGCGCTTGCAGAGGAAGCATGACGTACAAAACAGAGGAAAACGGGAACAGCGCACGACGCGGAACAAGAATACGGTTATTCACGGAGTCGGGATCGCCGCCATCCGGAACCGAAGGACGACATGGCGGGGCACATGCCGCTCACCAACGGCGCAACAGCCGCAAAGGAAACCGGATACCGTGTCGGGAAGAGCAAGAAAAACCCGGAAATGGCGATGGATGCAGCCGACACGTCTGCCGGGCGATCGCCGAAGCGGCGGGCGGCGAAGTCGGATTCCCGTCCGAACCGGATGCGGCCGGCAGGAAAACGAAAGTCCCCATCCGCAATGCCATCCGGCATTTTTCACGCCTCATGCACACCCCGGCAAAAGCAAAACGTCGCCTGATCAATTGACCAAGCGACGTTTTCAGTACCCGGAGCCGGGGTCGAACCGGCACGACATTGCTGTCATTGGTGTTTGAGACCAACGCGTCTACCGATTCCGCCATCCGGGCATTTCCGCGAGCGTTACACGGCGAATCGGGTGGACAAAGATAGGTGATTTTCGTAACTTTTCAAAAAATACGGCTATTTTTCGAAAAAGGCCCTGATTTTTTTCGCCTTTGCCGCCCCGACCAGCGCCGAAAGTTCTTCGATGTTGGCCGCACGGACCTTTTCCACCGTGCGGAAATGGCGCAGCAGGGTCTGGACCGTCTTGTCCCCGACCCCCTCGATCTGCTCCAGTTCGCTGTGGATAAACGCCTTGCTGCGTTTCTGCCGGTGGAAGGAAACGGCGAAACGGTGCACCTCCTCCTGAATGTGCGCCAAAAAGTGGAACAGGGGCGAAGTGGGACGGATGCCGACCAGCACGGGCGGAAAGCCGCAGAGCAGTTCGGCGGTGCGGTGCCGGTCGTCCTTGGCCAGTCCGGCAATGGGGATGTCCAGCCCGAGCCGCTCCAGCACCTCGTGAATGACTCCCATCTGCCCCTTTCCGCCGTCGGCGATAATGAGGTCGGGCATTTCGGCCCCTTCGGCCATCAGCCGCGTATAACGCCGGAAGACGACTTCCCGCATCGAGGCGTAGTCGTCGGCTCCCGTCACGGTCTTGATGTTGAAATGGCGGTACTCCTTGCGGGAGGGTTTTCCATCCCGGAACACCACGCACGAAGCCACCGGATGAGCGCCCTGCAGGTTGGAGTTGTCGAAGCATTCGATGTGCCGCGGCTGTCTGTCGAGGCGCAGCTCCTTTTGAACGGCATTCATCAGCCGCTCGGTATACCGTTCGGGATTCTTGATTTCGAGGTTTTTCAACTGCTCGGCGCGGTAGATGCGGGCGCTCTTCCGCGAGAATTCCAGCAGTTCGAGTTTCTCCCCGCGCTTCGGGACCGTGAAAGTCACGCCTTCGAACAGCAGCGTCGTCGAGGGCAGCAGCGGCACGATCACCTCGCGGGAGAGTTCGCCTCCGGCGATGTTTTCGACGATGTGCTGGATGGCCAGCGTCAGCATGTCGCGCTCGTCGCCCCCGACGCCCGTCGAGAGTTTCACGGTCTGCACGCCCACGACCGAACCGTGGCGGATGCGCACGAAGTTGCACCAGGCCACGTCGTCGTCGGGCAGCAGCGAGAAAACGTCGACGTCGACGATCTTCGCGCTGACGATCACCGACCGTCCGGCATAGTTGTCCAGGGCGTCGAGCCGCTGTTTGTACCGCTGCGCCAGCTCGAATTTCAGCTCCCCGGCCGCACGCGCCATCTCCCCTTCGAGGTATTGGCGCACGGGACGCAGGTCGCCTTTCAGCACCGAAACGACCATGCCGACCAGCTGCGCATACTCCTCCTCGGACTGCCGCCCGACGCACGGGGCCTTGCAGTTGCCCAGGTGGTATTGCAGGCAGACCGTATATTTATCTTTGGCGATCAACTCCGGGGCGAGGTTGAGTTTGCAGGTCCGCAGGGGGATCACCTCGCGGATGAAGTCGAGCACGCTGCGCTGCATCATCACCGATCCGTAGGGGCCGAAATACTGCGACCCGTCGCGCGTCAGGATGCGCGTCGACTGCACGCGGGGAAAGTGCTCGCGCCGCACGACGATCCACGGATAGGTCTTGTCGTCCTTGAGCAGGATGTTGTAACGCGGCTGAAGGCTCTTGATCAGCGAGTTTTCCAGCAGCAGGGCGTCGGTCTCGCTCCCCACGACGATATGGCGGATCTCGACGATCTGCTTCACCAGCACACGCACCTTCGCGCTGTGCTCCTTCGACTGCACGAAGTACGAAGACACCCGCTTGCGCAGGCTCTTGGCCTTACCCACATAGATGATCGTCCCCGAGCGGTCCACGAACTGGTAGACGCCCGGCGACAGCGGCAGCAGGGCCACCTGCTCCTTGAGATCCGGTTTTTCCGTTTCAGCCATACGCCCTGCAAATTTAGCAAATATATTGCAAATCGGAAAGTCTATAAAAAGGTCGCATTTTTTGTTTAATTCGTCCGAAAATCATATCTTTGCACATCGCTATTTCACTACACGCCAAGCCTATAAGAAAACTTATCCTCCTGCTCCTGTCCGGCATGCTCTCCACCGCATGCGTGGACAAAGATTACGACCTGGGAAACATCGACACCGACAACATCGCCATCGGCGACGAAGGGTCGCAGTTCCGCATCCCGCTGGTCAAGGTGCTCGTCTCGAAGGACGAGATCAAAAACAACGGCGGCAACATCGAAGAGATCTTCCGCGAAGCCGACATCTGGTTTCCCTCCCAGCTGCCCGACGGCAAATTCGTCGACCTCGTCAAATTGCAGGACAAAGACGATCAGACGTATGTAAATACGCTGCTCCGAACGCTGCGCGAGGAGATGCGGGCCAGCGACGCCAAACTCGCATCGGTCGTCGATCTGGTTTGGGACAAATACGCCGCGGAATTTCTGTTGCTTCTCAACCTGACGGCTCCCGACGAGCAAACCTTCAAGACAGCATTCAAAACCGCCTACCGCAACGACGCATCGCTGCGCGAACGGCTCGCGGACGAAGTCAGCGCATTGGCCCGCACCTACCTGACCGGCTCGCTCGGAATAGACCAGCTCGAATACGAAGTCGGCCATATCGACATCAGCAGCGACATAGTGGACATGCTCGCCGACAACCTCGACCCCGAGGGCACGCCCAACGCCAGAAACACGCTGTTCCTCTACGGCCAGATCACCAGCGGGCTGCCCCTTTCGCTGCTCCTCGATCCGAGTTTTTCGCCCACGGAGATCACGTTCCAGGTCGGAGTCGGCGCAGACAAGGCATCGAACGACATTCCCCAAACGCAGCTTTTCGCCGAAGACCTGCGGCAGATCGTCGAGGGCATCACGATCCGGATTCCCGTGACGCTCACGGAATACTATCCCGGCAAAGGATTCAGCGACGACCAGTACCAGATCGTCATCAGCCTGAGCCTGCTCAAGAACGGAGGACTGAAACTCGACATCTAAACCGCACTCCATCATGAAAAAAATATACACCCTCATCGCGGCGGCGCTTCTGGCGACCGGCGCCGCAGCCCAGAACCCCACGGCCTATTTCATGGAGGGTTCGACCTTCCGCAGCCAGTTCAACCCGGCTTTCGCGCCGCTGCGCGGCTACGTCAACATCCCGGCCATCGGCGGCGTGAACATCAACGTGGGCGGCAACATCGCCGTGGACAACATCCTCTTCTCCCGCGACGGCAAGCTGGTGACGCTGCTCGACAGCTCCGTGTCGGCCGCCGACGCACTCTCGGGCCTCAAGCAGAACAACCTGCTGGGCATGGACTTCCGCATGAACGTCATCGGATTCGGCGCCTTTACCAAAAACCACAAGAATTTCTGGTCGTTCGACCTCAACGTGCGGGTCAACGAAGACGCCAACCTGCCCTACTCGCTCTTCGAATTCATCAAACTCGGCAAGGAGGGCCAGATCCGTAACTTCGGCACCTCGACGGACTCCTACCTCGAGGCGGCTTTCAGCTACTCGTTCCCGCTGATGGACGACCGCCTCTACATCGGCATCCGCGGTAAGTTCCTCGCCGGACTCGCCCGTGCGCAGGTCACCTACGACCGCTTCGACATCTCGCTCCGCGAAGACCGCTGGGCCGTTCTCACCCAGGGCACGCTGGACCTCACGGCCGCCGGGGCCAAAGTCGAAACGGACCCCGACAGCGAGACCTTCGAGATAGGCGATCTCGACTTCAAACCCACCAAACCCGCAGGATACGGCTTTGCCCTCGACCTGGGCGCCACGTACGACATCCTGCCCAACCTGCAAGCGTCGCTGGCCGTGACCGACCTGGGATTCATCAGCTGGAGCAAGAAAAACTCCGTCATGGGCGTCTCGACGCAGGAGACGGAATTCACGGGCGCCACGGTTCCGGAAAACGCCTCGGAGCCGGTTCCGGATTTCGACCTCGAAATGCTGAAATTCAACCAGGTCGACGGGCGCAGCACGACCAAGATGCTCCACGCGTCGGTCAACGCCGGACTCGAATACGAAGTGTGGCGCCACAAAATCGGCATCGGCCTGCTCTACACGGCCCGCGTCTGGAAATACAAGACCATGCACAACATCACCGGATCGGTCAATTTCCACCCCGTGCGCTGGTTCACGGTGTCGGGAAGCTATTCGGTGATCGACAACCGCGGCGGAGCCGTCGGCCTGGCGCTGAACCTCTGCCCCAACTGGATCAATTTCTATCTGGCAACCGACGTGCTGACTTCGAAGCACACGCCGCAGTGGGTTCCCATCAAGCAGAGTTCGATGAACGTAACGCTCGGCCTGGGCATCCCCATCGGCAAGCGGAGCCACCGTATCGCGGCCTACGTCCGCGAAGGCGACAGACGCTGACCCCACCCCGCAAACAAGCAAATTCCCGGCTCGATGAGCCGGGAATTTGCTTTGCGAATGCGTCCCGCAGGCCGGACCGGGCACCCGGACAGGCGGCCGCAGCGCGAAAAAAAACGGATTTGCCACGCGAAAAAGGCCCGCCCCTTCGGAATTTTGGACGCACCCATATCACTTTCGGGCAAAGCGATTGCAAATCCGGAAACTTTCTCTATCTTTGCCCCGTAAGGAATCCGGAAATGTTTTCCGCCATCTCCTTCATCCTCGAATACATTGCGACGGCCCTAAAATCTGTGTGAAGTTGCGTCACTACTTTTGAATTCTTCAAAAACGGGCCGTCGCAATCTTTTCTTCGCTTTCAGCAAAAACCATACCGTTTTCACCGTCGGTTTCCAGCCGCTCCAGCGCCGCGCGCGTCGCCGCACGCCCCGCCTCGAGAATCTCCTCCGAACGGTAGAACTCGAACATGCCGTAGCTGTCGGCGGGCAGCCCGACCATGATGTCGGGTTTGTACAGACGGCACATCAGCTGCGTGATGCGCTGCTGCATGATCTGCGACGAAGCGATCAGCACCTTGTAATAATTCAGCGACGCATTGGCCCGGCGGACGGAATCGGCCCCGAACCGGGCGCTGACGTCCACGGCGACCAGCAGGTCGCCCTCCTCGCGCCGCACGCGGTTCAGCGGCAGCGGGTTGACCGTGCCGCCGTCGACCAGCACCCGGCCGTCGCGGTGCACGGGCCTGAAAACCGAAGGAATCGAGATCGAAGCCCTGATGGCGTCGTACAATCCCCCGCTGTCGAGCACCACTTCGTCGCCCGTCAGCAGGTCGGCCGCCACGGCGGCGAAAGGCACGGGCATCCGCTCGATCTGCACGTCGGGGACCAACTCCTTCATCGCCTCCATCACCCGGTCTCCCTTGACCAGCCCTTCGGTGCTCAACGCGAAATCGACCAGGCTGAAAACCTTGTATTTATCGAGTGCGCGCATCCACTCCTTGAACGGTTCGAGGTACCCCGAGGCATACACGCCCCCGACCAGCGCACCCATCGAGGTCCCCGCCACGGCGCTGATCTCGAATCCCTGCCTCTCCAACTCTTCGATGGCCCCGATATGGGCCACGCCCCGTGCGCCGCCGCCTGCCAGCACCAGCGCCACTCTTCTCTTTTTCATATATTCCCTCCATTAATGCGGACCCGGACCTTGTTCCACGCATGGGTCCCGAAAAGACAACTTGCACGCATCGTGCCGCACATCTCGCGCAAACGCGACATCGGCGCGACGAACCCCAGCTCCGAGGCGTCGACCCACGGACGCACCGAAGGGTCGAACAACGCCAGGAAGACGCTGCGTCCGCCCCGGCGGTTCTCCCGCACGGCCTGCGTCACGACGGCGCTGCATCCCGACCCGAAGGGCGCGCACACGGCATCGTCGGCATTGTTGTCGTAAACGGCCCACGACACCAGTCCCGACAATATGTCGGGCGTGGCGAAAAACAGCGCCCCGTCGGCCGTACCGAAAGCCTCCGCGGCCTGCGGCGTATCAATGCGCGCAAAATTGAGCCACGCACCGGAGGCCTCCGGCACGCCGAGCCGCCCGATGAACTCCAGCACCATTTCGGGCGTCTGCTTGTAGTGCTCCTTCTGCGACACGAAGGCCGGCACGAAGGGCGGCATCGGTGCAAAGCCGGTGTAGAACTTCCCGCCCCCGCAGCCGATATTGGCGGCATTGAGGCTCACCGCCGACCCCTCGCGGGCTTCGGCCAGCGCCTTGAAAAAACATCCTTCGACTTTGGGCACGGCACGCACCGGCCCGTCCGAATACCAGAACAGCAACGGCAGTCCCGCGGCGGGTCTGAACGCCTCGCCATAGGCGGAGGCAAACTCTTTCGCATCCATCATTCAATCCGTTATTATGTAATCCATCGCCACGTCGTGCGGCTCCGCAGGCAGCTCCCCGACCAGTTGGTGGGCAAAGCACACGCCGACTTTCACGGCGTGCACGTCCGGCCGGGAGAGGTATTTGTCGTAGTAACCCCGGCCGCGGCCGCAACGGGCGCCCGCGGCGGTGAACGCCGTGCCGGGAACGATCACGAGGTCGATCTCCGACGGGTCGCACGTCTGCGCCTCGGGTCCCGGCTCGGCGATGCCGAAAGCCCCCGGACGCAGCGTCTGCGGGTCGTATTCGCAGAATCGCATCACATCCCCTTCGACGCGCGGAACCACGATGCGTTTCACGGCGCTCCACCGCGCCAGCGTCTCCGCCGTGTCCGGCTCGTCGGGAAGCGAGCAGAAAACACCCACCGTCCGGGCCGCGCCGAAAGCCTCCAGCCGCCCGGCCCGGCCGAATATCCGGCGCGAGGCTTCGGCGCGCTCCGCAGCGTCCATTCCGAGGTTCCGCCGGCGCATCGCGGCGCGCAGTTCTTTTTTGGTCATAAAACCCTCCTTTCAGGCATAAAATTCCCGTCCGTTTCTATTGTTATTCCGCAAACAATGGCTATCTTTGCGTGCGTAAAATAAAAGCACCGGAACACAAATCATTAACAAATATAACAAATTAAAATCATTATGAGCTGTTTTCTATCTAATTCCTCGCTTGGCAAGAAGTTAGTAATGAGCGTGACGGGCATGTTCCTCGTGCTCTTCATCCTCTTCCACATGTCGATGAACATCACGGCGATCATCTCGCCCGAAGCGTACAACATGATTTGCGAACTGCTGGGCGCAAACTGGTACGCGCTGGCCGGAACGGCCGTTCTGGCGCTGGGCGTCTTCGTCCACTTCCTCTACGCCGTCATCCTCACGCTGAACAACTACAAGGCACGCGGTTCGCAGCGTTACGCCGTGACGGTGCAGGAGCCGGGCGTGGCATGGGCTTCGAAAAACATGCTCGTACTGGGCTTCATCATCCTGGGCGGACTCCTGATCCACCTGTTCAACTTCTGGTCGAAGATGCAGCTCGTGGAGATTCTGGGCGGGCACGAGAACTCGCTGGGACTCGACCCCGCGGACGGAGCTTCGCTGATCGCCTACACCTTCTCGCAGTGGTACTACGTGGTGATCTACCTCGTATGGTTCGCCGCCCTGTGGTTCCACCTCACGCACGGCGTATGGTCGATGTTCCAGACCGTGGGCTGGGCCAACGACACGTGGTATCCCCGCCTGAAGTGCATCGCCAACATCGTGGCCACGATCATATTCCTCGGATTCGCCGCCGTGGTGCTCGTCTACTTCTTCTGCCCCTGCATCGCAGGCGCATGCTAATCACCCCCTTTGTAGAATAATAAACACACAAACGATATGGCTTTAAAATTAGATGCTAAAATTCCTGCCGGTGCTCTGGCCGAAAAGTGGAGCAACCATAAGACAGCTATCAAGGTCGTAAGCCCCGCCAACAAGCGCAAGCTCGACATCATCATCGTCGGTACGGGTCTGGGAGGCGCCTCCGCAGCCGCTTCGCTCGGCGAACTGGGCTACAACGTCAAGGTATTCTGCATTCAGGATTCGCCCCGCCGCGCCCACTCGATCGCGGCCCAGGGCGGTATCAACGCAGCGAAGAACTACCAGAACGACAACGACTCGGTATACCGCCTGTTCTACGACACGATCAAGGGCGGCGACTACCGCGCCCGCGAGGCCAACGTCTACCGTCTGGCCGAGGTCTCGAACCTGATCATCGACCAGTGCGTGGGCCAGGGCGTCCCCTTCGCCCGCGAGTACGGCGGCCTGCTGGCCAACCGTTCGTTCGGCGGCGCGCAGGTATCGCGTACGTTCTACGCCCGCGGCCAGACGGGCCAGCAGCTTCTGCTGGGCGCCTACGCGGCCCTCAACAAGGAGATTGCGGCCGGTTCGGTGAAGAGCTACCCGCGCCACGAGATGCTGGACATCGTCATCGAGGACGGCGAGGCAAAGGGCATCATCGCCCGCAACCTCGTGACGGGCGAGATCGAGCGCCACGGCGCCCACGCCGTCGTGATCGCCACGGGCGGCTACGGCAACGTCTTCTTCCTGTCGACCAACGCCATGGCGTCGAACGGCTCGGCCGCATTCCAGTGCTACCGCAAGGGCGCCGGCTTCGCCAACCCCTGCTTCACGCAGATCCACCCCACCTGCATCCCCGTTCACGGCGACCAGCAGTCGAAGCTGACGCTGATGTCCGAGTCGCTGCGTAACGACGGCCGTATCTGGGTTCCCAAGAAACTCGAGGACGTGAAGGCCATCCGCGCCGGCAAGCTCAAACCCTCGCAGATCGCCGAGGAGGACCGCGACTACTATCTGGAACGCCGCTACCCGGCCTTCGGCAACCTCGTGCCGCGCGACGTGGCTTCGCGCGCCGCCAAGGAGCGTTGCGACGCAGGCTACGGCGTGAACGAGACCGGTCTGGCCGTATACCTCGACTTCAAGACCGCCATCGAGCGTCTGGGCAAGGACATTATCAAGCAGCGTTACGGCAACCTCTTCGACATGTACGAGGAGATCACCGACGTCAGCCCCTACGAGCAGCCGATGCAGATTTTCCCCGCCGTGCACTACACGATGGGCGGCATCTGGGTCGACTACAACCTGATGACCACCATCCCGGGTCTCTACGCCATCGGCGAGGCCAACTTCTCGGACCACGGCGCCAACCGCCTCGGCGCATCGGCCCTGATGCAGGGTCTTGCCGACGGTTACTTCGTGCTGCCCTACACCATCGGCGACTACCTCTCGCACAAGATCCAGGCCCCGAAGGTGAAGACCGACACCAAGGCCTTCGACGAGGCCGAGAAGGGCGTCAAGGAGAAGATCGCGAAACTTCTCGCGATCAACGGCAAGCAGTCGGTGGACGACATCCACAAGAAGCTGGGCCACATCATGTGGGAGAACGTCGGCATGGCCCGTACGAAAGAGTCCCTCGAAAAGGCCATCACCGAGATTCAGGCCCTGCGCAAGGAGTTCTGGAAGGACGTGAAGGTCGTAGGCAAGGAGAACGACTTCAACGTCGAACTTGAAAAGGCGCTGCGTCTGGCCGACTTCCTGGAGCTGGGCGAGCTGATGGCCCGCGACGCCCTCAACCGCGAGGAGTCGTGCGGCGGCCACTTCCGCACGGAACACCAGACCGAGGAGGGCGAAGCCAAGCGCGACGACGAGAACTTCGTATACGCCGCCGTATGGGAGTACAAGGGCATGGACCAGGCTCCGGAACTCACCAAGGAGCCGCTGAACTTCGAGTTCGTGCACCCCGCACAGCGCAACTACAAAGATTAAGGCCATTTGACGTTGAACTTTAATATCGAATCGAAACCATGAATTTTACATTAAAGATATGGCGTCAAAAGGACGCTAAATCCAAAGGCGCTTTCGAGAGCTACAAGGTGGAGAACATTTCGGCCGACACCTCGTTCCTCGAAATGCTCGACATCCTGAACAACAATCTCATCCACGAGGGCAAGGAGCCGGTGGCCTTCGACCACGACTGCCGCGAGGGTATCTGCGGCATGTGCTCGCTGCACATCGACGGACAGGCCCACGGTCCCAGCCAGGGCGCCACGACCTGCCAGATCTACATGCGCAAGTTCAAGGACGGCGCGACGATCACCATCGAGCCGTGGCGCTCGGCAGCGTTCCCCGTCATCAAGGACCTCGTGGTGAACCGTTCGGCTTACGACCAGATTCTGCAGGCCGGAGGCTTCATCTCGGTGCGCACGAACTCGGTGCCCGACGCCAACGCCATTCCGATCTCGCAGGCCGACGCCGAGGAGTCGATGGACGCCGCCGCCTGCATCGGCTGCGGAGCCTGCGCCGCGACGTGCAAGAACGGTTCGGCCATGCTCTTCGTCGCCGCCCGCGTGTCGTCGCTCGCCAAACTGCCCCAGGGCCGTGTCGAGGGTGCGCGCCGCGCCAAGGCGATGGTCGCCAAGATGGACGAACTGGGCTTCGGCAACTGCACCAACACGGGAGCCTGCCAGGCCGAGTGCCCCAAGCAGATTTCCATTGCGCATATCGCCCGTCTGAACCGCGAGTTCCTCTCGGCGAAGCTCGAGGACTAACGACTGTCGCAGCAGCGATAACGACCAGGGCCGGAGCGTTGCTCCGGCCCTTTTTATGCCGGGCGATATGCGCGTCGCGCATCCAGACAGACAATCCCTCCCGGCCTCCCTTTGAAAGGGGGGGGGAGAAGAGACCCCGCCGAACCGCGAGTTCCTCTCCGGCGCATACCCCCCCCCGAACCCCAAATTGCCGCCGTTCTAAATATAGGTATGAAAAATAATTTCAAAAAATGAGGTACTCTGTATTACATAATACTAAAATTCGTATTATATTTGCATTGTAATAATAGTAAAACCCGCAAAACATCAAACCGCGACAATACTTTTACGACCATGAAAGAGACTGTAAACGTAAACATCGGCTCCGTGGCATTCATCCTCGACGAGGACGCCTACCGGGTACTGGGCAGCTATTTCGACGACATCCGGCGGCGCCTGCCGGAGGGTGACGCCGAAACGATGGGCGACATCGAGGCCCGTGTGGCGGAGATATTCCGCGAGCGGGTCGCCTCGCCCATGCGGGTCATTACGCTCGACGTCGTCCGTGCGACGATGGCCCAGATGGGCAGTCCGGCCGATTTCGGCGAACCCCGCGGCGCGGAGCGGTCCGAGTCCGCCGAGGGAGGGACCGGAACCGAATCCGCCGAACAGCCGCCCCTGCGCAAACTCTACCGCTCGCGCACCGAGCGTTCGATCGCCGGCATCTGCGGGGGTCTCGCCGCGTACTTCGACTCCGACCCGACGCTGATCCGGCTGCTGATGCTCCTGCTGATCCTTTTCGGCGGACTTTCGATCTGGGCCTACATCATCCTCTGGATCGTCATTCCCGAGGAGCCGGCCCGAAAATTCAATATCAACAGCAAAAACCGATAAAATCATGGCAACGAACGAAAACAGACGGTTATTCCGTTCCCAAGACAGCATTATCGCAGGCGTCTGTGCCGGCCTGGCCGAATTCTTCGGACTCGATACATCACTGGTACGCATCGCAACCCTGCTCCTGATCTTCTTCGGAGGTCTCTCGCTCTGGGTTTACATCATCCTCTGGCTGATCGTTCCCAAAGCCCCCAAAAGGTTAAACGCATAGCACCATGGCTGAAGACAACGTAAAGGCGCAAATGCGCAAAGGAATTCTGGAGTACTGCATCCTCGCCATTCTCTCCCGCGAGGACTCGTATGCTCCGAAGATCATCGCCGAACTCAAGCAGGCCGAGATGATCGTAGTCGAGGGTACGCTCTACCCGATCCTCACCCGGCAGAAAAATGCCGGACTGCTGACCTACCGCTGGGAGGAATCCCCGCAGGGTCCGCCCCGCAAGTACTACACGCTCACGGACAAAGGCCGCGAATACCTCGCAACGCTCGACGAAGCCTGGGATGAACTCGTCGGACAGATCCAACTCATCCGCCACGGAAAAAACAATTAACCCCCAAAAAACAAAACCATGAAAAAACTCCTGCTGATAGCCGTCCTGATCGCAGCGTGCCTCTCCGCAACCGCTTATGTCGCCTGCGTCGCAGCGCCCCTGCTGGGCAAAAACATCAAGGGCAGCGGCAAGATCGTCACCAAAACCGTTCCGGCACCCGATTTCGACGGCATCGAAGCCTCGCGCGCCGTGAAAGTCGTCATCTCGGACAAGGTGTCGGACATCCGCATCGAAGCCGACGACAACCTGATCGACCTGGTGGTGGTCCGGGCCGTCAAGGGCAAACTCGAAGCCACCCTCGATCAAAAGGTGAACAACATCCAGAACGGCAACGTCACGATCACCGTCCCGGCCAACGGGAAAATCCGCTCGCTCGACGCTTCGAGCGCCTCGAAGATCATCGGCGAGACGACGCTCAAAGCCGGCAAATTCAGCATCGAGGCTTCGAGCGCCGCCAAGATCAAAGCCGCGGTGGAAGCCGTCTCCTGCACCATCGAAACATCGAGCGCCTCGAAGGTCGAGGCCTCGATCGAGGCCGAAAGCTGTTCGCTCGACGCATCGAGCGCATCGAAAATCATCCTCGAAGGTTCCGCCGGGACGTTCAGGGCCGACATGAGTTCGGCATCGAAACTCAACGCCGAAAAATTCTCGGCCGTCAACGCCTCGATCGACACATCGAGCGCCGCCAGCGCTTCGATCGATTGCAGCGGAAAACTCACCGCCAGCGCATCGAGCGGCTCGTCGGTCCGCTACTCGGGCGACTGCCAGACTTCGCTGGAAAAGTCGAGCGGCGGCAGCATCCGCAAACTCTGAATTCCGAAACGACGCGACAACCATGAAAGAGGTTAAAAAATGCAGCATCTCGGGCGTGGCATTCACGATGGACGCCGACGCTTACGAGGCCCTCGAAACCTACCTCGAGAGCCTCAAGACAACCTATAAGGACACGGCCGACGGCGCGGAGATCGTCGCCGACATCGAAGCCCGCATCGCGGAACTGATCCTCTCGGCGCAGGATAACACCCGCATCGTGGAGAAACCGCTGATCCTGAACATCATCCGGCAGATGGGCTCGGCCGAGGACATCTCCCGGGAGAGCGTCGACCGCGACCTGCACTGCGACACGCCGCGCATCCCCCGCCGGCTCTACCGCGACACGGAAAACGCCAAGCTGGGCGGCGTCTGCGCCGGAATCGGCAAATATTTCGACATCGACCCAGTGTGGGTGCGCCTCGGGCTGTTTCTGCCCCTGCTGTTCACCTGCTTCGGGTGGATTCCCTTCCTGCACTGGTTCAGCCCGATGTTCGGCAACCTGTTCGGCATCTTCCTGATCTGCTATTTCATCATGTGGTTCGCCGTTCCGGCGGCCCGTTCGGCGCGGCAGAAACTCGAAATGAACGGCGAGAAGATCACCGCACAATCCATCGGCGAGGTCACCGCGGCCACCGCCACGGCCTGCGCCGAACCCGACGCCAAGGCCAAACCGATCGTCGCCGAAGTCGTATCGGTCTTCGGCAAGGTGGTGCTGATCCTGCTGAAAATCATCGCCGGGTTCATCGTCTTCGGACTCATCATGGCGGCCTGCGCCCTGATCATCGGCATGTTCGCCCTGATCGTCGGCGGAGAGGGTTTCTTCACGCCCGCCGTCTTCGGCAACACGGTGTCGATCTGGATCGCGAGCCTGGGCATCCTGGCCACGCTCATCCCCATCATCCTGCTGATCTACGTGCTGATGTGCCTGATCGCCTCGCGCAAACCCGGCGGCAAGACCGTGCTGGCCATCTTCCTGCTGTGGCTGGCCTCGATCATCGCCGTATCGTGCGTGGCCATCCGCGAGAACGTGGGCGACAAGTTCCGGACGAAACGCAGGGTCCTCGAACAGGTGTTCCAGAGCGAAATCGTCATCGACGGCGACACCACCACCCTCGAACGCCTGCTGGAAGATTACGACGACGAAAGCGTGATCGAGGAGGGCCGCAAGACGCTCCACATCTCCGTGCCCTCGAAATCCATCGACATCACCGTCGACAAGAAGCAGGGCGAACTGCGGGTCAACGCCGACGGCCGGAAGGTCTCGGTCAAAGCCTCCGAGACCGACGACGAAGCCTCGGTGACGATCCGCCGGGAAACCGACGCCGCCGACAGCGCAAAAACGGCCCGCGGCAGCGCCGCCCGGTCCCGGTAAGCGAAGCCGGAAATCATTCGCGTTAAAATAAAAAGTTCCCGGAAATACGGGCGGCATCCTTTTTGGGCCGCCCGTATTTTTGAAATTTTTGAAATATTTTCGTACCTTTGAACGGTTTTGTTTTTAACAAATGAGAGTATGGCCGGAATCAAGAGCATAGGCATTCTGACATCGGGCGGCGACGCGCCGGGCATGAATGCGGCAATCCGCGCGGTGACGCGCAGCGCAATCTACAACGGATTTACCGTAAAAGGAATCATGCGCGGATTCAAAGGTTTGGTATTCAACGAGATCGTTGAATTCAAATCGCAGAGCGTGAGCAACATCATCCAGCTGGGCGGCACGATTCTGAAAACCGCCCGCAGCGAGGAGTTCAAGACCGTGGAAGGCCGCAAGGCGGCTTACGACAACATGGTGGCCGCGGGCATCGACGCTCTGGTGGTGATCGGCGGCGACGGATCGCTGACCGGCGCGGGACTTTTCGCCGAGGAATACAACGTGCCGATCGTGGGGCTTCCCGGAACGATCGACAACGACCTCGGAGGCACGGACTCGACGATCGGCTACGACACGGCGCTGAATACGATCATGGAGTCGGTCGACAAACTGCGCGACACGGCGTCAAGCCACGAACGCCTCTTTTTCGTCGAGGTGATGGGCCACACGGCGGGTTACCTGGCGCTCAACAGCGCCATCGCGACGGGTTCCGAGGCGGCGATCATCCCGGAGATGGAGACCGAGGTCGACCAGCTGGCGGAACTGATCAACCACGGGTTCCGCAAGAGCAAGAACTCGGCGATCGTGATCGTCGCGGAGAATCCCAAGACGGGCGGCGCCACGGCGCTGGCCGAACGTGTGAAGAAGGAGTTCCCGCAGTACGACGCGCGAGTGACGATTCTGGGCCATATCCAGCGCGGCGGCTCGCCGACGGCCGTGGACCGCATCCTCGCCTCGCGCATGGGCGAAGCGGCCATCGAGGCGATCCTCGACGGACAGCGCAACGTGATGATCGGCACGATGAACGGCAAGATCGTCTACGTGCCCTTCGCCAAGGCCATCAAACACGACAAAGGCATCGACCGCGGAGCGCTGGAACTGGTGAAAATCCTGTCGATTTAGACAGCTCCGCCTGCCCGCCGCGAACGGCCGCAATGCAAACGAATTCAACAAAAACCCGAACATAAGCGAATGAAACGCGTAATTGGCATCGGCAACGCCCTGACCGACATGCTGGTCAACCTGAAAACCGACTCCGTGCTGGGGAGGTTCAAATTAGCCAAAGGCTCGATGAGCCTCGTGGACACCCGGCTCCAGACCGAAATTTCGAAATCGGTGGCCGGACTCCCCTATTCCCTCTCGCTCGGAGGATCGGCCGGCAACACCATCCGCGCCATGGCGCAGCTGGGTTGCAGCGTCGGGTTCATCGGCAAGGTGGGCCCCGACACCACGGGCGACTTCTTCGTGCAGGCGCTGGACAACCTCGGCATCGAGCCGATCATTTTCCGGGGCAGGGAGCGTTCGGGCAAATGCGTGTCGCTGATCTCCGCCGACGGCGAGCGCACGATGGTCACCCACCTCGGCGCGGCGCTCGAACTCTCGGCCGGAGAGATCGAGCCGTCGATTTTCGAGGGGTACGACTGCCTCTACGTCGAAGGTTATCTGGTGCAGAACCACGACCTGATCCTCAAGGCCGCCCGTACGGCCAAGAAGTGCGGCCTGAAGGTCGCCATCGACCTGGCCAGCTTCAACATCGTGGCCGAGAACCTCGAATTCCTGCGCGGGCTGGTGAGCGAGCACGTCGACATCGTTTTCGCCAACGAGGACGAGGCCAAGACCTTCACCTGCGAGGCCGAGCCGCTGAACGCCCTCCAGGCCATTTCGCAGATGTGCGAACTGGCCGTCGTGAAGATCGGCACGAAAGGCGCGCTGATCAAACAGGGCGAGGAGGTCGTACACGTGGGCATCATGGCCGCGGCCAAGCGCGTGGACACCACGGGAGCGGGCGATTTCTACGCCGCCGGATTCCTGGCGGGGCTTTGCGACGGACTTTCGCTGCGCCAGTGCGGCACGATCGGCGCCATCACCGCCGGCAAGGTGATCGAAGTCGTCGGCACGACCTTCGGCGAGGAGGCCTGGGCCGACATCCACCGGCTGGTGAACAAGGTCAAAAACGAAAAGTACCTGTTTTAAATACAAAGGGTTGAACAAATGTTCAGCCCTTTGTATTTAAAACAGCAGCGCATACCGGAATCACAACCAATTTTCTTCCGGAGAATTCGCTGTCGCCCAGCGTTCCGCCGTATTTACAATTCTGCCCCACCCCAAATCCCTCCCTCGGGAGGGGCTTATCGCATGCGACCAAAGTCTGCAACTCCTAATTTCTAATTTTCGTAAACAGCCCCCGGCTGATTTCCAGACGCATGCGCAGCAGCCACCGCGATTTGCGGGGCGGCATCGTGCAGCAGAACACGAGCGTCGCCGCCCATTTGGCGATCTCCAGCACGAAGGTCTTCGGCAGCCGGCGGTGGATTTCGGCCCGCAGCCGCTGGCTCACCCCGACGTTGTAGCTCAACCGCCGGAAATAAGCCCCGGTGAGTTTCGCCGGCGGAATGATGTGCCACATCACCGCCCCCGGCACATACCAGATCGTCTCGCCGCCGAGCAGGAGACGTTCGAAAAAGTCGTTCTCCTCGCCGCCGATCAACTCGCCGTTCACGCGCCCCAGCGTCGGATCGAACCCCCCGTAACCGGCCAGCCCCGCACGGCGGAAAGCCATATTGCCGCCCCCGGGAACGCGTCCCGCCGGGAACGGACGCACCCGCTCTCCGAAATCCATCGGATTGGCGATCGGCATTTCGACGTATTTCGACATCCACGCCGGACGTCCCGCGGGGTATTCGGCGACGATGCGCCCCCCGGCCACGACGGCCCCGGGACGGGTTTCGAAGAATTCGAGATAGGCGCGCAGAAACCCCTCGTTGACCCGTTCGTCGTCATCGATGAAGGCCACCAGCGGCGCCTGCGCCTCCCGCAGTCCGCGGTTGCGGGCGTACGACACCCCCGGTCCCTCCTCCGCGACGAGCCGCAGGCCGCACCCGGGATGCGCCGCGGCAAAGGCCGCGAAACGCGCCTCGGTGTCGTCCGTGGAGTTGTTGCTCACCACCACGCACTCCCACTCGTCGCGCGGAAGATCCTGCCGCACGACGGATTCGAGCGCCGCAACGAGTTGTGCGGCACGGTTGTGGGTGGGAATGACGAGCGAGATTCGAATCATCGTGCGAATGTAGCAATTTATCCGTAAAAAACCCGTATATTTGTCCGAAATATAAAAAGCGACACGACTATGTACAAACTGATTCGCACCCTCCTGCCGGTCCTTGCCGCAATGATCGCCACGACCGTCTCGGCGCAGAGCGTCAGCTGGAAAAGCTCGGTGCAGCACCTCGACGGCCAGACCTACCGGATCGTGCTGGAAGCATCCATTCCGGCTCCCTGGCACATGTACGACATGGGACCCTACGAGGGCGGGCCCAACGCCACGACGATCACCTTCACCCCGGGCGAAGGCGCCGTCCTCGAAGGAGGCGTCGAGCAGCTGACCCGTCCCGAACGCCACTACGACAAAACGTTCGGAATGGAGATCGGAACCTTCGCCCGAAAGGCGCAGTTCGCCCAGAGCGTGAAACTCACGGCCCCGCAGGCGACCGTCAAAGCGGAACTCGCATGGATGATCTGCAACGATACGAGCTGCCTGCCGCCCGACGACACGGAACTGACGATCACCCTGCCCGCAGGTGCGACGCCCGCCGTGCAGCCCGCGGAAACTCCGGCCAAGGAGAGCGCCGCGGCACCGGAAACCGTCCCTGCGGCCGAAATCGCTCCCGCACAGAAGGACGCCGCAGGCGGCGGCTCGCTGTGGGGGCTGATCATCGAAGCCATTCTGTGGGGCTTCGCCGCCCTCCTGACCCCCTGCGTCTTCCCGATGGTCCCGATGACCGTTTCGTTCTTTATGAAAGGCTCCGGAAGCCCCGCGCTGGGCCGCATCCGCGCCGGCATGTACGGGTTCTTCATCGTGGCCCTCTACACGCTGCCCATCGCGGCGATCATCCTGATCACCCGCCTGGTGGGCGGCGACGCCGTGACGGCCGACATCTTCAACTGGCTGGCCACGCACTGGCTCCCGAACATCCTCTTCTTCCTGGTGTTCATGGTCTTCGCCGCATCGTTCTTCGGCGCGTTCGAGATCACGATGCCCTCGTGGATGGTCAATAAAACCGACTCCAAAGCCGACTCCAAAGGCCTTGCCGGCATCTTCTTCATGGCCCTGACGCTCGTGCTGGTGTCGTTCTCGTGCACCGGACCCATCGTCGGCTCGGTGCTGATCAAATCCACCGCCGGGGAGTTCTGGAGTCCGATCGTGACGATGCTGGCCTTCTCCGTCGCCTTCGCGCTGCCGTTCACCCTCTTCGCCTTCTTCCCCTCGATGCTCAAGAAGCTGCCCAAGAGCGGCGGATGGCTCAATTCGGTGAAAGTCGTGCTGGGATTCATCGAAGTCGCGCTGGGCATGAAGTTCCTCTCGGTGGCCGACCAGACCTACCACTGGGGACTGCTCGACCGGGAGATCTACCTCGCCGTGTGGATCGTGACCTTCTCGCTGCTGGGTCTCTACCTGCTGGGCAAAATCAAGTTCGCCCACGACAGCGACATGCCCTACCTCGGCGTAGGACGCCTGGCGCTGGCCATCGTCACCTTCTCGCTGGTCGTCTACCTCGTCCCCGGCATGTGGGGCGCCCCGCTCAAAGGTCTTTCGGGCTACCTGCCGCCCCTGCACACGCAGGACTTCGTCATCGGACAACAGGACGGCTCCGGACCGGCCCCGGCAGGCGGCGAGGCGCGCATGCTGCTGACCGTCGACGGACAGAAACCCAAACACAGCGACTTCCTCCACCTGCCGCACAACCTCGAAGGATTCTTCGATCTCAAGGAGGCCGAGGCATACGCCGCCAAGGTCGGCAAGCCGCTCTTCATCGACTTCACGGGCCACGGATGCGTCAACTGCCGCGAAATGGAGGCCCGCGTATGGTCCGACCCGCAGGTGCTGGACATCCTGCGCAACGACTACGTGATCGTGGCGCTCTACTCCGACGACAAGAAAGTGCTTCCCGAGAGCGAATGGGTGACCACCGATGCGGGCAAGGTGCTCAAGAGCCTCGGCAAAATCAACTCCTACTACGCGCTGAAGACCTTCGGGGTCAACGCCCAGCCCTACTACGTGTTGCAGGGGCGCGGCGGGAAGGAGTTGGTTCCGCCCCGCGGCTACGACCTCGACGTGCAGGGATTCGTCGATTTCCTCCGCAGCGGCGTCGAAGCCTACGACAGGCAGAAATAGGGATTCCCTCCCCGAAAAAAGCCTGCGGCCGAAACGGCCGCAGGCTTTTTCAGTATTCCGGACGGAGGATCAGTCCGAGAACTCGTCGAACATCGTCGTGCTCAAGTACTTCTCGGCCCGGTCGGGGAAAACCACGACGATATTGCCCCGCTCGATCTTCTGCGCCGTACGCACCGCAGCCAGCATCGCCGCGCCGCTCGACATGCCGGCGAAGATCGCCTCCCTGCGGATGATTTCCCGGGCCATGGAGATCGCCTCCTCGCTCTCGATCATCTCCTGCACGTCGATCTGCGACGGATCGTAGATGTCGGGCACGATGGCCTCCTCCATGTTCTTGAGCCCCTGAATGTAGTGGCCGCGGATCGGCTGTGCGCAGACGACCTTGATGTCGGGCTTCATCACCTTGAGGAAACGCGAAAGACCCATCAGCGTCCCCGAAGTCCCGATGGCGCAGACGAGGTAGTCGATGTTGCCGCCGGTCTGCTGCCAGATCTCCAGCGCCGTCGACTGGTAGTGGGCCAGGTAGTTGCTGGCGTTGGCGAACTGGTCGGGCATGAAATACCTGCCGGGAGCGTCGGCGACCTTTTTCCGCGCCAGGCGGATCGCCCCGTCGGTCCCCTCCTCGGCGGGTGTCAGAATCACCTTCGCACCGTAGGAGCGGATGATCTTCCGCCGTTCGATCGACACCGCTTCGCTCATCACGATCTCCACGGGATAGCCCTTGACGATCCCCACGATGGCCAGCCCGATGCCCGTGTTGCCCGATGTGGGTTCGATGATCGTCTTGCCGGGCGTCAGCCGTCCGTCCCGCTCGGCGGCCTCGATCATCCGCAGCGCAATGCGGTCCTTGATGCTTCCCGTAGGATTGAAGCCTTCGAGTTTGGCGAATATTTTCACGTTCGGATTGGGGCACAGCCGGTTGATCCGCACCATCGGGGTCGTGCCGATGGTCCCCAGAATATTCTTTTTAACCATAAATCACCGCTCATTAAACCGCGTAAAGATAATCATTTTCCGGAAAAAAGATTAATTTTGTGAAATGTCATGTCCGTCTCGTGAAGACAAACGGGTCCCGGCCTCACGAAACGGCATCCCCGGACAAGGACCCACCCTACCCGAATGAACCCATCGAGATTCAGGCCGGCCGCCGGCATGGCGCTGCTGACCTTCGCCGGAATTCCTGCGGCACAGCACGCTGACGCACACCCGAAACACCCCGGACAACAGCCGCCGAACATCGTGCTCATCCACCTCGACGACATGGGCTACGGCGACCTGACCGCAACGGGGGCCACCGGATACCGGACACCCAACATCGACCGGCTCTGCGCCGAAGGCATGCGCTTCACCAATTATTACAGCGCCCAGGCTGTCAGCAGCGCTTCGCGCGCCGGGCTTCTGACGGGATGCTACCCCAACCGCATCGGATTCGCCGGGGCGCTCGGTCCGAAATCGAAAACAGGACTCAACCCCGACGAGGAGACCATGGCCGAAAACCTGAAGAAAGCCGGCTACGCAACCGCCATCGTCGGCAAATGGCACGTGGGATGCCGCCCGGGGCTTATGCCCCTCGACCACGGTTTCGACGAATACTTCGGGCTGCCCTACTCCAACGACATGTGGCCCCACCATCCGCAGACGTCGTCCTATCCGCCGCTGCCGCTGTACGAAGGGCGCAAGGTCGTCAACCCGTCGGTCTCGGCCGCGGACCAGGCGCAGCTCACCACCCGGTACACGGAACATGCCGTCGACTTCATCACACGCAGGTCCGAAGGCCCGTTCTTCCTCTACCTGGCCCACTCCATGCCGCACGTGCCGCTCTTCGTCTCGGACAAGTTCAAGGGCAAAAGCGAGCAGGGACTGTACGGCGACGTGATGATGGAGATCGACTGGAGCGTGGGCGAAGTGCTCAAGGCGCTGGAAAAGAGCGGCGCGGCCTCCAATACGATCGTCGTGCTCACTTCGGACAACGGGCCGTGGATCAACTACGGCGACCACGCCGGCTCGACGGGCGGTCTTCGCGAAGGCAAGGGAACCACCTTCGAAGGCGGGCAGCGCGTGCCGTGCATCGTGTGGTGGCCGGGGACGACGCCCGCCGGAACGATCTGCAACCAGCTGGCCTCGTCCATCGACCTGCTGCCGACCTTCGCGGAGATCGCGGGCACGCCGCTCCCGGCGAAGCAAATCGACGGCGTAAGCATCCGCAGCCTGTTCGAGGGCGTGCCGGACGCCGCGCCACGCACGTCGTTCCTGTTCTACTACCGGAAAAACAGCCTGGAAGCCGTGCGCGACGGACACTACAAACTCGTGTTCGCCCATCCGGGCCGCAGTTACGAAGCATTCCCGCCCGGCAACGGCGGACGCCCGGGCAAGGTGGCCGAAGGGCACGAATTCCCGCTGGCGCTCTACGACATGCGCCGCGACCCCGGCGAACGCTACGACGTTCAGAACCAGCATCCCGAAGTGGTCGAGGAGCTGATGCGGATCGCCGATGCGGCGCGCGAGGACCTGGGCGACGACCTGCGGGGAATGCCCGGCAGGAACAGGCGTCCGGCAGGCAGGGCCGAATAAACGACGAGGGGCAGGTCCGGACGGACCTGCCCCTTGCCTTTGCGGCGCGGAAAACGGACTATTTACGCTCCTTCCCGATTTCGGCGAAAGCCGATTTCACTTCATGCTCTTTCTGCTGACGGGCTTTGGGCGTCGGAGCCTTGCCCTCTTTAACCAAACGATTGATGTTACGCTCGAAATTCTGCTCGCAAGGTTCGCAGGCGGTGTCTTTGTTCTCTTTCATGGCTTTGGAAATTTTATGGTATCGACTGCTGCTGCAAATAGCGCGCCGTTTGCCCGACCATTCATTCCGGCAAACAAAAAAACGGACAACTCCGTAGAATTGTCCGCTTTGGTAGCGGGAGGAGGACTCGAAATTACATCGTAATATAATTCATATCAACAACTTAAATACGAACATCACAGTGAGTATTCCAACTCTTAATCTTATTTTTTAATTTAGTTTTAGCATTTCCTCTGTTAGAATAATCCTTCTAATACTTCGTTTGTCATCAAATGGCACAACAAGATCCTTAGAAGACACATTCTCATCCAATGGCAAATAACCATCTGGTTTTTTAGCTGTTTTCAATAAATCTACATACGTCCCATAATCTAATGTATATATATTATAACGTACGCCCGGATTATCTTTGTCTGCATACCCTCTTTTTACAAAATGTATAACGCGAGCATCAAATAATCGCTGAATCACATCATTCCTCTCAAGTTCTCGACGAATTAAAAATGACCGAGCCTTACGATTACCAATTACCTCTGTCACAATTCTTTGTAAAACATAATTTAGAGAATCATCAATATTTGTAAATTTATCTTTTTCAAACCAATCTCTTGCTGCAGATAAAATAATTGGCTTATCTATCTTATTTTTATTTTGCTTTTGAGCATCAAAATAAGCTAAATTAAAAATATTAATCATATCTCGGGGCACACCCTCAGAAGCTCGCACCAATTCTTTAAACACAGCTCTATTAGAAAATAGATAATACCCGTTGGTTGAATTAAAATAAAGCATCTTTAACAAGACCAATTTTACGAT